>CAIYVC010000089.1 GCA_903929535.1 uncultured Caulobacteraceae bacterium | reverse complement strand
TATCGACACCGACCAGATCATCCCCAAGCATTTCCTCAAGACCGTGGAGCGCGAGGGCCTGGGCAAGGGGCTGTTCTACGACTTCCGCTTCGACATGGAGGGCCAGGAGAAGCCCGACTTCGTGCTCAACCAGGCCGCCTACAGGGGCGTCCGGATGATCGTGGCAGGCGACAATTTCGGCTGCGGCTCCAGCCGCGAGCCCGCGCCCTGGGCCCTGATGGACTTCGGCATCCGCTGCGTGGTGTCCACGTCGTTCGCCGACATCTTCTACAACAACTGCTTCTCCAACGGCCTGCTGCCGGTGGTCCTGCAGGCCGACGAGGTCCATGCCCTGATGGCCGAGGCCAAGGGCGGCAATCACGTCTTCACCGTGGATCTGGAGGCCCAGACCGTGGTCTCGCCTTCGGGGACCAACTACCGGTTCGAGATCGACGCCTCGCGCAAGGAAAAGATGCTCAAGGGGCTGGACGCCATCGGCGAGACGCTCGAGCACGCCTCCGACATCGACCGCTTCGAACAGACCCGCCGGCTGACCCGCGCATGGGCAGCGTCCTAGGAAACCTGCAGATGATCGTCATCACCGGCACCGTGCGCATCCCCGTCGGCTCCCTGGACAAATGCCGTCCCGCCATGCGCGCGATGGTCGACGCCAGCCGCGCCGAGCAAGGCTGTTTGCACTATTCCTACGCCGAGGACGTGTTCGAGCCCGGCCTGATCTGGGTTTCGGAGTCCTGGAGCGACGGGGCGGTGCTGAAGGCCTACGCCGAGAGCGCCCACATGGCCGCCTGGCGCGCCGCCGGCGCCGAGCTCGGGCTTCACGACCGACAACTGACGGCCTACGAGGCCGTTTCCGCCAAGTCACTCTAAGAAAAGTCCCTCTAGGAACAGTTCCATGACCCTGCCCAACCGCCCCCGCCTGCTGCTCCTGCCCGGCGACGGCATCGGCCCGGAAGTGATCGGCGAAGTGCGCCGCGTGGCCGCCTGGATGGCTGAGCACGCCGAGCTGGAGCTGGAGATCGACGAGCGGGCCTTCGGCGGCGCCAGCTATGACCTGTACGGCGAACCCCTGACCAAGGAGACCCTGGACGCGGCGCTCAATTCCACCGCCGTCCTGATGGGCGCGGTCGGCGGGCCCAAGTGGGATGCGACCACGGCGCGCGACAAGCGACCCGAAGCGGCCCTGCTGGGCCTGCGCAAGGCGATGGACGCCTTCGCCAACCTGCGTCCGGCACTCTGCTTCGACGCCCTGGCTGACGCCTCGACACTGAAGCGCGAAGTGGTGGCGGGCCTGGACCTGATCATCGTGCGCGAGCTGACCTCGGGCGTCTATTTCGGGGCCAAGGGCATCGATACCCTGCCGTCGGGCGAGAAGCGCGGCTACGACATGCAGCAGTACACTCAGAGCGAGATCGAGCGGGTCGCCCGCGTCGCCTTCGAACTGGCCCGTGGCCGGCGCAACAAGGTGGTCTCGGCCGAGAAGTCCAATGTGATGGATTCGGGCCTGTTCTGGCGCCAGGTCGTCACCGCGCTTCACGCCGCCGAATACCCGGACGTGCAGCTGGAGCACCAGCTGGCCGACAACACCGCCATGCAGCTGGTCAAGAATCCCAAGCAGTTCGACGTGATCGTCACCGACAACCTGTTCGGCGACATGCTGTCGGACGAGGCCTCGATGCTGACCGGCTCGATCGGCCTGCTGCCCTCCGCCGCCCTGTCGACCCCCGGCAAACCGGGCCTGTATGAGCCCGTGCACGGTTCGGCCCCCGACATCGCCGGCAAGAACCTCGCCAACCCCCTGGCCGCCATCCTGTCCTTCGGCATGGCCCTGCGCTGGTCGCTGGGCCGTCCGGACCTGGACGACCGGCTCAATGCGGCGGTCAAGAAGGCGCTGGATACGGGCGTGCGCACCGGCGACATCGGCGGCAAGAATTCCACCCGCGAGATGGGCGACGCGGTGATCAAGGCGCTGGCGGGCTAGGCCGACATCGGACGGCGGGTGTGACCTTCTCGCTCTTGCGAAATGGGCTTTGAAGGCGTAACTGCGCCCTTCCCCAAGCTTAAGGAGAATTGCGATGGGTTACCGGGTGGCCGTAGTCGGCGCCACGGGCAACGTGGGCCGTGAAATGATGGCGATCCTCGAGGAACTGAAGTTCCCCGTGGACGAGATTTTCGCTGTGGCTTCGCGCAAATCCATCGGCATTGAAGTCTCCTACGCTGACCGCACGCTCAAGTGCCTGGACCTGGAGACCTTCGACTTTTCCAAGGTCGACATCGTGCTGATGTCGGCGGGCGGCGAGGTTTCACGCGCCTGGTCCGAGAAGATTGGCAAGGCTGGCCCGGTGGTGATCGACAACTCGTCGGCCTTCCGCATGGACCCGGCGGTGCCGCTGATCGTGCCGGAAGTGAATCCGGACGCGGTCGAAGGCTTCCGCAAGAAGAACATCATCGCCAATCCCAACTGCTCCACCGCCCAGCTGGTGGTGGCCCTGAAGCCGCTGCACGACGAGGCGCGGATCAAGCGGGTGGTGGTTTCGACCTATCAGTCGGTGTCCGGCGCGGGCAAGGCGGGCATGGACGAGCTGTGGGACCAGACCAAGGCCATCTATGGCCTCGGCGACGCCACGCCCAAGAAGTTCGCCAAGCAGATCGCCTTCAACGTTCTGCCGGTGATCGGGTCTTTCCTGCCGAACGGCTACACCGACGAAGAAGCCAAGATGTGGCTGGAAACCAAGAAGATGCTCGATCCCAAGATCGAGCTGACGGTGACCTGTGTCCGCGTTCCGGTTTTTGTCGGCCACTCCGAGGCGGTGAACATCGAGTTCCACTCGCCGATCGACGAAGACGAGGCCCGCGATATCCTGCGCGAGTCTCCCGGCGTTATCGTCATCGATAAGCGCGAAGACGGCGGCTACATCACGCCGGTCGAGGCCGCGGGCGAGCACGCCGTCTATGTCAGCCGCATCCGCAAGGACGCCACTGTCGAGCACGGCCTCAACCTGTGGGTCGTCTCCGACAACCTGCGCAAAGGCGCGGCGCTGAACGCGATTCAGATCGCACAGCTGCTGCACGAGCGCGGCCTTCTGGAACGCGCGCCCGCATGACGACCGCCTCGGCTTCTCCGCTCCAGGCTGGTCCTGGCGGAGTCGCCGGGGACCGGTCCGCTCTCGTGGCGGGCTTCACCGCCTACTTCCTGTGGGGCGGGCTGTCGCTGCTGTTCATGGCCCTGGGGCGTGAGCACGTCGGCGCCTGGGAGATCACCGCCCACCGCTGCATCTGGTCGCTGCCCTGGTCGGCGGGGCTGGTCTGGCTGGCCGGGCGTCAGGGCGAGGCCTGGACGGTGCTGCGCACCCCGCGCACCCTTTTGTGGCTGGCCGGGACGGCTGTCCTGGTCTCGGTCAACTGGTCGATCTTCGTCTACGCCTCCACTACGGGCCACAAGCTGGACGCCAGCCTCGGCTACTACATCAACCCGCTGCTCAACATGGCCGCCGGGGCGTTTCTGTTCCGCGAGCGGATCAGCCGGTCGGGCATGATCGCCATTGTCCTGGCGGTGATCGGCGTGGGCCTGCAGGCGGCGGCGGTCGGCCACCCGCCCTGGGTGGCGCTGAGCCTGGCGGTGACCTTCTGGGCTTACGGCGTGCTGCGCAAGCAGGTCCCGGCCAGCGCTCAGGTGGGCCTGTTCGTGGAATGCCTGATGCTGGCGCCGATCGGCATCGCCTATCTGGTCTGGGCGCACGGCCAGGGCGTGCAGCCGTTGGGCACGACCCCGGCCGCGACCCTGCTGATCCTGGCGACCGGCCCCGCCACGGTGATCCCGCTGGCTCTGTTCGCCTCGGCCATGCGGCGGCTGCCCCTGTCGTTGATGGGCTTCCTGCAGTTCGTCATGCCGACGATCGCCTTCATCATCGCCATGAGCACGGGCGAGGTGCTGACGCCGCTAAGCGCCCTGGCCTTCGTCTTCATCTGGGCGGGGGTGGCGGTGTTCAGCGTCGGGTCGCTGCGCGCGGCCCGCCGGGCGGTTCAGATACAGGCGTAGAGCGCGTCGATCAGGCGGCGCGAGCGCGGGTCGCCGATCAGGTGCTGGCTCTGCCGGTTCATCACATAGGACAGCGACAGCCGCCGCTCCGGATCGGCCGCCGCGCAGGACCCACCCCAGCCCGAATGGCCGAAGGCGTGGTCCGACGGCCCGTAGATGCCCAGTCCCTGGTTTCTCAGGAAACCCGCGCCCCAGCTGACGGTGTAGGGCAGGACAAGATCGTCTCCCTGGATGCGCTGCCGGGCCGCCTCCAGCGCCAAACCCGGTGGCAGGATCTCGCGCCCGTCCAGTTCGCCGTCGCAGGCCATGATCGCCATCAGCCGGGCGAAGGCGGCTGCGGTGCCGTGGGCGTTGGCCCCAGGGCTTTCGGTCGCGCGCCAGCGGCGCACGTCGCGCGAAGCGACCGCGGACCACGGCATCAGGAAGGCTAGTTTGCGCGGCTCGGTGATCGGGTTGAGGTTGGCCATGGCCGGCGGCCGTTGCACCTGACTGACGCGGGCGTCTTCCGATTCCGGCAGGCCGATCCAGAGGTCCAGGCCCAGCGGCTCGGCCACATCCTGGCGCAGGGCCTGGCCCAGGCTGCGCCCGTCGGCGCGGCGGAATAGCTCGCCCGCCAGATAGCCGAAGGTCATCGGGTGGTAGCCGGAGGCGGTCCCCGGCGGCCACAGCGGCTCGGCGATCTCCAACGCGTGGCAGACCGCTGGGAAGTCAAACCAGATGTCGGGATCGAGCGGCCCGCGCAGGCCGCTCAGCCCCGCCTGATGCGACAGGACCTGCTCGACCGTGAGCCGGTCCTTGCCCGCCTGGCCGAATTCGGGCCAGAGGTCCGTGGCTAGCTGGCTGTAGTCCAGACCGCCTTGCCCCACGCGCCAGGCCATCATCAGGCTGGCCGCCGCCTTGGTGGTGGAGAAGACCGGCGACAGAGTCTTGTCGTCATAGGGCTTGGTGCGGTCGCGGTCGGCCCAGCCGCCCCACAGGTCGACCACCACCTGCCCGTCGATGCAGGCGGTGAACCGCGCGCCCAGCTCAGCGAAGTCGCCCGTGAAATTGGCCAGGAAGGCCTCGCGCACGGGGGCGAAACGCGGCGGACAGTCGCCGCCGAAGGGGGTCTCAGGAAGATCGGCCATCACTAAGCTTTCAGCGCCTGGGCATGCGATTCCAGGCGTCCAGGGCGGCGACCTTATAGGCCTCGGCCAGGGTCGGGTAGTTGAAGGTGTTCTCGACGAAATAATCCAGGGTGCCTTCCAGGTTCAGCACCGCCTGGCCGATGTGGATCAGCTCGGTCGCGCCCTCGCCGACGATGTGGACGCCCAGCAGCCGCCGGGTGTCGGTGGCGAAGATCATCTTCATGAAGCCCGAGCTGATGCCCATGATGTGGCCGCGTGACAGCTCGCGGTAACGGGCGATGCCGCAGTCGTAGGGCAGGCCCAGCTCGCGCACCTGCTCTTCGGTCATGCCGATCGTGGAGATTTCGGGCACGGAATAGATGCCGTAGGGGAAGAATTCCGGCGGGGCGTGGGTGGGCGCACCGAAGGCCTGGCAGGCGGCGATGCGTCCCTGCTCCATGGAGGTGGAGGCCAGGCTGGGGAAGCCGATGATGTCGCCGGCGGCGTAGATGTGCGGAACCTTGGTCTGGAAGGTCACCTTGTCCACCGCCAGCCTGCCGCGGGCGTCCGGCTCCAAGCCGCAGGCTTCCAGCCCCAAGCCATGCACCGCTCCCTCACGCCCGGCCGAGAACAGCACCATGTCCGCGCGGATTTCGCGGCCGTCCGACAGGGTCACCAGGCAGCTTTGCGGCCCCAGCACCTCGGCGGAGGTCACCTTGCAGCCCAGGCGCATGACCACGCCGCGATCGCGCAGGTCGTGGAGGAACTCGTCGGTGACCTCGCGGTCGATGAAGGGCAGCAGATGGCTGTTAGGCTCCACCAGCGTGACCCGCACGTCCAGCGCACTGAAAATGCTGGCGTATTCGACCCCGACCACGCTGGCGCCGACCACCACCAGCTGGCGCGGGATGCGCGGCAGGTCGAGGATTTCGTCGCTATCGAGGATGTTCTGACCGTCGAAGGCGATGTTGGCGGGCCGGTAAGGGCGGGTGCCGACAGCGATCAGAAAACGGTCGGCGGTATAGGTGTGGACCGCATCGTCATCGCCCGACACTTCCAGCCGGTGCGGATCCAGGAATCGGGCCGCGCCGTGGATGGTGTCCACGCTGTTGCGGGCGAACTGATGCTCCAGCACCTCGACCTCGTGGTCCAGGGTGATCCGCAGCCGCCGGCTGAGATCCTCGGCGGTGATGGTCTCCTTGTTGCGGTGGGCGCGGCCGTAGAAGCCCCGCTCGCGCCAGCCGGACAGATTCATCACCGTCTCGCGCAGGGTCTTGGAGGGGATGGTGCCGGTATGCACCGAAACCCCGCCCACCCGGCGGCCCTTCTCGACCACCAGCACCGTCTTGTTGAACTTGGCCGCCTGGACCGCCGCGCGCCGCCCGGCCGGGCCGCTGCCGATGACGATGAGGTCGTAGTGGGCTGGCGTCAAAGGTCGATCCCGCGCTCTGCTGAAGCTTCAGCATAACCGAGTCGGATGACAGGCCAGCGGTATTCAGCCCCTCCCCGGAGGAAGGGGCTGAATTGCCTTAGTAGCGGTAGTGATCGGGCTTGAACGGGCCGGCGGTGGGCACGCCGATATAGTCGGCCTGCTCCTTCTTCAGCGTCGTCAGGCTGGCGCCCAGCTTGGCCAGGTGCAGCATGGCCACCTTCTCGTCCAGGTGCTTGGGCAGGGTGTAGACGCCGGTCTGGTAGGCCTTGCCGTTGGTCCACAGTTCGATCTGGGCCAGGGTCTGGTTGGTGAAGGAGGCGCTCATCACGAAGGAGGGGTGGCCCGTGGCGTTGCCCAGGTTCACCAGACGGCCCTCGGACAGGATGATGATCTTGTTGCCGCTGGGGAATTCGACGTGGTGCACCTGCGGCTTGATCTCGTCCCACTTGAAGTTGCGCAGGCCCGCGACCTGAATTTCGGAGTCGAAGTGGCCGATGTTGCAGACGATGGCGTTATTCTTCATCCCGCGCATGTGGTCGACGGTGATGACGTCCTTGTTGCCGGTGGCGGTGACGTAGATGTCGGCGTCCTTCAGCGAGGCTTCCACGGTGCGGACCTCATAGCCCTCCATGGCCGCCTGCAGGGCGCAGATCGGGTCGATCTCGGTGACGATCACCCGGGCGCCGCCCTGGCGCAGTGACGCCGCGGAGCCTTTGCCCACGTCGCCGTAGCCGCAGACCACGGCAACCTTGCCCGACAGCATCACGTCGGTGCCCCGGCGGATGGCGTCCACCAGGCTCTCGCGGCAGCCATAGAGGTTGTCGAACTTGGACTTGGTGACGCTGTCGTTGACGTTGATGGCGGGGAAGGGCAGCTCGCCCTTCTTGTGCATCTCATAGAGGCGGTGCACGCCGGTGGTGGTCTCTTCGGAGACGCCCTTGATGGCGTCGCGGATCGCCGAATAGAAACCCGGCTTTTCCTTCAGATACCGCTTCATCACCGCGAACAAGGCTTCTTCTTCCTCGTTCTGCGGATTGTTGAGGATCGAGGGGTCCTTCTCGGCCTTGGGGCCGAGCACGCACAGCAGGGTGGCGTCGCCGCCGTCGTCCAGGATCAGATTGGGATAGCCGCCGTCCGACCATTCGAAGATCTTGTGCGCATAGTCCCAGTATTCCGGCAGGGTCTCGCCCTTGACCGCGAACACCGGGGTGCCGGTGGCGGCGATAGCGGCTGCGGCGTGGTCCTGGGTCGAGAAGATGTTGCAGGAGGCCCAGCGCACGTCCGCGCCCAGGGCCTGCAGGGTCTCGATCAGCACACCCGTCTGGATGGTCATGTGCAGGGAACCGGCGATGCGGGCCCCCTTCAGGATCTGATCCTTGCCGAATTCCTCGCGCACGGCCATCAGGCCCGGCATCTCGGTCTCGGCGATGGCCAGTTCCTTGCGGCCCCAATCGGCGAGCGCGATGTCCTTGATGATGTAGTCGGCCATGGGAGGCTCCTGTGATCGGCTTTGTCGCTCTATAGCCGTCCACGGGCCCAGCGGCAATGATCACATAAAGATGTCTTTATATGATCGGGCGCGCGATCAGCCTCGCCAGAAGCGTTTGGCGTCCATCAGGGCGGCATACTGGCGATCGGCCTGCTTCAGCATGATCTTTTCCGATACCGCTCGGGCCCCGATCATCAGGCCGGCGGCGAAGGCCTGCTGAGCGCCCTCGGTTTCCGACTCTCCGGCGGCGCGGCCGCCGCCCTCGGCCAGGGCTAGACCCTTCTCGCGCGCCACATTCAGGTCGTTGAGCGCCCCGAGGCAGTCCTGCATGGCCTTCAGCGTGGCCAGATAGGCGTCGCGCTCGTCCTTGCGGGCGTCATAGAGGTCGCCGAAGAACTCCAGGGCGTAGCGCATGCGCTTGGCGCGGATGCGCAGCCTGTGCCGGCTGAGCGGATCCAGCCGCTGCAGCCCGACCCCCCGACGCTTGATCTGACGGTGCAGCCGGTCGAGGCCCACGCGGATCATCTCGGCCACCGGCGCGTCGGCCTTGGCGGCGAACAGGGCCTCTTTCGGCTGGGCCCAGCGGCCCGACTCGACCCAGCCCGCCATGTCCAGCACCAGGCTGAGGTAGCGGGGCGTGTCCAGAGTGGCGAGGATGCGGTCGTAGGCGCGGGTGCGGGCCTTCAACAGCCGCTCGCCCAGTCCCGCCAGGCCCGGCTGGTCGTGAAAGCGGGCCGCGGCGGGCCGGAAAGTCTCGGCGATCAGCACGTCGATGTCGCGGCCCTGATCCAGTTCGCCCGTCAGCCACTCCAGCTCGGCCACCAGCCTGGGATAGGCGTCGTCGGCGACCACCGTCTCGAACAGCTTCAGCGCGGTGCGCAGGCGCCTGAGCGCCACCCGCATCTGGTGCAGGGCCTCGGGCCGCCGGGCGGCGCGCAGGACGGCGGCGTTGCCCGCCCATTGGCGCAGGGTGGCCGCCGCGATCGCCTGGAAGGCCTTGCGGGCGGTCATGCCCGGCTTCAGCCTAACCTTCTCGCCCTTCATCGCCTCGCCGACGCCGCGCCCCGCCAGCAGCCGGTAGCCGCGCTGGGATTTGGTTTCGAAGCTCAGCCGCAGGGGCGCGTCCTCGGCCAGCCGCCGCGCCAGGTCGAACAGGGCGCCGGTTTGGCCGGAGATCAGTTCCAGTTCCAGTTCGCAGATCGGGATGCTGCGCCCGCCCGCCTCGACATGCCCCCGGTCGATCGCCGCCTCGACCCTTGCCGCGCCCTGGCGGACGATGCGCTTGGTCCGCTCCACGGTAGTGAAGAACACCGGAACCAGCTCGCCGCGCAGCGCGCGCAGCACCGGTTCTAGTGGCGTGCGGGCGACGGCTTTCAGGTTCAGCCCCGGCGCGTTGAGCTCGGTTTCCCATTCCCCCCGCGAGGTGAGGCCGCCCCCGCTCTTGACAGTCTGCACCCTCTTGCCGCCGCCCTCGCGGACACGCAGGCTGACACCGGCCTTGAGCAACTCGCCATCCGCGGTGTCGTAGTAGACCGATGTCAGGGTCTGGGGCCGAGCGGGCGTCCTTGAGCGCGACCGCAGCAGCAGCTTCTGCTCCAGCCGGTCGGCGGCGGCAGGATCAAGCTCGAACTTGAGTTCCGTTTCCTGGGCCATTTTGATCCCGCCGCTACCGCTTCGCTGCTTGAGCGGCGGGAATTTGGCTACTGCTCTTCGTCGAACTTGGCTTCGACCAGGGCGACCAGGGCGTCGAGCGCGGGTTGCGCGTCGGGGCCTTCGGCGGCGATGTCGATCACGCAGCCGGGGCCGGCGGCCAGCATCATCAGGCCCATGATCGAGCGGGCGTCCACGGTGGTCCCATCGCGGCTGACGGTGACTTCGGCGTCGAAGGTGGAGGCCAGCTTGACGAATTTCGCGGACGCGCGGGCGTGCAGGCCGCGGGCGTTACAGATGTCGACGGACCGCGTGACCGTCACTTCTCGCCGGCCAGAACGTAGGAGGCGACGGAGATGTATTTGCGCCCGGCCTCCTGGGCGTAGGCGACGCAGGTCTGCAGGTTTTCGCGTCCGCGCACGCTGGCCAGCTTAATCAGCATGGGCAGATTGAGCCCGGCGATCACCTCGGCGCGGGTCTGCTCCATCACCGAGATGGCCAGGTTGGACGGGGTGCCGCCGAACATGTCGGTCAGCAGGATCACGCCCTGGCCCTCGTCGACCTCCTCGGCGGCCTTGAGGATGTCGCGGCGGCGGCGCTCCATATCGTCTTCGGGCCCGATGCACACCGCCTTGACGCCCCGCTGGGGCCCCACAACGTGTTCCATCGCCAGCACGAATTCTTCCGCCAGACGCCCGTGCGTTACGATCACGAGCCCGATCATAGACGACCTTCCACCGGGTCCCCCCCGCGAGACGGCATGCGCCGCAGCGGCGCTAGATACGCTCCTTAACGCCCGCCTCCAAGAAGACTCAGCGACTGAATCAGTTTCAACGGGGCGGAGGCTTCGAAAGGTCGCAGGCCGAGGGTCGGAATAGCCAGGCCCAGCAGGACCTTACGGGTTTCATCCGGCATCCGTTCGACGGGTTCGGTCGGGCCGACGCAACGGGCGATCAGCTGGATTTCAACGAAGGAACGGGTCGGCTGGGCGGTGATCCCGACCCCTCGCGCCTCCATCAGGCCGGCGATGGCCGGCGGCGCGGCGCCATAGAGGCGACCCTGGCTGGTCCAGATCAGCACCCGGTCGTCAGCCACCAGCCGGAATCCATGATCCAGAGCGCGCAGGGCCAGATCGCTCTTGCCGGCGCCGGACGGCCCCTCGATCAGCACGCCGCGCCAACTCCCGCGGTCGTGCAAGGCGATCAGCCCGGCGTGGACGATCTCACTCATGCTTGCCGTGCGCGCGTGGGTCAGGGCGCTTTTCAGGGAATTCGAGGCCGAACCTTGCGCCGGTCACCTTGCCTTGCGCGTCCTCGCGGTTCTCCGCCCAGATGCGGCCGTCGTGGGCCTCCACGATCTGGCGGGCGATAGACAGGCCCAGGCCCGAGTTGGAGCCGAACGCCGCGCCCTTGGGCCGCGAGGTGTAGAAGCGCTCGAACACCGTCTCCAGATTCTCCGGCGGCACGCCGGGACCATCGTCGTCGACGAAGGCGCGCACGTTGCGGCCGCTGTGGGCCAGCCGCACCCGCACCTCGCCCTCCGGCGGGCTGAACGAGCGGGCGTTGTCGATCAGGTTGCGGAACACCTGGGCGATGGGGCCTTCGCGGCCGGACACCATCAGGGGCTCGCCGTCGTCCGGCGCGATGAAGCGCACTGGCGCGCCACCGGGGCGAAGGTCGGCGGCGTAGGTTCCGACGATCTCCGACAGCAGCCGCTGCAGGTCGAAGGTTCGCGGCGGCTCCCTGGAGAGCTCAGCGTCCAGCCTGGAGGCGTTCGAGATGTCGGTGACCAGCCGGTCCAGCCGGTTGACGTCCTGCTGCAGGATGGCCAGCAGCCGCTCGCGTCCATCGCCGTGCTTGATCAGGGGCAGGGTGTCGATGGCCGAGCGGATCGAGGTCAGGGGATTGCGGATCTCGTGCGCCACGTCGGCGGCGAACCGCTCGATGGCGTCGATCCGGGTCGACAGGGCGTCGGTCATGCTCTCCAGCGCCCGGGTCAGGTCGCCCAGCTCGTCGTCGCGCTTGGCCAGGTCCGGCAGCGAGATGGCCCGCGCCCGCGACAGCCGCACCCGGTCCGCCGCCCGCGCCAGGCGCAGCACTGGCTGGGAGATCAGGGCGCTGAGCAGCAGGGAGGTCAGGATGGTGGCGGCGATGGCCACCAGGATGAAGGGCATCAGCGCCCGGCGCTGGGCGGCGATGATCTGGTCGACATCGCCTGTTTCGAGGGTGAGGGCCCCCAGAACCGCCTTGGCGTGCTGAATCGGCAGGGATACCGACACCACCTGGCCGCCGGCGGGAGAGGCCCGCACCCCCGCCACCCGCTGGCCGGTCAGGGCCTTGGCCACCTCCTTGTTGAGCTGATCCTTCGCCTTGGCCTGCTGTGTGGCGCCCTGCTTGGCGTCGCGGGGCAGTTCGAGGCGCAGGTCGCCGCGTTTGCGCGCCGGAGGCAGGACCCGCTGCTCCACCCGGTCGGCCACCAGATAGGAGTCGGCGATCAGCCGCCCTTCGCGGTCGAACAGCCGCGCGCGCTGGGCTTCGGGAATGAACAGGGCCTGCAGCAGCTCGCCCGCCCGTTCGGAGTCCATTGACGGTGCGTCGGTGGTGGCGCCGATGATGATGACCTTGGAGATCAGCTCGCCCTGGGTGCGCAGGCTGTCCAGGCGCGCCTGGATCAGGCCCTGGCGGAACTCGTTCAGCACCAGGGCGCCGACGATCAGGATCAGCAGGCCCACCAGGTTGAGCGCGATGATCAGCCGGCCCAGCCGCGAGCCCGGCAGCCAGCGGCGCCGTTCAGCCCGGCCCTTGGCCGTCTTGTCCCTGTCGGCCTTGGCCTTCACGCGCGATCAGGTCTCGCGATAGCGGTAGCCGACGCCATACAGGGTTTCGATCGCGTCGAACTCCGGGTCGACCTGCCTGAACTTCTTGCGCATGCGCTTGATGTGGCTGTCGATGGTGCGGTCGTCGACGTAGACCTGATCCTCGTAGGCGGCGTCCATCAGGTTGTCGCGGCTCTTCACGAAGCCGGGGCGTTGGGCCAGGGCCTGCAGCAGCAGGAACTCGGTGACGGTCAGCTTCACCGGCCGGTCTTCCCACAGGCAGTCGTGGCGTTCGGGGTCCAGCGTCAGCTTGCCCCGGCGGATGGCGCGGGCCGCCGCGGCGGCGGAATTGGCCGGACCCGCGGCGCTGGAGCGGTCGGCGGCGTCGGCTCCGGCGCGCCGCAACACCGCCTTGACCCGCTCGATCAGCAGCCGCTGGCTGAAGGGCTTGTGGATGTAGTCGTCGGCGCCGAGGTTGAAGCCGAGGATCTCGTCGATCTCCTCGTCCTTGGAGGTCAGGATAATCACTGGCGTGGCCGAGGTCTGGCGCAGGCGGCGCAGCACCTCCATGCCGTCCATGCGCGGCATCTTCACGTCCAGGATCGCCAGGTCCGGCGGATCGGACTCCAGCCCTTCCAGGCCCGCCGCGCCGTCGTAGTAGGCCTTGACCGTATGGCCGTGGCTTTCCAGCGCCAGGGATACCGAAGCGACGATGTTCTCGTCGTCATCGACCAGGGTGATTTTCGCCATCTTGTTTCTTCTTCCGCTCCGGTCCCGCGAAACCTATCGGCTGTGAGCCGAGGCGGCAACGCGGGCCAAAAACCCTCACCGCCGATTAGGGCGGCATTCAGCCCGATATATGGCCTTTCAACCCGATATTAAGCTTACGGACGGCATTTGGGTTCACTTGGGGAACTCATGAGCACCGGTCAGGTCCACTTCGAAGTCTTCGCCCGCCGCCACCAAAACGGCTCGCTGGCGCTTGAGATGGCGACGGAGGACCGCGCCAGGGCGCTGGCCTATGCCGAGGAAATGCTGGAAGGCGGCTCCTGCGCGGTGCGGGTGAGCAAGGAAATCCTCGACGAGGCGACCGGCGAATACTCCAGCCTTACCATCCTGGCCAAGGGCACAGCCGGGCCCCCGAAATCCAAGGGCGACTTCGAAGAGACCGGCCCGCCCTGCGTGGCCCCCGCCGACCTCTACACCGTCCACGCCCGCCAGCGGATCGTGCGCCTGCTCGAAGGCTGGCTCGGCCGCAACAAGGTGATTCCCTTCGAGCTGCTGCACCGGCCTGACCTGGCCGAGAAGCTGGAAGCCTCCGGCACCGACCTGCAGCACGCCGTGCAGAAGATCGCCATCCCCGAGGCCCAGGCCAAGGGCCTGTCGGTGCACGAGGTGATCCGCACCTTCAACAGCCTGATTGACCGGGCCATCGAGCGGCTGATCAAGGACGGCCGCAAGGGGTCCCTGGCCAACTTCAAGACCGAGCCCTTCGCCGTGGCCTGCGCACGTCTTTTGGAAGAGCCCGAGGCTGCATACAGGCTCGGCGGCGGGGTCGCCTCCTATCTGGCCGACGCCAAAAGCTGGGCCGACAAGATCGACCGTCTGCTGGACCTGGCCGACGGCGCCCCCACCGACCCGCGCGCCCGCGCCCTGGCGTTCGAGGTGCTGGAGCAGCCGCTGGGCGAAATCCTCGGCTCCAAGGCCGGCGTGGCCGAGCTTCTGGGCCCCGACCTCGACCTCGGCGGCAGCCTCGCCGCCCTGACCCGCCTTGCCGCCGGCGCTTCGGTGGAGATGCTGTCCAAGATCGACCCGACCATGGTGCGGGTGATGCCGCCGCTGGAAGGCGCGGCCAAGCGACTGTCGCACTGGATGGAGGGCTCCCACTTCCAGGCCGTGCGCATGGCCATCGGCAAGCGGGTGATCGCCGAGATCAAGACCTCGCGCCGCCTGCGCCCGAGCGACGCCAACGCCGAGATCGACATCCTGCGCGCCCTGGCCATGGCCCTGACCGCCGCCGCCGGCAAGATGCTGTCGGCCGAGGACATTCGTGAGGCCTTCATCGAGCGCTCCTCGATGCTGATCAGCTCCGAATTCGTCACCGCCGCCGTAACCAACACCACCAACGCCACCGAGGAGGTGCGCGCCCTGATCCGTCTGGCCGAGAACGTCACCGGCAAGGCCAACAAGAGCCAGGCCGCCCAGTGGCTGATCGGCGCGGTCACCGCCGTCCGCTTCGAGAAGGAAATGCGCAACGGCGCCGAGCCGCCGATGACGCGCCTGGGCGTGCTGGCCGACCTGCAGCGCGCCGTGATGCGCGTCGACCTGCCCGAGGCCGACCGCCAGATCCTGGCCAAGCGCTTCGGCGACATCGGCGGGGTGGTGGAGGCCGACTCCAACATCGTCAATTCGGTGACCCGCTCGGCCCTGTCGCCGGTGCAGACCCTGACCCACCTGCTCAAGTTGGCGTTGGGCGAGACGGCTCCTCTAGGACCTGCCTCGGCCAAGGCCAAGGAAGCCGCCCTGAAGCTGGGCAAGTCCCCCGACATCCGCGCCGATCTCGCCAAGGCTCCGGAGCTGGTCGAGAGGCTGCGCCCGCTGATGATGGCGAGCTAAACCGCCGCTCTGGTCGCCGCCAGCCTGCCGAACGCCACAATCAAAGCCTTGCGCCGCGCGCCCGCCAACGGCGTATGCGGCGAAGCCCGCACCACCGCCCCGCCGAAACCATCCGCCACGATCAGTCCGGGCTCGGGCGCCAATACGCCCTGCGGGAACTCCGGCGCCACGGCGAAGTAGAAGGCGTCGCAGAAGGGCAGGTATTCGCCCCATTTGCGGTCGACGCGGTAGTCCTCCAGCCCCGACTTGACCTCACAGATGACGATCTCGCCCTTGGGCCCCAGCGCCATCACATCCGCCCGCCGCCCGTTGGGCAGGCAAACTTCCAGCAGCGGCGCATAGCCCATCGCCGCCATCAGCCGCGCCGCGCCCCGCGTGACCAGGCTGGTTATCTCCGGGCGGCTGCCCTCGCAGGCGGAAAGAGTCAGGGCGGCGCTGTCCATGCTCGCCATCTTGTTCGTCTTTCGTTCGCGGTCAAGCGGCTCAAAGCCAATGAGGGGCCTCAGGCGCTTCCGACCCAGTCGCCTAATTATCTGCAGTAAGAACGATAGTGACTCACTGCATCTTCAAAATCATCTTGGGCGTCTTTGAGGCGACGAAACTCGCTCGAGCAATCATCCGTTCCCCTGCTATCGCCGACACAAGAAGTGTATCGGCGCATGTAGTCCGATATGTCGTTAATAGCAGAATTGTATTTTTGAATGGCAGATCTGCACTGTTCTGCATCAGCAGCATCGGATCGAGTACTGCTTAATAGAAAAATCGCTGAGCAAATCAGGAGCAATTTCATTCTTGGCTTCCTGCATTTTTTGGCTAGGACGCGTCCGACGCCTTTCACGCCCACCTAAAGGGCGCGTCGTTGTTTTGCACTTTTACGAGCTCTCGTCATACTTGCTCGGGCAGCTATTTTGCCCGCCCCACCCCGGAAACTCCCGCCGCGTGACCTCGCCCCAGCCTTCCATCCTGAAACCCGGCGCCGCGCGCGACCGGCTGGTCTATCGGATCGTCTGGGTGCTGCTGGCTTTGCCGCTGCCGATCATCCTGATCCACGGGCTCACCGGCCCGGTCCGTCTGCGCGAAGACATGATCCGCGACCTAGGGCTATGGGGCGTGCGCATCCTGATCGCGGGGCTGTGCATCACCCCTGCCGCGCGGCTGCTGCGCCGGCCGGGCCTGCTGCGCTATCGGCGCACGGTGGGTCTGTTCGGGTTCGTCTACGCCGCCGTGCATGGACCCTATTACGCGGTCTACGGGCGCCTGTGGGAGCTGCCGTTGGAAGTCTGGGAGCGGCGGCTCTACTTCCTGTTCGGCATCGCCGGGCTGATCCTGCTGACGCCCCTGGCGATCACGTCAACCGACGGCATGATCCGCCGCCTCGGGCCCATCGGCTGGCGGCGGCTGCATCAGACGGTCTATGCGGCGATGATACTGATCAGCATCCACGCCCTGTGGCAGGCGTCCATCGACCACACCCAGCCGGCCATCTACATGGCGCTGATCGCGGGGCTGCTGATCGTCAGGCTGCCGCCGGTGATGCGGGCTCTGATGAGCCATCGGCGGCCACGCGCCAGGACCCTGGCCACCGCGCCCGCCGATTAGTCCTATTTATTTGGCCAGCTTGGTCTGGATGGCGTGGGCCCGGTCCAGGTGCTTCTGCTCGTCCGGCGCCATCTTGCCGGCGAACGTCTTGATCGCCGGCTCGCCACCCGCCGCGGCGTAGTGGGTCAGCAGGTTCTCCAGGTCGGAGTGCAGCGTCACCTGCTGGGTCAGGTACATGGTGTCGAACAGGGTGTCGGGGACCTTGTCGAGGTCGGACAGCATGGCTTCCTTTTCCTCGGACAGTTCCGTCGGCGCTTCCAGGCCCTTGCCGGCGTCCTTGATCGCGTCCTTCAGGGCGTCGAACGACTTTTTGTGGTCGTCGGCCAGCGCCTTGGCGTAGCCCTTCACGTCGTTGCTCTTGCTCTTCTTGGCGGCCAGCTCAGAGGCCTTCATCTCGAACATGTCGTCCACGCCCGCGTTTTCCACCAGCACCGGGGCCGGGACAGCAAGGGGATCGGCGTCCGAAGGGCTGCCGGCCAGGGCCACGGCGTCCGGATGGGCCGGAGCGGCGGTCGAGGCGGCGTTGTCGGCGGCCGGGCCGGACTTGTTGCAGCCGACCAGCACCAGGGCTGCGGCGCCGGCGACGAGCAGATAACGGTTCATAGGGTGCTCCGAAAGCATGGCGGGGGCGTTGTGTCGCGTCCTCTGGCGGTCAGATCATGCCGCGTCAACTGTTCCTAAATCGTGGGCGGCCTAAGCGCAAAGCTTCCGTGCGTTTCCCCAGGAACGACGCGGCTTAGCTGGCGTTTGTGCAACAGGCCGATTTTGCGCTAAAATCCGCTGGTTAAGTCCATTCCCGTTTCCGCCGTTCCTGCGAGAGCTCTTCCCATGCCCGACGCTTCCGCCTCCGTGGACCATGCCGCCAAGATCGCGGCCGAGGCCGCTGCCGAAACCGAACGCTCGCTGACCGACCTGGCCAAGCGTGCGGAAAAGGCCATCCAGGAAGGCCTGGCCGAGCTGCGTGTCCGCTCGCGCGACTATGCCGACGTGGCCGGCGAGCAGTTCGACGTGGCCCAGAAGTACGTCGTCGACCGGGTGCAGGAGCGTCCCGTCGCCGCCACCCTGACCGCGCTCGGCGTGGGCGTTCTGATCGGCGTCCTGATCTCCGGCCGCCGCCGGTGAAGGCCATCCTGCGCAAGCTTCTGGTCGGCCTGATCGCCGCGGCCACCATCGCCGCGGCCGCCTCGGTGCTGGTGGTTTCCGCCGGCTTCGCCCTCTACGCCGTGGTCCGCGACCCGCTGGGTCCCGCCGGCGCCGCCGCGGTGGTGGCCCTGGCCGCCGCCATCCTGGCCGCCCTGGTGGCCTTCGGCTTCGAGCGTTGGGCCAACGGCTTCAAGACCGCCAAGCCCGAGGCCGAGCCGGACCTGGTGCAACGGCTGGTGGCCATGGCCAAGGACCGCCCGATCGTCTCGGTCGGCGCCTTGATCGGCGCGGCGACCCTGGCTATCCGCAACCCCGCCCTGGTCGCGATCGTTGTGAAGGCGTTCCTCGATCCCAAAGGGCCGCCGAGCAAGAGAGCCAAGTAACGCGCGCCGTCCTCCCCGGGGGCCGCGCCCCCAGTGGAGTACCGCGCATGTTTACCCTCCCCGAGCTGCCCTACGGCTATGACGATCTGGCGCCCGCCATGTCGGCAGAGACCCTGCATCTGCATCACGACAAGCATCACGCCCGCTATTTCGCGGTGACCAACGAGCTGCTGGCAGGCCGTCCCGCGCCCGGTTCGCTGGAAGACGTGGTCCGGGCTGCGGCCAAGGCCGGCGAGAAGAAGCTGTTCAACAACGCCGCCCAGGCCTGGAACCACACCTTCTTCTGGAACAGCATGACCCCGAACAAGGCCGCGCCCGCCCCGGCCCTGCTGGATGTGATCACCTCTTCCTTCGGCGGACTGGACGGGCTGAAGGCCAAGTTCGTGGAGGAGGGCGGCGCCCACTTCGGCTCGGGCTGGGTGTGGCTGGCCGCCGCCGGCTCGGGCGCCCTCAGCATCGTGCAGACCCACGATGGCGAGAACCTGCTGACCCAGAACCTGACGCCGCTGCTGGTCTGCGATCTCTGGGAGCACGCCTATTACGTCGACTACAGGAACGACAGAGCGGCCTTCCTAAGGGCCTGGTTCGAGGCCCTGCCCAACTGGGCGCTCGCCGCCAGCCAGCTCGCCGCCGCCCAGGGCAAGGGCCCGGCCTGGACCCACCCCTAGGGATTCGGAACGAGGGCCCCTTCCGCACGTTCCCCAAGCAACGGCCACAACACCCAAGAGGAATGGGGCCGGGTTTGTCATCAACGCGCCTCCTCCTGATCAAGGCTGGGGCGCCGGAAAAAGGCAGGGACGATGCTGAGGTGGGCCCTAATCTTCCTGGTTATCGCGCTGATCGCCGGCCTTCTGGGCTTTGTCGGCATCGCCGGCGCGGCGGCGGGGATCGCCAAGATCCTGTTCTACGTCTTCCTGGTGCTGCTGGTCGTCTCGCTGATCATGCACCTGGCGCGCGGCGGCCGAGCGCTCTAGCGGCGGCCTCCCAGCGATAGATCGAGCGCTCCGGCCCGCCGGGGCGCTTTTTCTATGCGTGATGTCTACGGGGAAGCGCCCAGGTCCGCTCGGGCTCGAAGTGCGAGCCGGTCCAGCCCAGGGCCAGGACGCGGATGGTCTCGGCATCGGTCTCGATCACGTTGAACCCCGCCGGAGCCCCGCGCTCGCGCAGGGACAGGGTCGCTGCGCCCACCGAATAGGTCTTGCCGTCACCGAAGGGCAGGGGGAAGGCGAAGGGCGTGTGGACGTGGCCTGACAAGATCACATCGACCCCCGCCTCGGCCATAAGCTTGGCCCCCGCCGGCCCGCCGATCACCCGCCCGGTCATCGGCCCGTTCGGAACCTCGACCAGCGGATGGTGGCAGACCGCCACCTTCAACAGATGCGACGGGGTCGCGGTCAGGTCATGGGAAACCGCGCTGGCCTGGCCTGCGGACAGGGCGCCCTTGGACCAGTTGGGACGGAATTGCACTCCGCGTGCGGTGTTGAAGGCCCGCACCGCCATGCCCGCCCCGTCGAACCAGGCGCTGCCGGGCGGCCCGAAGCGGCGCTCATAGCGGCCGAAGGGATGGTAGAGGCGCTCGATATTGATCTGGGGCATGTCGTGGTTGCCCGGCGTGATCATCTTGGGTCCCGGCAGCACCTTGTACCAGCGGGAGGCCGCCTCGAACTCCAGCGGCTTGCCGTCCTGGGTGATGTCTCCGGACACCACCAGCAGGTCGAACGGTTGAGAGCGGGCGTAGTCGGCGGCGGCGGCCACCGCCATGGTGTTCTCGGCCCCGAAATGGATGTCCGACATGTGCAGGATGCGCGCCATCAGATCGCCGCCCCGCCACCCTCCGGCCGCCCCTTGTCGGACGCCACCACCAGGGCGCGGAAGGCCACCGGGGTGAAGCTGATCTTCACATACTTGGGCAGGCGGACGATCTCGCCGTCGAGAATGGCGTGGACCCGGCGGCGGCCCGAGGCGTGCCCTTCGCGGCACTCGCCGATTTTGACGTAAGGATTGGCCCGCCAGTCGCCGCCCAGCATCGGGCTGAGGAAGGGCAGGACCAGGGTTTCCAGACCCAGGCGCAGAATGGCCATCATGCCCGGCGGATTGACCGCGGCGACTTCCAGGGCCGGATTGTCGTCCGGCACGCCCTTGGAGACGATCGGGCAAAGCAGGCCGACCCCCTCCGCCCTGCCGTGCATGCCGCCGTCCAGGGAATAGTGGATCTTAGAGCGGAAGGCGCGCCGCCAGGCATAGATCGCCCGTTTCCAGGCCTCAGTCAGCTTGCCGTCGCGGATCGCCTCCCGCGCCGGGGCCCACAGCGCCGGATTGCCGAGGATGGCGGCGACATGGAAGGGGTTTCCGTTCACCGCCCCGCCCGCCACCGGCATCACCGCCCCGTCCTCCAGGATGGCGTGCAGCGCGGTCTTCCAGTCGCGGTGTCCGTAAAGGGCGCGGGGCAGCATGTTCATGGTGCCGCCGGGCAGGCAGGCCAGCAGCGGCCCGTCAGGCCCGCACAGGGTGGCGGCCATGTTGGCGGTGCCGTCTCCAGCGATGACGGCCAAAAGGTCGGGCTTGCGGGCGATAGCCTCCCGCAGGCCCTCGCGCAGGTCATGCGGCGCGACGGCCCTGGCCGTGACGTCGAAGCCTAGCGCGCGCGATGGCCTCGGCCTGCGCGGCGGCGCCCACCCCGACGCTGCCGGAATGTTCGTTGGCGACGATCTCGATGTGGCGCAGGCGGGGCGCCGGTTCCAGGACCGGTCCTCCCGCCGACGCATCCGCGTTTGTCATCAGCCCCCCGGCCCGCTTCAAGACGCGAGCGCGATCAATGTTTGGCCCCCGTGGCGTCCGTGATCTTCTTGGCCACCGTGTCGCCGGCTTCCTTTACCGCCTGCCCGGCCTGGGCCGCCGCGTTGGCGGCGGAAAGCTGAGCATTGTCGGTCGCGGTCGCCAGATTACGGTCTACCACCGCGCCGCCGCGGGAAAAGGACCCTTCGTGCGCCGCCAGGGCCAGGCCCGCCGCACCGGCGATGGCCACCAGGGCCACCGTCAACTTCATCAGCGGATGACCGTGATGACGGCTGCGTTCCTGCTTACGGCCCAGCTTCACGCCCTGGTCGAAGGCGGTCTTGCGGTCCGGCGGCCCCAGGTCGGTGATGACGGGGGCCGGTTGAATGACGACCGGGTCGATCGGATCGACCACCGTGCGCCTGCGGTATTTCCAGAATTCCATTTTGATCTCTCCGGTCGTCCGTCCCTCGGGCCTGCGCAGGGTTCCTGCGTCCAAGGGAATTGACAGGTCCTAACCCGACCGATTCAACGGAGGGCCGGGCGGTGGGTTCCCCGCCTGGGATGGAGAGATGGATATGCGTCTGGCTCTGATCGCCCTAACCGGCGCCGCCGCGCTTCTGGCGGGCTGCAAGACCATCGCCACCTTTAGGGAGGATTCCCAGGCGCCCCGGGCCGCCCCGGCGGTCGTGGCCCGGGATTGCAGCAAGGGCGGGGTGGGCTGCCCGCCGACGGACCGCAGGCAGTATTACGACGACAAGACCGCTCGCTATTACTACTTCGACCCCTCGACCGGCCGCTACTACTGGGAAAACGGCGAACCGCGCTTCTAGTCGGCGCAAAAAAAAGCGGCCCGAAGGCCGCTAAGGAAATGCATCATCGAGAATAGGGGTGCGGAGGCAGCTGACCGGGCAATGCCGGTCTCAAGTCGGGGGGGCGTCGCCGCCTCCGCATCACATAAACCCAGGGGCCCGGCTGTTGTTCCGAGCCGAACAAGAAAAATGCAAATTTTTTCGAGGTGCGTCCGCGCGCCTATTCCGACGGCGGCAGGGCGGCGATCTCCGCGCGGCTCAGCACTGAGGCGTAGCCGTCAGCCGCCGGGGTCAGGGCGTTGGCCGGCAGGGTGCGCAGCACGCGGTCCACCCGCACCAGAACCTGCACCGGTTGGCCCTCCGGCCCGGTGATGACCCGCTCGATCTGGCCGACGGCCTTGCCCTTGGCATCGACGACCTTGGCGCCGACCATGCGCGGCGCGGGTGTCTGGGCCTGAGCGGCGGGGGCGAGGATCAGGAACAGGGCGGTAAGAGCGGCGGCGGGTTTGTTCATGACGCCAAGGTGGCTATGGCCGAGGTCACTGGCAAGCCCGCAACATCGCCGCCCGGATAGGTCCGGGCGGCGCCACGGCTCCGATCTGGCCCCTTAGACGACCGAGTCGCCGCGGAACGCCCGCATCACGAAGCTGATCACCAGCAGCACCAGGAAGATCAGGAACAGCACCTTGGCGATGGTGGCGGCCAGACCGGCCAGGGCGACGAAGCCCAGCAGGCCGGCGATGATGGCGAGGATCACGAAAGTCAGGGCCCAGCCGAGCATGGCGGTTCTCCGAAGCAAAAGGGGCCGCAGGCCGCGGCCCCATCGCTTGCAAAACGCAGGCTTCGCGCCCGCGTTCCCGCCGCCGTCCTAGGCCGCTTGGCGCCGCGAGGAGGGGTGGAAGAACAGCGCCTGGCCGATCGCCGCCTTCACCGTTTCCGGCTGGAAGGGCTTGGTGATCAGGAAGGTGGGTTCGGGCCGCTCGCCGGTCAGCAGACGCTCGGGGAAGGCGGTGATGAAGATCACCGGCACGTTGAAGCGGGCCAGGATGTCCTTCACCGCGTCGATGCCCGACGAGCCGTCAGCCAGCTGGATGTCGGCCAAAACAAGGCCCGGCACCTTGCGGTTGATGGCCTCGATGGCTTCGCGGCGGGTGGCGGCGATATCGACCACGTCGTGGCCCAGTTCGCGCACCAGCGCTTCGATATCGGCGGCGATGACCGGCTCGTCCTCGATAATCAGCACGTCGGTCGCCAGCTCGGCGTCGATCTCGGTCTGGGCTTCGCCGATCAGGCGTTCGACCTCTTCGAAATCGGTGTCCAGGATCTGGGCGGCTTCGGACGGGGTGAAGCCTTCCAGGGCGGTGAGCAGGAAGGCCTGGCGCGAGCGAGGCGCGATCCGCATCAGCCGGTGCGAGGTATCGTCGGCGGCGTTGTCGTCCTGCGGCGCTTCCAACTGGGCTCCGGTGGAGCACCAGATGGCGTGGAACACGCGGTAGAGGGCGACGCGAGGCGTGAGGTTGGCGTCCAGCTGGGTTTCCCCGGCGGCCAGGGCTTCCAGCGCCACGCGGACGTAGTTGTCGCCGGTGGTCTGATCGCCGGTAAGGGCGCGGGCGTAGCGGCGCACATAGGGCAGATGAGGCGCGATGCGGGCTAGCAGGCTCATATCAAATCCTCCCCCGAGGTAGGACGGGCCCGGCAGCCTGTAGGGGATGGCTTGGCCTGGACCGGAAACGTGTGACAGAAAGACGCAGACCGACCGGCATGGCAAGGCTGCCAAGCCTCAACGTGCATCAGACGAGCGAGTTCCGGTCTGGATTGATTTTTTACGGCCAAGCTTGAAACTGCATGGAACTCTCGGGCGCATGGGGCGTTGTGGACCGGCATGAAGACCAGAGGGGGCGATGGCGCAAAAGCGCCGGCCGATAAAATGATCGATCAAAGGCAGTCCGATCCGCGCCGTAAAAGCGACCCGTCCCTGGATGAGGCGCGTCTGCGCCAGCAGGCCATAGGCGTGAAGCTGCGCCAAATGTTCGACCAGGTGGTCAACGAGCCTGTTCCCGACGAGTTCCTCAGCATCCTCAAACGCGCCGACCAAAAGTCGGGTGAAGAGTAATGCGCGAGCCTCGCGAACAGGACGACATGGCCGATCCCAAGCGGGAAGCGGCCTTCAAGGCTGAACTCGTCGCCCTGATCCCTCATCTGCGCGCCTTCGCCCGCACCCTGGCCGGCGATCCGACCGGCGCCGACGACCTGGCGCAGGACGCCCTGATCAAGGCCTGGGACGCCCGGGCCAGCTATCAGATGGGCACCAATATGAAGGCCTGGACCTTCATGATCCTGCGCAACCAGTTCTATTCGGAGAAGCGCCGCTCCTGGCGTCAGATCCAGCTGGACCAGGAAGCCGCCGAACGCACCCTGATGGCCGTGGACGATCCGGAATCGCCGGTGGCGCTGGACGAGCTGCGTCTGGGCCTGGGCATGCTGCCCCCCGAACAGCGCGAGGCGCTGATCCTGGTCGGAGCCGGCGGCTTCGCCTACGAGGAAGCGGCCGAGATCTGCGGCTGCGCCGTGGGAACGGTGAAGAGCCGGGTCAGCCGCGCGCGCCGCGCGCTGCAAGGAATTCTGGAACTCGGAGCCTATACGCGCGACGGTAAATCCGCTGGCGACGCGATGCGCTCCATCCTCGCCGACGCGGAGCGGTTGAGCACGCCGAGGTGAGACGATGACCAGGTTGGCGTGGGGCCCGCTGACCATCAGACTGAGATTGGGCGTGGCCTTGGCCGTCGCCCTGATGCCGGTGCTTTTGCTCGGCGCCGCCCAGTCCGTGGTTTCTTTCCGCCGAGACGCTGAAGAGCGGCGCACCAGCCTTACAGCCGCTGCGGAGCGCACCGCCGCCACCGCCCGGGTGCGCATGCAGAGCGCTGAGGTGTTGCTGGAGACCCTCAGCCCAGAGGCCATCGGCCTGCAATGCTCGCCGCGACTGGCCGAGGCCCTCAGCCGTTCGGGCGGCGGGTTCGCCAACATTATCCGGCTGGACGCCCTGGGCCGGGTGTCCTGCGCCGCCGGAACCGTGGGCCCCGATCCCGGCCGTTCCCAGTCGGCCTGGTTCCAGGGACTGAAGAGCGGCGAGCGAGTGGTGGTCACCCGTGCTCCCGCCCGCGTCTACGCCAACGTTCCCGCCGTGCTGATCGCCGTGCGCGATTCCGGTCCCGACGGGGCTTTTTCCGGCGCCGTGGCCGCCCTCATCCCGCTCAGCGACCTGAAACCCGACCTCTCCGACCGCAGCCTGCCCGTGGGCACCGAGGTGGCTCTGGCCGACCGGGGGGGTAATTACCTGATCCGCACCAAGCCCGCCGCCTTCGCGCCCCTGCCCGCTGCCGGCCCAGGGGCTGCCCCTTCCCTGTTCCGTGCGCGCGACACGTCGGGCGAAGAGCGGGTGTTCGCCGTGGCGCCCCTGTTGCGCGATATCACCGTGGTGCTGTCGGCGCCGGACCGGGGCCTGGCCTCCTGGGCGCGGTTCAACCCGCTGTCGACCCTGCTCTTCCCCCTGGCCGCCTTCACCCTGGCTTTGCTGGCGGTGTGGGTAGTGACTGAGCGTGTGGTGGTGCGCTGGCTACATTATCTGGACCGGATCGCCGCCATCTATGCGCGTGGGCGCTTCACCGTGCGGCCGCTGCAGGCCCAGCAGGCGCCCCTCGAGGTGCGCGCCCTGGCCCACACCCTGGACGTGATGGCCGAGGCCATCGCCCAGCGCGACCAGTCCCTGCGCGACAGCCTCGCCCAGAAGGACGGGCTGATGCGCGAAATCCATCACCGGGTGAAGAACAACCTGCAGGTGATCACCTCCCTGCTCAACATGCAGCAGCGCGCCCTGACCGACCCGGCGGCGCGCGCGGCCATGTCCGACACCCGCCAGCGCATCGGTGCTTTGGCCCTGATCTACCGCGCCCTCTACCAGGGGCCGGACCTCAAGCGGGTCGACCTGCGCATCTTCCTGGAGGAGCTGATCGCCCAGATCATCCAGTCGGAGGGAGGCCATTCCGCTGCGATCCGCACCGACCTGGAGGCCGACGAGCTGATCGTCGACCCAGACAAGCTGGCGCCCCTGGCCCTGTTCGCGGTGGAGGCCATCTCCAACGCCCAGAAACATGCCTTCGGACCCTCGGGAGGCGCGTTGCACGTGCGCTTTACCCTGAAGGACGAGGAGGGCTGTCTGGAGATCACTGATGACGGCGGCAAAGGTCCGCCCGCTCAGGTGGGCGAGGGAGTCGGGCGCACCCTGATGACCGCTTTCGCCCGCCAGCTGCGCGGCCGCTGCGAGATCGTGCAGAACGCCCGGGGCGGCATTACCGCCCGCCTGGTCTTCCCGACCCCGGGCGAGCATGGCCGCCCGTCGGACTCCGACACGGGGCCGACCCATCCGGACGGGGGGAACCAAGCTGCAGCGTAGGCGTTCCTTGTCCGCTAGTCCAAATTCACAGGGGATGTCTCCAATGCGTAAGCTCGTTGTTCTGATGATCGTGGCCGCCGGCCTGGCCGTTTCGGCCTGCAATACCGTTGAAGGCGCCGGCAAGGACGTTTCGTCCGCCGGCAAGGCCGTGACGGAAACCGCTCGCGACGCCAAGTAAGCGACGGAAGCTTCGGCTTCCGTGCTGCAGAGCCCCGCCCTCACCGGCGGGGTTTTGTGATTCTGGAGCTAGGCCGCTGCTTGGAAAGCGGGGTCGCGAACGTAGAGGCCCTGCTTGTCCGGTTGGGCGCGGAAGGCGGGGGAGGCCACCGTTTCATTGATGCCCAGCATCAGATAGCCATCCGTCGCCAGCACCCCCGCCAGCCGTTCCAGCACCGCCTTGCGCGTCGGCGGATCGAAGGAAGACAGGACGTTGCGGCAAAAGATGACGTCGAACGGGCCTGAGCCCCGGATATCGGTCAGCAGATTCAGCCGCGACAGCTGCACCGCGTGGCGGATGCGCGGGTCCAGGACCCAGGCGTCGTCGATCTTGTCGAAATATTTGACCAGCAGGCGGGCGGGTAGCCCCCGCTGCACCTCGAACTGGGTGTAGAGGCCGCTGTTGGCCTTTTCCAGGCACCGTTCGGAAAGGTCGCCGCCCAGGATTTCCAGCTTCATGCCCGGGTGCCGGCCGCCCTCTTCGTCCGCCAGCATCGCCAGAGAATAGGGCTCCTGCCCCGTGGAGCAGCCCAGGCTCCAGATCTTGACCGGCCCGCTGCGCCGAGCGGCCAGGGCCGGCAGGATGTCGTCGCGCATCTGCTGGAAGGGCGTCCGGTCACGAAAGAACTGGGTCTCGGTCGAGGCGATCGCCTCCACCACCGACCAGGTCAGGGTCTCGTCGCGCTTGTGCATCAGCTCGCGGATTAGCTCGCCGATGGTGGTGAAACCGGCCCGGCGCGCCACCGCCGCCAGGCGGGTCTCGATGACATAGGTCTTGTCGACGTCGACGATCACGCCCGAACGGCGGCGAACCAGGTCGGCCAGGGCATGGATCTCGTCAAACGTCATAGAAGGCCCGCCTCGACGAACTTGGACTCGATGATGTCGCTGTCGAACGGCTTCATGATGTACTCGGACGCGCCGTGCTCCAGGGCCTGGCCGATATGGTCCGGATCGTTTTCCACGCTGCAGAACACCACCACCGGCTTGTCGCCGCCCGGCTCGCGGCGCAGCTGCTGCAGGAATTCGATTCCGTTCAGCACCGGCATGTTCCAGTCCAGCAGAATGGCGCGAGGCATATCGGTCCGGCACCAGGCGAGCGCCTCCATGCCGTCGGACGCCTCCGCGACTTCAAAGTCGAGCTCTTCAAGAATGCGACGGGCAACCTTGCGAACCACGCGGCTGTCGTCGACCACGAGACAGGTTTTCACCGGCCGGATCTCCTCGGGCATTTATCTGGCGCAGGCATGGTTAAGGAACCTTCACGCGGGGCGCGGCGCCGTCCGATTTTATGTCCGTGGAAGATAGGCGCTGACCGTGATGGTTTCTTCCTCGACGGCGCAGGTCAACCGCCCGCCCGCGTCGGTCACCAGGGCGTGCAGATAGTAGGGTTGCACCCACTGGCCGGGCAGGCCCTCGCTGGAGGTCTCGCCCCGCAGGCCCGCCAGCGCTTCGGGGCGCAGCCGCGCGCGCGCGCCGCGCGCCTCAAGCATCACCACGGTCTGGTCCGGAGGGGTCTGCACCGTCAGCCGCGCCTGGCCGCCCATGGGCAGGGCCGTGACGCCCAGCTGGGCCAGATTGAGCAGGGCGCGGGCCGCCGGCTTATCCAGGCGCTCGCTGTCCACCGCCCAGTCCAGCTCGGCGCGCACATGGCCGAAGATGGAGCGGGTCAGGGTCTCCAGATCTTTGGGGTCGAAGGTCTCCGCCGAGGCCGATGAGCCGTAGGCGACGCGGGCGAAGGACAGGATCACCGCCAACTTGCGCGCGCTCTGGTCGATCAGGCCCATGGCGTCCTCGCGCATGTCCTGGGCGGAGGGGTCTTCCAGGAGGTCCAGGCCAGAGACGATCGCCGACACCGGGCTGATCATGTCGTGGCAGAGGCGCCCCGCCAGATGGGCGGCGAGCTCCGCTTGCGGGACCGGTTTGGCGGCGTCCGGGGTCATCATGGATGGGTCTTGAACATCGAGCATGGCCGGCGAGGTTGGCCTGATTTGCCGCTTTGGGAAACGGCGCCGCCATGCCAAACAGGCCGCGTGATCGACCCCTTCATCGAGCCGGGCGCCCTGGTGCGCCATCCGGGCCAGGAGAGCTGGGGCCTGGGTCAGGTCCAGACCGTGGTCGGCTCCCGCGTCACCGTCAATTTCCAGGATGCGGGCAAGCGGGTGATCGACACCAACCATGTGCGCCTGGCCTATGTCGGCCCCGATCCTAGAGAGTAGCGTCGCTCCATGACCAATATCGGCCCCCTGCTCGCGGCCATCGTCGAAGAGGCCTCGGCGGTCATCCTGCCCCTGTGGCGGGGCGAGTTCGCCATGAGCCACAAGAGCGACGCCTCCCCGGTGACCGAGGCCGACCATGCGGCGGAAAAGGTGATCCTGGCGCGGCTGCGCGCCACCTTCCCCGACGTCCCGATCATCGCCGAGGAGGACGCCGCCGCCTTCGGAACCCCCTCGGCCATCGGCCCGCGCTTCTTCCTGGTGGACCCGCTGGACGGGACCAAGGCGTTCGTGCGCGGCGACAGCCATTTCACCGTCAACATCGGTCTGGTGGAGAACGGCCTGCCCGTGGCCGGGGCCGTGGCGGCGCCGGTCCAGGGCCGCACCTGGTACACCACGGATCAAGGCTGCGAGCGCCGCCCCTTCGCGGGAAAAGGCGAGGCGGTCCACGTGCGCTCCTGGTCGGATCAGGCGGTGGCCCTGATCAGCCACACCATGAAGCCCGAGGAGGCTGAGGCGCTGAAGGCGCAGTACGGCTTCGCCGAGACCCTGGCGATGGACAGCTCGATCAAGCTCTGCATCATCGCCGAGGGGTCCGCCGACATCTATCCGCGTCACGGCCCCACCATGGAATGGGACATCGCCGCCGCCCACGCCGTGCTTGTCGCCGCCGGAGGCCGCCTGGCCCAGCCCGACGGCCAAGCCTTCCTCTACGGCAAGGCCGATCAGGGCTTCCGCAACGGCTGGTTCGTCGCTCGCGGCGGCTAGGGGACTACCAACCCTGGCGTGCGGTCACTCGGCAAAAATACCCCTTATCTTTGCTGCGCTGCAGCACTTTCAAATATTATAGTAAAAATGGAATCTTCGTTCCGGCGCTAACTAGAAGCGTCGGCGCCCCCGAGCTGAAAAACGATCAACTTGCTGTTGGTCCAGATCAAGCGTGAGGGGTGCTGACATGAAAATAGTACAGTGCGGTGCAAAATTACTGACCAGCACCTTGCTGGCGACGGGCGTCCTGGCGTTGACTGCTGGCGGCCCCGCCTTGGCCGCCGAAGCCGCGGCGGCCGCTGATCCCGCTGGGACGGCCCAGGTCGGGGAGATCGTCGTCACCGGCGCTCTGCGCACCCAGAAGCTTCAAGATGTGCCCATGGCGGTGACCGCCGTGGCCGCCACCGAATTCTCCCACGCCGGCTACCAGAAGCCAGGCGACCTGCAGTTCGTCTCGCCCAGCGTGCAGGTGTCGATCCAGGGCGCCAACGCCATCTATATCCGCGGGTCAGGCACCAACAGCTCCAACGGCGGCACCGAACAGTCGGTCGGCCTGGTGGTGGACGGGGTGCTGATCGGCTTCGTCGACGACATCGGCGGCGACCTTTCCGACCTGGACCACATCGAAGTCTACCGCGGGCCTCAGGGCACTCAGTTCGCGATGAACACCACGGCCGGCGCCGTTTCGATCCAGACCAACGATCCCAAGATCGGGTCCAACGAGCTGAAGGCGCACGCCACCTACGGCGAACACACCGACATCGGTTCCTACATCGTCAAGAACTTCGCCATCAACGACGCCCTGGCGGCGCGGGCGATGGTTTCCTACCAGAACCACGACGGGGTTTTCAGAGACCCCAGCCTCGGGATCAACGAAGGCGGCCGCTACCTCGATGGCTTCCGCGGCAAGCTTCTGTGGGACGCCAGCGATAAGCTGCGCGTCGTGTTCAGCAGCGACGTACGCCGGATCAAGGAATATCCCAACTTCCCGCAGGCCTGGGGCGCCTGCGGCCCGGGTATCTCCGAACCGTGGGCGACCTTCTACGGCCCCACCCGCAACGCCGCTGGCGTGATCACCGCGCCCGGCTCCCTGCCGGGCTGCAACGGGGCCACGCTCGGTCCGCTGATCGGCACCATGTCCGCCGCCTTGGCCAGCCCGACCGGCGGGACATTCGCCGGCGTGCCGGGGCTCAATGTCAATCCCGCCAACGGCTCCAGCGCCGAGGCCCAGACCGCCTATCGCAACACAGATGCCGGCGGCGCGGGCATCAAGGCCACCTATCAGCTGGGTAATTACACCCTGACGTCGATCACGGCCTACCGCTTCATGTCGCGGTTCTTCCATGGCCCCTTGGGTTCCGGCTACTATACCAACGGCTATCTGAACAACTGGTACAACGGCGGCCAGTCCTCCGAAGAACTGCGCCTCGCCTCGCCCGACACCGGCAAGATCACCTTCGTGGCCGGCCTATACTTTAACGACCGCGATACGATGTCGAAGGCGCTGCAACTCACCCAGGGTTACGGCGAGGCGATCGACGAATATCCCAACACGCCCTATGGCGATAACGTGCTGATCACCACCACCGGCGGCATTCAGCGTGTCCGCAACATCAACAAGAACTACGCGGCCTTTATCGACGGCGCCTACCACTTCTCGGACAAGCTTCTGCTGAACCTGGGGATGCGGGTGACACACGACGATGTCTACGCCGGCATCAATGTCATCCCCTACGCCCAGGGCTATCAGGGCGTCTATCAGGCCACGGCGGTGAACGGGGCCAAGTATGTGGCGGGCGTGACCCCGACCATCTCGATCCTGCCGCCCCGGTCGCTGGACATCCAGAACACTGGCTACACCTGGCGCATCTCGCCTCAGTACTTCATCACGCCCGACGTCCAGGTCTACGGCACCGTCGCTCACGGCTACAAAGGCCCGCTGATCGATACCTCGGTCTTCGTCCTCAACCCGATCAAGCCGGAAGAGGTCGACGAGCTGGAAGGCGGCATCAAGTCCACCTGGTTCAACCGCAAGCTGACCTTCGACCTCACCCTCTTCCGCGAGCAGTACAAGAACTACCAGGTCAGCGTGCTGAACCAGTCGGTGATCCCCAACGTGTTCCAGCTGGGCAACGCCGGCGGGATGCTCGCTCAGGGCGCCGAGCTGGAAGTCAACTTCCGTCCCACCGACGACTGGAAGCTGAACGGCTCATTCTCGTTCGACGACAACCACTACACCGACTTCGTCACCTCCTGCTGGAACGCCTTCGAGCCGATCAAGCAGGCCAAGAGCGGGCAGGGGGGCTGTATCACGGTCAACGGCGCCTCCTCGGCCCAGGCCGCGGGCACCGCCCTCATCAACTCCAGCAAATATACCTATCGCGTGGGCCCGACCTACACTCACCAGCTGGCCAACAAGTTCCTGATCGAGGCCAACGCCGTCTATCTGTGGCGCTCGCAATGGCTGTCGGCGCCGATGGACCCCAATCTGATCAACCCGCCCTACGGCCAGTTGAACCTGGATGCGGGGATCACCTCGCCCAACGGCATGTACCGTATCGGCCTCTACGCCCGTAACGCGCTGAACACCTTCTACACCGGTGGGCGTCAGGCGGGGAACGGCGGCTTCACCAACGTGCTCAACAACGAGGCTGTGCGCACCGTGGGCGTGTCGCTCGACCTGAAGTTCGAATAGGCGGCTCCCCTGCCGCCTTGGCCGCCCGCGCAAGCGGGCGGCCACTGCCTTTTGCGCGTACTGGACCCGACGTGACCGACCTCAAGGTGCTGCTCAACTCCTACTATTCCGGGGCCAACGCCTGGTTCGCCCTGGGCGAGGAGCGGGGTCTTTTCGCCGACGAGGGGTTGGACGTCGCGTTTGTCGCCGGTTCGGGCGCCTATCGCGCTCCGGCCATGATGATCGAGGGCGGCTTCGACCTGACCTTCGGCGACATGTGTTCGCTAGTCGGCCTGCTGGCCAGGCTGACCGGGGCGGGTCCGGCGGCCATCTACGCCATCCACCATCGCAGTCCGTCCGCCGTGGCCGTGCCCAGCGACGGTCCGATCCACGTCCCCGCCGACCTGGAGGGGCGCCGGCTGATCACCCACGCCTCCGACGTCGCCTATCGCAGCTTTCCGGCCTACGCCAAGGCCGCCGGCCTGGACCGGGCCAAGGTCGAGATCGACATTTCGGACGATCCTATGGCCGCCATGCTGCAGACCATGCTGGCCGGCCAAGCGGATGGGGTGTTCGGCTACATCTCCAGCCAGAAGGCGGTGCTGCGTCAGGCCGACCCGGCCCTGGCCGGACGGCTGCGCTTCCTGCCCTTTCCCGCCATCGTTCCCGACCTCTACGGCAGCGTGGTCATGGCGTCCCGCCCGGCCATCGAGGGCAAGGCCGAGGCCCTGCGCGCCTTCCTGCGGGCCCTGAATCTCAGTCTTCTGGCCGCGGTCGCCGACCCGGAGGCGGCGGTGGCGGCGGCGCTGGCCCGCAACCCCGCCCTGGACCGGACTATCGAATTGGACCGCTGGACCGGGACCATCGGCGATGAAATGACCCATCCGGAAACTGCGGTTTCCGGTTTCGGCGCCATGGACCCCGCCCGTCTGGGCCGAGCCGCCGATCTGTTGGCCGAGACCACGCCTCTGCCCCGCGCGCCTTCGGCCGAGGAGATGTTCGACCCCGCCTTCCTGCCCGCTGCCGCCGATCGGCTGCGGCTGGCCGAAGCGGTGCGTCTGTCTTGAGCGCCGCGTCCGACATCGTCGATGGGACGGCTCCGGCCGAGCCGATGGAACACAGGGTCGGTCCGATCCGGCTGGCGCCCGGCGTTCTGCCCCGCCATGTGCTGGCCTATGTCACCCTGGCCCTGACCGCCGTCTGCTTCACCGGCTTCACGCCCCTGATGCTCCCCTATCTGGCGTCCGCGCGCCTGCATCTGCCCGCCAATCAGCTGGGCCGGGTGGTGGGCGGCCTGTCCGGCTGGCAAAGCCTGGCTGTCGGCGCCCTGGCCCTGGTGTTCGGCGCCCTGGCCGATCGGATCGGACGCCGCCAGCTGCTGCTCTTCACCTATGTCGCCATGGCCTGCGGCGTGGCCCTTTATCCCCTCCAGTCCACGCAGGGCGGCTTTGTCGGGGCGGCGCTGCTGATCGGCGCGGGTCTCGGGGCTCAGCTGGTCGCCAACCAGGCGCTCGGCATCGACTATCCGCGCAACGAGTCCCGCGGCCTCTTCATGTCGTCTATGCTGGGGGTGCAGCTGGTCGGAACGGCCCTGATTGTCGGCCAGATCGGGGTGCGGCTGCCCGGCTGGGCCATGCGGTTTGGAGCCGGAGCGGAAAGCGGCCTCAGCATCGCCTTCTGGTGCATCGCCGCCATGGGGGTTCCGGCCCTGGCCCTGGTGCTGTTCGGCCTGAAGCCGGAGACCAAGCGTGCGCCGGATCGGGCCAAGCCGATAGCCTCCCTGTCCTCGGTGCTGAGCGATTTCGGCCAGCTCTACGCCCACGCCAAACGCAATGGCGGTTTCCAGATGGCCCTGCTGGGTTCGATGACGGTGCGCGGCGACCTGGCGGTGGTCGCCACCTTCCTGTCGCTGTCGATCGCCGCCGCCGCCCGCGCCCGGGGCATCGACCCCGCCGCCGCCGCCCGGCACGCCGGGACCGTCTATTCCTTCGTCCAGGTCGGCGCCCTGGTCGGCGCCCTCACCATGGGCGTGCTGCTGGACAGGTTCGACCGGCGCAAGCTGCTGCTGGCGGGCCTGGCGATCGTCAGCATCGCCCTGCTGTCGCCGATGTTGGTGCACGACCTGATGTCGCCCCAGATCGACGTCGCCGCCCTGGCCATGGGCCTGGCGGAGGGCGCCATCACCGTGCCGACCAGCGTCCTGCTCGGTCAGGAAGCGCCGCCCCATCTGCGCGGCATGGCCACCAGCATCTTCGTCCTTCTGGGAGTGCTCAGCGTGGCGGGAATGAGCATGGCCGGCGGCGCCCTGTTCGACCGCTTCGGCGCGGCGGGTCCGTTCGCCATGGCGGCGCTGCTCAACAGCGCCATCCTGATCCGAGGCCTGTTCATTGTCTGGGGCCGCAGAGCCGGGCCGGTCTAGAGGATCGCCGCGGCGATGCCCGACGCCGCCAGCAGGTCCGCGCGCCCCTCGGCGGCGCCCGCCGCCGTGATCCAAACCAGCTGCAGCCCTTCCGCCAGCTTTTCCGCGATATCTGCGGCCTCGATGTCGGCGGCGCCCAGGCGCGGGGCGTCGCGGCGGGCCAGGACGAGGATTTCGAGGGCAACGCCTTCTTCGACGATCAGCAGGTCCGCTTCGCTGAGCGCGCGGGCGGCGCGCAGGGTCAGAAGGTCCGCCGGGCCGCCGCCGTCCAGCAGCCGTATCCGGCCGTCCTGGGGCGCATCCGCCGCCATCGCCTCGCGGAGCAGGGTCTCGGCCCGCTTGGCGTCTCCCGCCAGGGCCGCTTCGGCAGCGGGTCCGGAGAGGGCCGAGCGCAGGAAGGCGCGGCGGCGGGCCAGATCGGGGAAGGCCTCACGCACCTCGCCCTGCATCCGCCCAAGCAGGGCCGCCACATGGCCCGCGCCTTCGGGCAGCCGCGCCTCGATGTCGCCGCGCAGCAGGCTGGCCAGCAGCGGGGCTGTCCCGCCGGTGCCGACGGCGGCCACCACATCGCCCCGGTCGATCAGAGCCGGGGTGGTGAAGTCGCACAGGGCGGGCCGGTCGACCGCATTGACCGGGATCCGGGCCACCCGGGCGGCGGCGACCGCCGCGGCGGCCTGCCCATCGTCCTTGATCGCGACAAAGGCCAGGACTGCGCCGGCGTAGGCCTGCGGATCGGCGCCCTGCACCGCCGTCAGCCGCACCACCTCGGCGGGCGAGCCCTCGAACAGCCGCGCCTTGATCTGCGCGCCCTCGCCCTCGCCGACGATTACGACCCTGCGGCCGGCCAGTGTGAAGAAGGCGGGGAAGGCGTTCATGGCGTGAACCTGCTTGGCGATTCTGGTTTGCGCTACCGCGCTTCGCGCTGCATGAGCGCGGGCCCGTTAATGATACCGGTTCGTTAAACTATTTCCGCCACCCTGGCCCCTCCTTCCAAGACCGTGAAGGACGGCCCATGCCCGTCTCGGCGTCCCTCTTGCCCGCAGCCTATCCGTCCCGTTCCGGCGCGGGTTGGATCACGCCTGCGTTCGACGTGGCCGAGATCGCCCTGCCGCAGATGGTCCAGGCGATCGGTTCGCGGGTGTGGAGCGCGGACGGGGCCGAATACATCGATTTCGACAATGCCGGCGGCGCCGTGCTTCTGGGCCACCGCGACCCGACCGTGATCGCCGCCGTACGCCTGGCCCGCTCGGCCGATGAGCGCCGGGGGCTGGACCGCTACACCGCCGATGTCGCCGACCGTATCCAGGCCATGGCGCCCGGCGCCGAGGCCGCCGCCTTCGGCGCGGACGTGTCCCAGGCCATGCGCGCGGCCCTCACCGCGGCGCGGCTGGTCACGGGCCGTGAACTGGTGTTCGCCTGCGGCTCGGCCGTGCGCGCGCCGCCCTTCCCTTTCGGCGACCTGCCGGCGCTTCGCCGTTTGCTCGACATGCATTCTGGCGATATCGCCGCCCTGGTCATCGCTCCTTGTCTGCGCGAGACCGCTCCGGGCTACCTGCCCGCCGTCCAGGCCCTGGCCGCCCGTTACGGCGCGGTGCTGATCTTCGACGAGACCCTGTCCGGCTTCCGCGTACACGAGGGCGGCGCCCAGGCGCTGCACGGCGTGGAGGCCGACATGGCGGTGTTCGGCGACAACCTGGCCAACGGCCTGCCGCTGGGCGCCCTGATCGGACGCCGCGATCTGGTCCAGGTGGCCCAGGACAACGAGCATCTCGGCCCCGACATCGCTTCCCTGGCCGCCGCCAAGGCGGTGCTGAACAAGATCGCCACCGACCCGGTCATCTCTCAACTGCGTATCGGCGGGGCCGAGATCCAGGCCGAGGTCACGCGGCTGATCCGGGGCGCGGGGCTTGAGGAAGCGGTCCAGATCGAGGGCGATCCGGCGGCCCTGCGCATGGAGTTCCGCCCCTCGGCGCTCGGCGCGACCGGGGTGGACGCCGGCCAGATGCAGAATGTGTGGACCAGCGAGTGCCTTGCGCACCGTTTATTCACCCTGGGCGCCGTCAACATGTCCTACGCGCACGGCGATCGCGAGATCGGGGTGCTGCTGACCGCCTGCGAGCAGGCGGTCGAGCGTCTGGCCTTGGCGGTCCGCCGGGCTGTTCCTTCCGTCGATGGGCCCGCCGGCCGGCGCGCCGCAGGATGACTATGACCCATTCCCCCGCCTCTCCTGCGTCCTTCCGGCACGGCCATCCCAAGCTCGGGCTGGGCGCGTCGCAGCTGGGCCTGGACCAGACGCCCTCGGTCCCGCGCGGCCGCCCGCCGGAACGCGAGGCCGCCGACGCCATGCAGATCGCCGCTCGCGCCGGCCTGTCGGTGCTGGACGCCCAGGTGTCGTTCGGCCACGCCGAAACCGTCATCGGCAACCTGATGCCGCGCCCCAACCCCTTCCGCGTCATGATCAAGGCGGGCCGCGCCGATCGCGGCCCCGATTTCGTGGAGGGCGAGGCCCGTGCGGCCCTGCGCCGGCTGCGCCTCGACAAGGCCGACACCATCATGGTGCAGAGCGCGGGTGAGCTCTGCGGTCCGCAGGGCGCTGCGGTGTGGGACCGTCTGCGCCGGCTGAAGGACCAGGGTCTGTTCGCCAAGATCGGCGTCTCGGTGTTCGCCTCCGATGAGCCGGTGGCCCTGACCCGCCGGTTCAAGCCCGATGTCATCCAGGCGCCCGCCTCCCTGCTCGACCAGCGCCTGATCACCTCCGGCGCCCTGGCCGAGATCGCCGGGCTCGGCGTCGAGGTGCATCTGCGCTCGATCTTCCTGCAGGGCCTGCTGTTCCTGCCTCCCGACCGGATGCCGGTGGCGCTCAAGGGCGCGTCCGGACCGCTGTCCCGCGTTCGCCGCCTGATCGCCGAAGGGCGCAGCGACCCGCTTCAGGCCGCCCTGGGCTTCGCCCTGTCGCGGCCCGAAGCGCGTCACGTCATCGTCGGGGTGGCCTCGGCGGCCGAGCTGCAGGCGGTTATCGCCGCCTCCGCCAGCCCGCCGCCGGACCTCGACTGGAACGAGATGGCCCTGGAAGATCCCGCCGCCCTTGTCGGCCAGGGCGGCTGGGCCGCGGCCTAATCCGTCAGCGCCACCTCAGACCGACCATCACCGTCCGCCCCGGCTCGCCGTAGCCGTAAGCCTCCTGATAGTGGACGTCGGCCAGGTTCTCGATCCGGCCGGTGACGCTTAGATGCGGTGTGACCGCATAGGCGGCGGTGGCGTAGGCGACGGTGAAGGCTCCAATCGGGCCGTTGGTGTCCGGCGCCAGGCTCTGGGCGCGGACCCCGGCCTCGGCCTGCCAACCCCGGCCCTCCCAGCCCACCGCGCCGGTCCCGACATCCTTGGGCACGCGGATCAGCGGCCGCCCGGTGGTTCCGTCCACCGCGTCGTCGTGGGTGTAGGACCCGTGCAGGGACCAGCCGCCGGGCAGCTTGGCTTGGCCGCCTGCCTCCACCCCTCGGCTCTTCACCCTGGCGATGTTGAGATAGCCGGTGGGATAGAGGTAGCTGATCTGGTCGGTGACCTTCAGGTCGAAATAGGTCGCCTCCAGCTGCACCGCCCCATCCCCCGAACGCCAGGCGACACCGCCGTCGAAGCCCTCGGCCCGTTCCGGCTTCAGGTGCGGCGGACCGGCCTTGGCGCATTCGAAGCAGGGGTAGGTGGTCTGGTAGATCGACGGCGCCTTGAATCCCTGGCCCGCCGATCCGTTCAGGGTGAAGCCTGATCCCACCGCGTAGCTGACCGCCGCCCGCGCGGTGGTCTGGCCCTGATAGCGGTCCGGATCGTCGCGCCGCAGACTAACCGTCAGGTTGAGCTTGGCGTCCGGCGTCCAGCGGCCGATGGCGTAGTAGCCGTTAGCGGCCTCGGTCTGGGGGCCGCCGCCGGTGTTTTCCGTGGCGCTCTTGTGCTCGACGCCGAAGGCCAGGCCATAGCGGTCGGTCTGGCGCTGGGCCGCCCAGCGATAGACCTGCTCATTGCCCAGCGCGCCGAACGGAAAGGCGCCGTGGTACTGCCGGTTCAGGTCCATCAGGTCGACACGGGCCTCCTGGTCGAAACCGAACAGGTGTTTGACCCCTGCGCGGACATAGCCGGACGCGTTCTTCACGTCGGAATTGTCGTTGCTGTCGACCACCCCGGTCTTGCCGCCGAAGCCGTCGTACTCGGTCCCGGCGTGGCTGTAGCGGGCGCGGGCGTCCAGGGTAACAGCGTCGGTCAGGGCGACGCGGCCGTTCAGCGCCAGGGTCGTGGTGTTGAAACCGTCCAGTTCCTTGTTGCCGTCGCGGGCGTCGGCCTTGGAGATGCCGGCGGTGCGCAGGGCCGAGGCGCTGAATCCAAATGCGTAGGCGTCCGTGGCGCGGCCGAGCGAGGCGGTCTCGCGCAGGGTGGTCAGGGAGCCGCCCTCCGCCGAGGCGCGCAGCCCATCCGGCTCGCGGCTGGTGAAGGCGATCACCCCACCAATGGCGTCCGAGCCCCACAGCGATCCCTGCGGCCCGGTCAGCACCTCGATGCGGCTGATGTCGCCCAGATCCAAGCTGGAGAAGTCAAAGCCGCCGGCCGGCTGGGACGGGTCGTTGACCGGAACTCCGTCGATCAGGACCAGGGTCTTGTCGGACGAGGCCCCGCGCAGCCGCACTGAGGAGACGCCGCCGAAGGCGCCGTTCTCGCTGATGCTGACGCCCGGAACCTGGGCCAGGACATCGGTCGCCAGCGTCGCCTGGCGGCGATCGATCTGGTCGGAGGTGACGACATAGGCGTCCGGGGTGCGCGCCAGGAGGGCGGGCAGGCGCGAGGCGGTGACGGTCAGTGGGCTGACGTCCTGGGCCTTCGCAAAAGGCGGCAGGGCGAAGGCGCAGCCCCCGAGCAGGCAGGCGATCAGGTGGGAACGCGGCATGGCGCTGTATCTCCAGAGGCCGCCTCCGCGCCGGGGGCGAGCCTTGCAAAGCGTGTGGCCACGGGCCCATCGCGCCGCCAGAAGGCCGCGGATCGGCCCGTCGGACGGGGCCAGTCGCTTTGCGGAGACTTCCGCGCCTTGGCCTGTTCCCGGGCCTCGGACGAGCGACGTTTGGCGGCAGGTCTCCTGGCTTGCGGGTCATCGGGCGTCGTCCACGCCTTCCCGAGGGTTTTGACCTCAGTGGCGCCGCCGGGCTCTTGCGGCCCGGTCGGATGGACGGCGACCTCGCCGCCTACAGTTGCGGGTACAGCCGCGGCATCGGGCAAGGCCCTGACCGCGTTCCCTCTTGGCCCCCCTTGCGAGGGGAACCGCCAAGCTTCGCCTTTTGGTCTAGTCCGCCTGCGAGGGCAAGGCCGCGTCGTCGGCCGCCTGGGCCCCGGAGGCGTTGCTCCACGGCCAGCGCATGTCGGCCAGGCCGGGCCCGGTCTTGGCCATCAGGATCAGTTCGAAGGCCGCCACAATGGCCACGCCAGCCCAGAACGCGGCGCGATCCCGACGCTGGTCGGGCTTGCGCCGGCGAAGACCGGCCTGGGGCGCGTAGTTCAGCTTCATGCGCATCCTTCGGAAGGCGCGGGCTGGCGAAGAGCGGAGGATACCCCCCGCTTCACCAAGTTCAATCCTCCTCCGCCGCGTGCATCCCTTCGTCGCTCAAGCCGAAGTGGTGGCCGATCTCGTGCACCAAGACGTGGGCGATCAGCTCCCCCAGGGTCACGTCGCCGCGCTCGGCCCATTCGTCCAGGATCGGGCGGCGGTAGAGGAAGACCTGGGAGGCGAAGGGAGAGGGGTCCAGCACCGAACGCTCATTCAGCGGCGCTCCCTGATAGAGGCCCGTCAGTTCGAACGGGTCGGCGGCCCCGACCTGCTCCAGGATGTCGTCGTCGGCGAAGTCCTCGATCTGCATGCGCACATCGCCCGCCAGGCCGCGGAACGGCTCGGGCAAGGCCTTCAGCGCTGCCTGCGCCAGGGCGGCGAAGTCGTCCAGCGACGGGGCGGGGGCGTTCGTCCAGTCCACAGATTTACTCATCGGGGATCAGCCTCTGCGGGTCTTCGGGCATGGGAACCTCGAACAGGCCGATGTCCAGCGGCTGCTGCGGCTTGATAGGGCGCAGGGGCTGGTGGGCCAGGGCGCCCAGCGCAGCGGTGTCGGGCAGGTCGCCCTTGCGCGTGCGCCGCGCCGCGCGGGCCTGGGGCAGGTCGGCTTTGGGGTTCACGACGGCGCCGATCTTCCAGTAGCCCACCGACAGCCGCCACACCGAATGGGGCGCCACAAACGGCACGCGGCTGCGCTGGATGATCGGCTTCAGATCGCAGAAGCGGTCCTCGGGCTGTAGGCCGGAGCCCGGACCGTCCAGTCGCGCGGCCCAGACCCGGCGTGCTTCTTCTTCGTCGCGGAAAGGCTGGCCGACGAACTCGCGCACGAAACTGACCGCTTCCCCCGCCAGGCGCTGGGCGTCGCTCTCCCGCGCCGCGCGCCCGACCGGCTGTTCCAGCGCCTGGGCCGGGCTGTTGGCGATGGGATAGAGGATGGCGCTCACCGGCCCATTGTGCCGCGCTCAAGCAGTGGAGCGATAGGGCAAAGAAAAACCTGCGCTCAAGCAGCGAAGCGATAGCGCATAGGCAAACAACCTCTTCAGTTTCCCTACCCCCACGCCATGCCTATCCTGGCAGGCGAATGATTCGGGTACGGCGCATGGGCGGCGCCGGATTGAAGGCTGATGGGCGTTTCCGATCTGATCATGGCCGCCGCCGCGGGTGCGGTGAGTCTGGCCCTGGCGGCCACCGTCTGGGCCTTCGCCCAGCGGCGCAGCGCCGCCGCGCGCATCGCCGTCCTATCCGACCGCCTGAAGATCGCCGAACGCCAGGCCGAGGCGGCGCGGGGCGCGGCGGAAGCCTTCGACGGGGCGGTCCTGGCCATCGAGGCGGACGAGGTGCACCTGGTCTGCGGCGAGGAGACGGCCTCGGCCTGCGCCCAGCTGTTCGGCGTCGGCGACGATCCCCGCGCGGTGCTGGAGGCTCTCTCCCTGGCCGAACCGCAGCTGGGCGCGCGTCTGCAAGCCCTGGTGGACAGCGGCGAGCCCTTCACCGGCCAGGCCCATCGCGGCGAGGCGGCGGTGGAGATCGAGGGCCGCGCCGCCGGCTCGATCTGCTGGGTGCGGCTGTCGATCCGCCAGTACGGCATGGGCATGACCGCCGAGCCGGGGGTGCCCAGCGTCGGGCTCCTCAGCGACTTCCTGGACGCCCAGGCCGAGCCGGTCTGGCTTGCGCGCGGCGACGGCAAGCTGATCTGGGCCAACCAGGCATGGCTGAAGGCGGTCGACGCCTCCTCGCCGGAAGACGCCTTCAAGCGCGGGCTGTCCTTCGACGACAGCGCCGAGGGGCTGGTGCGCGAGGCGGCGGGGACGGGCGAGGCTCGCACCGCCCTGCGCTGGATCAGCACCGAGGGCCGCCGCCGAGCTTTCCAGCTCTCCGCCCGGCCCCTGCGGGGCGGCCTGATCGCCGTGGCCGCCCTGGATGTGACCGACGCCGAGGAGGCCCGCGAGGCTCTGCGCAAGCATATCGAGGCCCAGGGTGAGACGCTGGATCACATCGGTGAGGCGGTGGCCATCTTCTCCCCGGCCCGCACCCTGCTGTTCCATAACACCGCCTTCGCCGAACTGTGGACGCTGGAGCCGGCTTGGCTGGAGGAAGGCCCCACCCACGGCGAGATCCTCGACCGTTTACGTCAGCGCCGCCGCCTGCCTGAGACCGCCGACTACGCCGGCTGGAAGGCCGCCGAGCTTCGCCACTATCAGGCGCTGGACGTCACCGCCGACGAGATCTGGACCCTGCCGGATGGGCGCACCCTGCGTCTGGTGCGCCAGCCCCATCCGCTGGGCGGCCTGCTGCTGCTGTTCAGCGACATCACCGACGAGCTGAAGCTGAAGGCCCAGTACAACGCCCTGATCCAGGTGCAGCAGGCGACGCTGGACAAGTTGTCGGACGCGGTGGCCGTGTTCGGCTCCGACGGGCGTCTGCGGCTCTACAACGAGGCCTTCGCCGGCCTGTGGGAAGCCACGGCGGCCCAGCTGGAGGCGGCCTCCGACTTCGACGGGGTGGTCGACCTGTGCGTACGGCGGGTCCATGACCTGCAACTGTGGCGCGAGCTGAAGGCGCGGGTGACGGACATCGATCCGCAGGCCCGCACGCCCCTGGCGGGCGAGGTGCGCACCTCCGACCGCCGCATCGTCGCCTATCAGTCCCGCCCCCTGCCGGACGGCGCCACCCTGATCGCCTTCGCCGACATCACCGACACCCGCAACCTGGAGGGCGCCCTGGTGGACCGGTCCCAGGCGCTGGAAGACGCCGAGCGGCTGAAGCGGGACTTCGTCGGCAACGTCTCCTACGAACTGCGCACGCCGCTCACCACCATCATCGGCTATTCCGAACTGCTCGATCACATGGGCGAGGGCCTGAGCGACCGCGCGCGGGGCTATGTGGCGGCGGTGCGGGTGGCGGCCACCCACCTGGGCCGTTCGATCGACGACGTGCTGGACATGGCCCAGGTCGATGCCGGGGAGATGGCCCTGGACCTGGACGACGTGGCGGTGGAGACGCTGCTGGGCGGCGCGGCCCAGCGCTGGGAGCGCGAGGCGTCCCAAGCCGGCGCCCGCATCGACATGATCCTGGCCGAGGAGATCGGGGTGATGCGCGCGGATTCCAAGCGGCTGAGCCAGGTGCTTGATCATCTGGTGGAGAACGCGGTGCGCCAGTCGCCCTCGGGCGGGACCATCACCCTGACCGCGCGCCGCGCTCTGGGGGAAATCCAGATTCAGGTGTCCGACCAAGGCCGGGGCATCCCCTTCCACGTCCAGGCGCACATCTTCGACCGCTTCATCGGCCGCGATCGGGGCGGACCGGGCCTGGGGCTGGCTCTGGTCAAGGCGCTGGTGGAGCTGCACGGCGGCTGGGTGGCGCTGGAGAGCGAGCCGGGCGCCGGAGCCACCTTCACCTGCCACCTGCCCGAAGAAGCCTACGCCGGGGCCGCCGCGCCGGAACTCCAGTTCTAGGCCTTAAGCTTTGTTAACCGCGATTTGCGACCATCCCGGCTCGCCCGGACCGCGCCCATGATGTTCAGAAAACCCGCCCTCCAGACCGCCGCGCCCGCGCCCGTGCAAGCGGACCCTGGCGCGCAGAAAAAGTCCGGCCTGGCCCTGGCCGGCGCGGCCCTGTTTTTCGTGACCGCTGCGGCTGCCCTGCTTGCCGCGCGAGGCAATCCCTATGATGGGGCTCCCGTGGTGCGGGTGCATGTGTCCGGCGCCCCCGCCGCGCCCGCCGCCGCTGCTGCCTCGGCCAAGGGAGCCGCTGCTGCTACGGTCGGCGCCCTGCCGCCCGCCCCCATCGCCGGCCTGACCGCCCCCGGTCCCGGAGGCCTGCTGCCGATCATCGCTTCTGATGGCCGCGCCTCCTGGCAGGCCTACGCCCGGCCCTTCGCCGACGACGGCCGGCCCAAGATCGCCCTGGTGATCGGCGGCCTGGGGCTGAACGCCGACATGACCCGCCAGGCCATCGCCAATCTGCCGCCCGAGGTGACCCTGTCCTTCAGCCCCTATGCCGAGAGCCTGCAAGAGCTGATCGACCAGGCGCGCCTCGCCGGCCATGAGGTGATGATCGAGATCCCGATGGAGCCGCTCGACTATCCCGATACCGATCCCGGCCCCTACACCCTGACCACCAGCGCCCAGGCGGGGGAGATCGGCCACCGCATGGACTGGCTGATGTCCCGCGCCACCGGCTATTTCGCCGTGACCAACGCCTTCGGCGCCCGCTTCCTGACCCAGGAAAAGCCGATGGCCGCGTTCAACCAGGTGCTGCGCCAGCGCGGCGTGGCCTTCGTCGACGACGGTCAGGCCGCCAATCGCGGTGGGGGCGTGCGCCGGGCCAGCGCGGCTGTGCACATCGACGCCGATCTCGACAGCGCGGCCATCGACAAGCAGTTGCTGGCGCTGGAAGCCCAGGCCCTGCAGAGCGGCGGGGCCGTCGGCACCGGCGCCGGCTATCCCCTGACCGTGTCCCAGGTGCAGCACTGGGCGACCGCCGTGCGCGACCGGGGCTATGTCCTGGCCCCCGCCTCGGCCTTGATGGCGCTTCGCCCCTAGCCGTCCTATTGCGGCGCGGTATAAGCGCCTCATGCAAGCGCCCGCGCCCGACCTGTCGCTCTACCGGCCCAATGTCGGCGTGGTGCTGTTCAACGGCCAGGGCCGGGTGTGGTTGGGCCGCCGGTCCAAGACCCGTGGACCCTACAACTGGCAGTTCCCCCAGGGCGGGGTCGACGAGGGCGAGGACCTCTATGCGGCGGCTCTGCGCGAGCTGCACGAGGAGACCGGCGTCTCCACGGTCACGCTGCTGGGCCGCACCGAGGACTGGCTGACCTACGACTTCCCGCCCGGCTGGAACGGCAGCAAGGCGCAGAAGGGCTGGCTGGGGCAGAAGCAGGTCTGGTTCGCCTTCCGCTTCGAGGGCGATGAGGCGGAGATCGACCTGGATGTCCACCAGCCGCCGGAATTCGACGCCTGGCGCTGGGGCCGGCTGGAGGACGCTCCCGCTCGGGTGGTGCCGTTCAAGCGCGAGACCTACGAGCATGTGGCTGAGGCTTTCGCCCGATACGCCCCCGCCCCCGGTCAGACCCGGCGTGGCTGGCTGACCCGGCTGTTCGGCGCCTAACGCTTCTTCAGCGCGAGCCGGACCAGTCCATAGAGGGCCACCAGGAACCAGGCGCCTTCCATCAGGGCGGCGGACAGGTTGAACTTGAAGCTCAGCGACCACAGCACCAGGGCCGAACCGGTCAGGTTCATCAGCAGGGCCGGCAGGCTGGTCATCTCCAGACGGTTCAGCTGGCCCGCCGCATAGGCGAACAGCATCAGGGCGACGCCGATGACGCCGCCGATGTCCGGAATGCTCATGGAGTGGGGCTTTAGGCCCCGGCCTCTTCGGCGTGCTCGGCCAGGATGGTCAGGCCGGCGGGCGTCACGTCGGCGAACCCGCCTTCGATGGTGAAGACGCGTGTGGCCGATCCTTCATAGACGGTCACCGAACCGGCCTTCAGGGCGGTCATGAACGGCGCGTGGCCGGCCAGAACGCCGAAGTCGCCTTCGACGCCCGGCGCATCCACCTGATCGACTTCGGCGGAGAACAGCTGACGCTCGGGCGCGACCAGGGAGAAGTGCAGCTTGGCCATGGCGGCTTAGGCTTCCGCCGCCATCTTTTCGGCCTTGGCCACCGCTTCCTCGATCCCGCCGACCATGTAGAAGGCGGCTTCGGGCAGGTGGTCGTATTCGCCGTCGCAGATCGCCTTGAACGAGGCGATGGTTTCCTTCAGCTCTACGAACTTGCCCGGCGAGTTGGTGAACTGCTCGGCCACGAAGAAGGGCTGCGACAGGAAGCGCTGGATCTTGCGCGCGCGGGCCACGGTCAGCTTGTCCTCTTCGGAAAGCTCATCCATGCCCAGGATGGCGATGATGTCCTTCAGCGCCTTGTACTGCTGCAGCACTTCCTGGGTGCGGCGGGCGACGGTGTAGTGCTCTTCGCCGATCACCAGCGGGTCCATGATCCGCGAGGTGGAATCCAGCGGGTCCACGGCCGGGAAGATGGCCTGGGCGGCGATGTCGCGGCTCAACACCGTGGTCGCGTCCAAGTGGGCGAAGGAGGTGGCGGGCGCCGGGTCGGTCAAGTCGTCGGCCGGCACGTAGATGGCCTGTACCGAGGTGATCGAGCCCTTCTTCGTCGAGGTGATGCGCTCCTGCAGCGCGCCCATGTCGGTGGACAGGGTGGGCTGATAGCCCAC
>CAIYVC010000088.1 GCA_903929535.1 uncultured Caulobacteraceae bacterium | reverse complement strand
TGATCAGGTCGCCGTGCTTGCCGCTGGAGAAGCAGTGATAGAAGCCCTTCTCGTCGTTGACGTAAAAGGACGGCGTCTTCTCCTTAGTGAAGGGCGACAGGCCCGCATATTCCCTGCCCTGACGGCGCAGCTTCACCGTGCGCCCGATCACATCGGACAGGCGCAGGCGGGATTTGATTTCGTCGAGGAAGCGGTCGTCGAAGCGCACGGGCCACCTTAGCGGCGAATCAGTCCGCGAGTCCGCCTTTCCGCCTGTGGATACTGTGGGCGGTTAGTCGGTCAGCGCCTGATAGACCAGGGCGTTGATCAGCTGCCGGTAATGCCAGCGGACCGGGCCCGGCACGGCGGACATATAGACCACCACCAGCTCTTCCTTGGGATCGACCCACCAGTCGGTGCCGCCCGCGCCCGGCCAGGTGAAGGCGCCGGGCGAGCCCATCATGCGGGTGACGCCGGTGGTCTGCTTGACCGCCACGCCCAGGCCGAAGCCGTAGTCCGCGCGGCTCGGGTCGGTGGCGCCGATCAGGTTCCTGACATTAGGGGGCAGCTGGTTGGACAGCATGTACTCCGCCGTCGCCTTGCCGATGATCTGGCCGCCGGAGTAGCGGCCCTTGTTCAGCAGCATGGTGGCGAAGCGCATGTAGTCGCCAGCGGTGGAGGTGGCGCAGCCGCCGCCGCAGTCGAACTTCTGCGGCGTGGTCGCCTCGGGGCTGCGGACCTGGGGCATGCCGGTGTCAGGATCGATCGGCAGCGGCTTGGCGTAGCGCTGAACCCGCTCGCCCGTGATGTAGAAGCCGGTGTCCTTCATGCCCAGCGGCGTGGTGACGGTGGCCCGCAGATAGCGGCCCAGGCTCGTGCCGGTGATCTTCTCGACGATCTGACCGGTCATATCCAGGCCGAAGCCATAGTCCCAGGTCGAGCCGGGCTGCCAGAGCAGCGGCAGGGACCCCAGCTTGTCGGTGAATTCCTGAGCCGTGTTTTTGCCGTCCGAGGCGCTGGGCGGATAGAGCTTGTGCACCACCGTGTTGCCCCGGTTGCCGTAGATCAGGCCCGAGGTGTGGCGCAGCAGGTCCTGGATAGTGATCTGGCGATTGGCGGGCACGGTCTCCAGCGTCGGCTGGCCCTGGGCGTCGCGCGCCGCCACCCGGCTTGAGGCGAACTTCGGATAGTACTTCGACAGGGGATCATCCATCAGCAGCTGCCCCTTTTCGTAGAGGGTCAGCGCCGCCACCGTGGTCATCGGCTTGGTCATGGAGGCGATGTTGAAGATGGTGTCGGTGGTCATCGGCAGGTTCGCCGCCTTGTCGCGCCAGCCGTAGGCGTCGAAAGCCACCAGCTTGCCGTGGCGGGCGATGGCGATCACGGCGCCGGGGATGCGGCCCGCCGCGATGTCCGCCTTCAGCACCTCGCCAACCCGCGCCAGCCGTGCAGACGACATGCCGACGTCCTCGGGTTTGTCGGCGTAGGGCAGAGGCGCATTGGGATCGGGGGCCGCCTGCGCACCGCCGAAGGACAGAAACAGGGCGGCCGCAGCCGCCAGCAGACGTATCTTGATCATGCCGCTCCCCAATTTTGGCGGCATCCTGGAGGCTTCGGCCCTTTTAGCCCAGCCCCTACTTGGCCAGATTCACCGGCTGCACGACGAAGCGAGCCATCTGTTCCTTGGGGTCGTTCCACTTCGGGTTGATCAGGGCAGCCTGTTTGTAGCTGTCGTAGGCCTCCTGCAGCTTGCCCAGGTACTCGTAGGCGATGCCGAGGTTGAAATAGGCCCGCTCCGGCTCCTTGGTCTTCAGATCCAGCCCCGCGCGGGTCTCGGTCACGCCCTCTTCGTATTCCTGCATGTTGATCATGGTCGAGCCGAGGTCGACGTGGGCCTCGGCCAGCTTGGGCATGCTCTTCAGGGCGCTTTTGAAGTTGTCCTGGGCCACCTTGTAGTTGGTGCGGCTCATCTCCAGCACGCCGCGGTTGACCAGGGTGTAGGTGCGGTCCTGCATTCCCATGACGCCGCCGGAAAGGGCGTCGTCGCAGGTCGAGATCGCGTCGCGCTTCCAGTTGGCCTCTTCGGTGGCCGAATCCATGTGGATCAGGACCGAGGCCATGGCGGCCCGCCAGCAGGCCTCGCCGTAGCCGCCGCCGAACACCGCGATGGCCTGGGCCTTGGCGGCCATGGGAAGGGCGAAGGCGCCGACTAGGGCCGCGGCGCCGATGACGGATGCTTTCATCCTGACCATCACTCATCTCCCTTTGAAGAACGCGGATATATATACCACGTAACCATCCCGCGCCAAAGCTTGTCCACTCAAGTCCGCGCCCAAGTCAGCGCCTTGACGCTGGGGCCCCGCGCTTCTACATCCGGGCCAAGAAATTCGGCGGGCGGGGGGCGACCTCGGCCCGCTTTTTTGCGACTGTCTTCCGCCTTCCAAGGAGTCTCCGCCCATGACCGACACGCTCATGCCTGGCGCGACCGGAATCCTGGCCCTGGCGGACGGGACCATCCTGCAGGGAATCGGCGTCGGGGCCGAAGGCGAGGCGGTCGGCGAGGTCTGCTTCAACACCGCCATGACCGGCTATCAGGAAATCCTGACCGACCCGTCCTACATGGCCCAGATCGTCACCTTCACCTTCCCCCATATCGGCAACACCGGCGTGAACCTGGAGGACATCGAGGAATTCGGCCGCGGCGCCGAGACCGCCGCCCGGGGCGCCATCTTCCGCGACCTGCCCACCGCCCCCGCTAACTGGCGCTCGCAGTCCGACCTCGCCGGCTGGATGAAGAAGCGCGGCCTGATCGGACTGTCGGGCGTGGACACCCGCGCCCTGACCCGGCTGGTGCGCTAAAAGGGCATGCCGCACGGCGTCATCGCCCACGCTCCCGACGGCAAGTTCGACCTCAAGGCCCTGGTGCAGAAGGCCCGCGACTGGAAGGGCCTGGTGGGCCTGGATCTGGCCAAGGACGCCTCCTGCCTGCAGCCCTTCGTGTTCGAGGAAGGCCTGTGGGACTGGCCTGCCGGCTACGCCAAGCTGAAGGCTCCCAAGGGGCGCTCCAAGCCCTATGAGGTCGTGGTCGTCGACTACGGCATCAAGCGCAACATCCTGCGCGCTCTGACCAGCGTCGGGGTGCGCGCCACCGTGGTCCCCGCCACCACCAGCGCCGAGGATATCCTGGCCCGCAAGCCCGACGGCGTGATGCTGTCCAACGGCCCGGGCGACCCGGCCGCCACGGGGCTCTACGCTGTGCCTGAGATCAAGAAGCTGGTCGCCAGCGGCGTGCCCCTGTTCGGCATCTGCCTCGGCCACCAGATGCTGGCGCTGGCGTTGGGCGCCCAGACCACCAAGATGGATCAGGGCCACCACGGCGCCAACCATCCGGTCAAGGACCTGACCACCGGCAAGGTCGAGATCGTGTCGATGAACCACGGCTTCACGGTCGACCGCGACAGTCTGCCCGCCGCCGTCACCGAGACCCACGTCTCGCTGTTCGACGGCACCAACGCCGGCATCCAGATGACGGACAAGCCGGTGTTCAGCGTGCAGCACCACCCCGAGGCGTCGCCCGGCCCGACCGATTCTCTGTACCTGTTCGAGCGCTTCGCCGACCTGATGGAAAAGGCCTGACCGGCCCATGCCGGCCGTCACCTGCTTCACCTTCACCGCCGGCGACCTGGATGGGCTGTCCTATGCCGCCGCCGAACAGGGCTTCACCGTCTCTCCGACAGAGGCCGGCGATGGCGTGGTGCTGGCCACGACGGACATCATCGACGAACTGCGCTGGGCTGATTTCGACGACCTGATGCACGGCTGGGCCAGCGAGTTTGGCGCCGACTATCAAGGGTGGGGCGCCGCGGCGCCGTAAATTGATTTTCGCCACCTATTGCCCCACATATCGCGCGCCTCTAAACGATCCGCTTAACCTGCATCCCCGACCTGCCCTGGAGCGCTTCACCGCGCGCCGGACGCCGCGCGCCGAGTGAGACTCTGAATGCCCAAACGGACAGACATCGCCTCCATCCTGATCATCGGCGCCGGGCCGATCGTGATCGGCCAGGCCTGCGAGTTCGACTACTCGGGCGTCCAGGCCTGCAAGGCGCTGCGGGCCGAGGGCTACCGGATCATCCTGGTCAACTCGAACCCCGCCACCATCATGACCGACCCGGACGTGGCGGACGCGACCTATGTCGAGCCGATCACGCCGGGAATCGTCGAGAAGATCATCGCCAAGGAGCGGCCCGACGCTCTGCTGCCCACCATGGGCGGTCAGACGGCGCTGAACACCGCCCTGGCGCTGGAGGCTTCCGGCGTTCTGAAGAAGTACGGCGTGGAGATGATCGGGGCCAAGGCCGAGGTCATCGACAAGGCCGAGGACCGCCAGAAGTTCCGCGACGCCATGGACAAGATCGGCCTGGAATCGCCCAAGTCCCGGGCGGTACACACCCTGGAGGAGGCGCTCGATTGCGTCGACTTCATCGGCCTGCCGGCCATCATCCGCCCCAGCTTCACCCTGGCCGGCACCGGCGGCGGCATCGCCTACAACATCGAGGAATTCCGCACCATCGTGGCCGGGGGGCTGGACGCCTCGCCCACCACCGAAGTGCTGATCGAGGAGAGCGTGCTCGGCTGGAAGGAGTACGAGATGGAGGTGGTCCGCGACGTGGCGGACAACTGCATCATCGTCTGCTCGATCGAGAATATCGACCCGATGGGCGTGCACACCGGCGACTCGATCACCGTCGCGCCTGCCCTGACCCTGACGGACAAGGAATACCAGCGCATGCGCACGGCCTCGATCGCCGTGCTGCGCGAGATCGGGGTGGAGACCGGCGGCTCCAACGTGCAGTTCGCGGTCAATCCCGTGGACGGGCGCATGGTGGTGATCGAGATGAACCCGCGGGTGTCGCGTTCGTCCGCCCTCGCCTCCAAGGCCACCGGCTTCCCGATCGCCAAGGTCGCCGCGCGCCTGGCCGTGGGCTACACGCTCGACGAGCTGATGAACGACATCACCGGCGCCACTCCGGCCTCGTTCGAACCGACCATCGACTATGTCGTCACCAAGATCCCCCGCTTCGCCTTCGAGAAGTATCCGGGCGCCGAGCCCTATCTGACCACTTCGATGAAGTCGGTCGGCGAGGTCATGGCAATCGGCCGCACCTTCTCTGAGAGTCTGCAGAAGGCCCTGCGCGGGCTGGAGACCGGCCTGACCGGCCTGGACGAGATCGCCATCCCCGGCGCCGGCCACGAGGCCGACGATCAGGCTGTGCGCGAGGCGGCCCTTCGCGCCCTGACCCAGCCGACTCCCGACCGGCTGCGGGTGATCGCCCAGGCGTTCCGCGTCGGCCTGACGGTCGATCAGGTCAACGAGGCGTGCTCTTACGAGCCCTGGTTCCTGCGCCAAATCGAGCATCTGGTCGGCCAGGAGGCCTATGTCGCCGACCACGGCCTGCCCAAGGACGCCATTGGCCTGCGCAAGCTGAAGGCCCTGGGCTTTTCGGACGCGCGGCTGGCCAAGCTGACCGGCCGGACCGAGGCGGACGTCCGCGAGGAGCGCCACGGCCTGGGCGTGCGCCCGGTGTTCAAGCGCATCGACACCTGCGCGGCGGAGTTCTTCGCCAAGACGCCCTACATGTATTCGACCTACGAGACCGGGGCGCTCGGCCAGGTTCCCCAATGCGAGTCAGAGCCCTCGTCGGCGCGTAAGGCGATCATCCTCGGCGGCGGTCCCAACCGGATCGGCCAGGGCATCGAGTTCGACTACTGCTGCTGCCACGCCGCCTTCGCCCTGAAGGACATCGGGGTGGAGTCGATCATGGTCAACTGCAACCCCGAGACCGTCTC
>CAIYVC010000087.1 GCA_903929535.1 uncultured Caulobacteraceae bacterium | reverse complement strand
GGAGCGACCGGCGACCGCGCTGCGCAGCCTGGGGGCTCCGCGCGGACGCCTCTTGCCACCCACGACAACGAAGGCTCAAATCAACCCAGGACTCTCGTTATGGCTGGATGAGAAATGGGGGTCACGTCAGTCGCCCGCGCCCGGCGCGAGGAGGAGATCGCCAGCCTGGATAATCTGCCGTCAGCGGCGGAGGAGTAGAGGTGGGCGACAGCGCGCTTTCTAAGGCGCGTTGAAGGAACCTGTGCTGATGCTTGTTGGGTGCACATTTCCACCAACAACGGTGTACAGCGTGTAGCTCAGACGCTGGGTCACCACCTTGTCGGTCTCGTACTGAGTGGCGAGAGTTTCTAGAGGAAACTCCCCAGCCCCACCGATAGATTGGAAATTTTGACAATCCTCGGCCAAATCTTGGCCGAAGGCGTACTGAATTCGATAAGAGCCGTCTTGCAATGAACTTATTTTCACGGACGCAGATTTTGCAACGAAGAACGATATCAACAACAGACCTGTCTCTGCATTTCTGACTTTCACGATAGCGGGTGCGGCGCCGCTGTTCATAACCTCCAAACTATGGCCTTGGACCGCCGTGGGTTGGTCTCCTGACAAGATCGCTCCGTTTGGGGGCGGGCTAGTGCAACCCGGCACACTCGGTGCCGAAGGCTTGTCCGCCGCCGCATAAATTGGCGGAGACGTACTCAGGAGAGTATCTGGACCCGGCGATACCGATGGGCCGCTGGATTTCGATATCCAAACCACAAAGCCAACGGGCACAATAAGCATCAAGACTAGGCGGGCGGCCACCTCTGCAGGATGGACCTTCCACGGGTCGCGGAGTGTCTGATTTTTTGTGTAACCATGACTTTTGAGGTGATCGGTAAATTCGCGCGCCTCTTGGGCGTACATCCCCTTCAAATCGATCACTCGTTGGGCCAGGGCTGCTGCCAACGGAACGTTGCCTTGAGAGAAAAACGCCATGGCGTTCCGCCAGACTAACCTGCTCTCAATATCCGGGGGCTTTTGGCCGCCAAAAGCATTCCGAAAACCAAACCATGGGGTCCAGGCGATGCCTAGAATGCCCAACCATCCAAAAAGTGATGTGACCAGGGTGGCTTTCCACCCCGCAATGCGAGCACACGCGGCACAAAACACTCCCTGAACTGGAGATGCGCGCCCACCGTATAGGATCGCAACCACGTTCCAGAATATGAGATATCGAGGTTGCGCGGTAACTTTCTTGCATCTTGAGCAAGACACCGCCTCGACAACTACCTTCTTTTGAATCTCTTCATCTGCCGCCGCGCAAGCAGCGTCATAGGCGGCGCGCTTGGATTCATCGCGCAGAACCGAATATGCTTCACTAATAATTTTAAACTTCGCGCTCGCATCGGGAGCCGAGTTCTTATCTGGATGCCATTCTTTGGCCTGCTGCCGATAGGCACGCGCGATTTCGGCCCGCGGAACACCTGGTTCCACCCCAAGAGCGGCGTAATAGCCCCTTATGTCCGCCACGCCCTGCCCCCAGAGACACGACTAGTCTAGGGCGAAGTCGAATGATGTTTCAATGATGCTGAATCTGAAAGCGATCACCTTGGCGGCCCTCCTTCGCTGAAAGCTACGGCGGGCAGCTTCCACTCGCTCGCGAGCGAAAGCTGGCTGGGGGACTAGGACTCGAACCTAGAATGACGGTACCAAAAACCGCAGTGTTACCATTACACCATCCCCCAACGGGATGCGCGGCGCTATCCGCGAAGGCGGTGGAAATAGCGCATGGCCCTGGGCATTGCAACGTCCGCCGTAGGCTTGTTTAGCCGCAGAAATCCGCCGCGAAATCGGCTGCCTACATCGCTTGCGGGGGTTGGGGGGCTGCTCTATAAGGCGCGCCTCACGTCGGAGTATAGCTCAGTCTGGTAGAGCACCGTCTTCGGGAGGCGGGGGTCGCAGGTTCAAATCCTGCTACTCCGACCAAATTTCCCGCCCCTGCAAACGCCTAAATTCTCACGACTATTGGACCCCGGCCAGTCGGGGCCTTAGATTGGATCGGCGGAAGCCCGACGGCGCCGCTCTGCCCGGCGGTTGGAAATCCCTGAATGAAGCAGTTTGTCTTGACCGTAGCGGGCGTCTTCGTGGGCCTGCTGCTGTTCTTCATCGGACTGCCGCTGCTGGCTGTTGCCATGCTGGCCAACGCCGCCCGCCCCGCCGCCGCTCCCGCCGTCAGCGTCCTGCAGCTGGATTTGCGCGGCGCCCTGCCCGACCAGGACCCCGGCAGCGCGCTCGCTGCCCTGCGCACCCACTCGCCTTCGGTCATGTCGATCGAGCAGACTCTGCGCCGCGCGGAATCCGACGAACGGGTCAAGGCCATGCTGGTGCGCCTGCCCGAGGGCGGGATCGCCCCAGCGGCGGCCGACGAGCTGCGCCTGGCGTTCAAGCATTTCCGCGGCTCGGGCAAGAAGGTGTTTGTCCACAGCCAGGGTCTCTACGCCTCCGGCATCGTCACCTCGACCTACATGCTGGGCGCCTCGGGCGACGAGCTGTGGATGCAGCCGGGCGCGCCCTTCCAGGTGACGGGCCTGGCCAGCGAGGAGATGTTCTTCAAGCGCTTCTTCGACAAGTACGCGGTGCATCCCGACTTCGAGCAGCGCTACCAGTACAAGACCGCGGTCAATCCCTACCTCTATGACGACTTCACTCCGGCCCACCGGGAGTCTGAGCTGTCTTGGATGGGATCGATCTACCAGACCACGCTGAATGCCGCCGCCGCCGACCGCAAGGTGTCGCCCGACGCCCTCAAGGCCGCCGTCGAGGCCGGTCCCTACAGCGCCGAGGAAGCCCAGGCCAAGGGTCTGGTGGACAAGGTGGGTCAGGTGCACGACGCCGAGAACACCGCCCTGGCGGCCGCCGGGCCGGGCGCCAAGCTGATCGACCTGGACGACTACCGCGCCTCCCTGCGGGGCCTCAGCGACTCATCGCCCACCGATCCGGTTATCGCCGTGGTCCAGGCCGAGGGCCCGATCCAGACCGGCTCCGGCGGCGAGGACCTGTTCGGCTCGACCGCCAATATCTATTCCGACGACGTGTCCAACGCCCTCTACAAGGCGGCCAAGGACAAGACCGTGAAGGCCATCGTCTTCCGCGTCTCCTCACCCGGCGGCGGCGACACCGCCTCCGAGCAGATCCTCGGCGCCGTGCGGGCGGCCAAGGCTTCCGGCAAGCCGGTGGTGGTGTCGATGGGAACCTACGGCGCCTCCGGCGGCTACTGGATCTCTTCCCAGGCCAGCGCTATCGTCGCCGAGCCCACCACCCTAACCGGCTCGATCGGCGTCTATGGCGGCAAGTTCGCCCTGGGCGAGGCGCTGGCCCGCTTCGGGGTCGATGTGCGCCAGATCGGCATCGGCGGCGACTTCGCCTCGGCCTACGGCATGGGCAAGCCCTTCGACGCCAAGCAGAAGGCCGCCTTCGCCAAGGCCATCGACGACACCTACGGCGGTTTCATCGCGCGGGTGGCCGACGGCCGCCACATGCCCTTCGACAAAGTGCGCGACATCGCCAAGGGCCGGGTCTGGACCGGCGCCCAGGCCAAGGAGCTGGGGCTGGTGGACCAGGTCGGCGGCTTCTACGACGCGGTGGACAAGGCCAAGGCCCTGTCCGGGCTCGCCGACAAGGCGGTGCGGCTGAAGCGGGTCACCGGCAATTCATCGGCTCTCGGCGCGTTCGGCAAGCTGCTCGGCGTCAGCGAAGAGGGCGTTCGCGCCCTGGCGACGATCGGCGCTGTGATGGGCGATCCCAAGGTGCAGGGCCTAATGGGGCAGGTGAACACCGTGCGGCTGCGCCAGGAAGGCGCTCTGGTGCTGGCGCCGACGCCGGTGCGCTAGCCCGGGGGCTTGTGCCCGGCGAAGCACATGTAGCGGCTGAGATGCCAGTCGGGCAGGTTTTCCTGCCAGCCGGTCAGCTTGGGATTCACCAGGTCCTTTGAGACGTAGAAATAGACCGGGGCGACGGTAGCGTCCTCCATGCCCAGATGCTCGGCCTTGGCCAGATCCAGGCCGCGTTCGGTCAGGTCTACGTCGTGGTCCGCCTTGTCGAGCAGGGCGTCGTAGGCCGGGTTCTTATAGTCGCTGTAATTCTGCGGCCCGGTGGTCGACTTCATCAGATAGAGGAAGGTCAGGGGGTCGTTGTAGTCGGCGATCCAGCCGACATCCGCGGCCTGGAAGTTGCGCGCGCTGTAGTCCGCGTAGGCGATCTGCGATTCCTCCGGATAGAGGCTGGCCACCGCCCCGATCGAGCGCCAATCCGCCTGGATCGCCGGATAGATCAGCTGCGGATCGTTGGTGTTGCGCATCTTCAACTCGAACTTGAGCGGGTGCTCGGGCGTGTAGCCGGCCTCGGCCATCAGCCGCTTCGCCTCGCTCATGCGCCGTTCGAACGACCAGCCGGCCCAGTGCGGCGGGACCGAGCCCGGATAGCTGGCGATGCCGGGCGGGACCAGGGTGTAAGCGGGCAGTTGCCCCCCCCGCATCAGCTTGCCGGCGACGAAGTCCCGGTCGATGGCCATGGTCAGGGCCTGGCGCACCCGGATATCCTTGAAGGCCGGGACGGCGTTGGGATTGAACGGGATGTAGACGGTGCCCAGCCACGTCCTGACGTGGACAAAGTCCGGTATCTGGCCGGGCTGGCGCAGATAAGAGATGCGGTTGGACTGGATGTCCCAGTTGTAGTCGATCTCGCCCCGGCGCACGCGGCGCTCGGCGGAAATGGCGTCCGCCCCGGGATAGAAGTTCACCTCGTCGATGCACACCGACTTGGCGTCATAGAAGTAGGGATTGCGCTCGGCGTGGATGCGGTCCCCCAGCACCCAGGTCTTGATCACATAGGCGCCGTTGGAGACCCAGTGAGCAGGGTCGGTCCAGTGATCCCCGTACTTCTCCACCATGTGGCGGGGGATCGGATACATGGCCGTGTGGGTCGCCACGCGCAGCAGATAGGGCACCGGGTGGGTCAGGTGGATGCGGAAGGTGCGCGGGTCCGGCGCGTCCACGCCCACCGCCGTCAGGGGCAGCTTGCCGCCGTTCACCGCCTCGGCGTTCTGTACGAAATACAGGATGTAGGCGTATTCGGACGCGAACTTGGGGTCCATCAGCCGCTGCATGGCGAACACGAAGTCGTCGGCGGTCAGCGGAGCCCCGTCCGACCACTTGGACTCCCGCAGATGGAAGGTCCAGGTCAGGCCGTCGGGCGAGGTTTCCCACGCGGTCGCGATGCCAGGGATGGGCTCGCCCTTGGCGTCGTACTGCACCAGGGCGGTGAACATGTCCCCGAGGATGTGCTGCTCGCCGATGGTGGTGGACTTCAGGGGGTCCAGCGTCAGGGGGTCGGCGACGTTGCCGCGCTCCAGGCACAGCTTGCCCGCCGGGCAGGCCGCCCGACCGCTGCCGGAATCGCAGGCTCCCAGCGCCGTCGTCGCCAGCGCGGCGGCCGCCACGGTCCATGTCCCCCACGGCCTCATCAGCGGTCCTTCGGGTCGATGGCGTCGCGCAGACCGTCGCCGATGAAGTTGAAGGCCATCAGGGTCACGACCATGACGATCGATGGAAAGATCAGCAGCCAGGGCGCCAGCTCCATGTCCTGCGCGCCCTTGGAGATCAGCGAGCCCAGCGAGGTCAGCGGCTCCTGCACACCCAGCCCCAGGAAGCTGAGGAAGCTTTCGGCCAGGATCACGCCGGGAATGGTCAGGGTGACATAGACCACCACCGGTCCCAACAGGTTGGGCACGATGTGGCGGGCGACGATGGCGTCGCGGCTGAGGCCGGCGGCCCGCGCCGCCTCGACGAATTCGCGCTGCTTCAGGCTGAGGGTCTGGCCGCGCACGATCCGCGCCTTGGTCAGCCACTCCACCGCCCCGATGGCCAGAAACATCAGGATAAAATTGCGCCCGAAGGTCACCATCAACAGGATCACGAAGAAGATGAAGGGCAGCGAATAGAGGATGTCGACGATCCGCATCATCACCTCGTCGGTCCGCCCGCCGATATAGCCCGCCGCGGCGCCCCACATCACGCCGATGACCAGGGAGACACCGGTCGCCACCACCCCCACCGCCAGCGAGACCCGCAGGCCGATCAGCAGGCGCGCCAGCAGGTCCCGGCCGAGCGCGTCGGAGCCCAGCAGGTGCCCCCCGGTCAGGGGCGCCATCCAGACGTCGTTCTTGTTGATCTGGTCGAAGGTGAAGGGCGTCAGATAGGGCCCGACGCCCGCCGCCAGCACCAGCAGCGCCAGCATGCCCATGCTGGTCACCGCGGCGCGGTTGCGCAGCAGACGGCGGCGCGCGTCATCCCACAGGCTGCGCCCCTTGAGCACCGCGCCCTGCATGGCCTCAGCGCCTTTGCGCGAACCGGGAACGAGGATGCTGGTCAGGACAGCCTCACGCGCGGATCGAGGGCGGCGTAGAGGATGTCGGCCACCAGATTGAGGAACAGGATCAGGCCCGCATAGAGGATCACTACCCCCATCACCACCGTGTAGTCCCGCTGCAGGGCGCTGGAGACGAAGGCGCGGCCGATGCCGGGCAGTTGGAAAATCTGCTCCACCACCAGCGAGCCGGTGATGACCCCGGCGGTGGCCGGGCCGAGGTAGCTGACCAGGGGCAGGATGGCGCCGCGCAGGGCGTGGCGCAGGACCACGCTGTGCTCGGGCAGGCCCTTGGCCCGGGCCGTACGCACATAGTTGGAGCGCAGCACCTCGATCATGCCCGCCCGCGTCAGCCGCGAGATGATGGCGATCTGCGGCAGGGACAGGACCACCACGGGCATCACGAAATAGCGCCAGGCGCTGCTCAGGGGCTGGGTCGCGGCGGGCCAGCCGGCGGTCGGCAGGATGCCTAGGGTTGAGGCGAACAGCAGCACCAGCAGGGGCGCGGTGACAAAGGTCGGGATGCAGACCCCCAGCACCGCCACCCCCATGGCGGTATAGTCGGCCGGTCTGTTCTGGCGCAGCGCGCCCACCACCCCCAGCGTCACGCCCACCAGGGCGGCCAGGGTCATGGCCATGCCGCCGATGAACAGGCTGTGGGGGAAGCCCTCGGAGATGATCTTGAGGACGCTCTTGTCCTTGTATTTCAGCGAGGGCCCCAGATCGCCGCGCAGCACCCCGCCGACGTAGGTGGCGTATTGCACGACCAGCGGCTTATCCATGCCGTATTTGGCCATGACGTTGCGCTCCACCTCCGGCGACAGGCGGCGCTCATTGACGAAGGGGCTGCCGGGGGCCGCGCGCATCATGAAGAAGGCCAGGGTGACCACGATGAACATCGTGGGAATGGCGACCAGCAGGCGGCGGAATAAGAACTGCAGCATCAAAGAGTCCGAACGGCCCCGCGCACACGACAGTCAGGCGGCGGGGGCGAACCGGTTGCGAAAGTTTCACCCGTCCCCGATGTTGTCAAAGAAAACAGCCGCTCCGATTTGCAGGGGCGGCGGCGTGAAGAAAGTGGCCCAAGACATGACCGAGTTCCGCAAGGTGACTGATGTTTTTTCGGTCGCGCCCCAGATCGAGCCCGGCGACATCGCCGCCGCCGCCGCCAAGGGCTTCGTCATGGTGATCAACAACCGTCCTGACGGCGAGGAGCCCGGTCAGCCGACGAACGCTGAGATGGAAGCCGAGGCCAAGAAGGCCGGCATCGCCTACCACTATGTGCCTGTGCGCGGCATGCCGACCCAGGATCAGATCGACGCCGAGCAGGGCTATATCGAGGCGGCCACCGGGCCCGTGCTGGCCTACTGCCGCTCAGGGACCCGCTCCATCGTCACCTGGTCGGTGGGCCAGTCGCAGACCGGCCTACGCTCCAACCAGGACCTGATCGCGCTCGGCGCCGCCGCCGGCTACGACCTCTCCGGGGTCCTGCCCTAAGGCATCGCGATGATCCCCTTCGTCCGGGACATGGACTTCCGCTACGGCGAGGCGCAGCAGGTCTCGCCGCTGATCCGCCGGGTGATCGCCAACAATCCGGGACCCTTCACTTATCTGGGGACCGGGACCTACATCGTCGGGCGCGGCGAGGTGGCGGTGATCGACCCCGGCCCGCTCGATCAAGATCATCTGCGCGCTCTCTTAGAGGCGACCGAGGGCGAGCGCATCGCCGTCATCCTGGTGACCCACGACCACGCCGACCACGCTCCTCTGGCGGCGGACCTGGCCAAGGCGACGGGCGCGCGGATCGTCGGCTGCCGCCCCCTGCCTGAGCGCCAGGCCATGCCCCAGGGCGTCGAGGAAGGCCTGGACCCGCTCTACCGCCCCGACCATACCCCCGCCGACCGCGAAGCGATCACCGGCCCCGGCTGGACCCTGCGCGCCATGACCACCCCCGGCCACACCTCCAACCACATCTGCTTTGCGTTGGAAGAAGAGCGGGCGCTGTTCACCGGCGACCATGTGATGGGCTGGTCGACCACGGTGGTGATCCCGCCGGACGGCGACATGACCGACTACTACGCCAGCCTGCGCAAGGTGATGGACGGCGGCTTTGCGACCCTGTGGCCGACCCACGGTCCGCCCATCACCGATCCCGCGCCCTTCCTGGCCGCCTATCTGGATCACCGCCTGAAGCGCGAGGCTCAAATCCTGGGTGTGCTTGGGCGCGGACCGGCGATGATCGATGCGCTGGTGGGCGAAATCTACGTCGGGTTAGACCCGCGCCTCAAACGCGCCGCCGCCGCCTCGGTCCTGGCCCACCTGCTGCATCTGGTGCGCACCGGTCAGGCTGTCAGCGACGGCCACCCAGGGCTGGAGAGCAGCTTCGGATTGGCTACTTCTCGCCCGGCTTGAACGGCTCGGGCCGGCCCGCCGGCACGCTCTGTTCACCCATGGCCAGGAGCATGGCCAGGCTCTCGTACTGGCCCGCCACCCCGGTCAGGTCGACGATCTGCTGGTCGGTGAACGCCTTCTTGGCCCGGGCGAAGGTGGCGTCGGCCAGCTTTTTGTCGCCCATCAGCTCGGTGATGAAGTCGTAGACCACCGCCTCGTCCTCGGCCATGCCGGCGGGCCGCTTGCCCTCCTTCAGCTGAGCGACGACAGCCGGCGACAGGCCCGCCTTTTCCGCCAGGGGCGCATGGGCGGCCCACTCCACCTGCGAGCGCCACGGGCGGCTGATGACCAGGATGGCGAACTCGTTGAGCCGGGTCGGCACCGAGGTCTGCCAGCGCAGGTAATAGAGGGTGTCGAACAGCCGCTTTTCCAGAAGCGGGCTGCGCAGCAGGATGTTGTAGGGCCCGCCGAGGCCCACGCTCGAAATCCTCATGACGTCTTCGCCCAGCGGCTTCTGCTCGGGCGTCAGCTGCTCCATGGTCAGCTGCGGGAAGCGGGGGCGGGCAACCGGCGACGCCTCGGTGCCGGGCTTGGGAGGCGGCGCGATATGAGGCGTCTCCTTGGGCGGAGGCGGCGGCGCGGGGACCTGTGCGGCGGCGGGTTGAGCCAGCAGGACGGCGGCGGCGGCCAGCCAGATCAGCTTGGACGTCATGGCGTTTCCTCTTTGATATTTGCTGGGCCTTCAGTCGGCCTTGACGCGCTTCCAGGTCATTGCGCCGGGATCGCGCTGAAGTTGTTGCTCGAGGATCCGGCTGTCCGCGTCCGAGGCGTCGCCGGTCCGCGCATCCAGCCGCTCCGTCATCACCGCGACCGGCGCTTCCAGCCAGACCCCGGTGAAGGGAACGCCGGCCGTATTGCCCGCCGCCTCGGCCGCGGCCCGCTCCTCGGACTTGAGGAACACCGCGTCCAGCACCACCGGACGCCCGGCGGCCAGGACCAGGGCGGCCTCCTGCATCATCCGGCCATAGACCCGCTCGCTCTGGCCCTCGCCATAGGCTTCTGGCGGCAGGCCGGCGCGAGGCGCACGACCCCAGAGGCGCTTCCTGATCTCGTCGGTGCGCAGGATCACCGCGCCGGGCGCGGCGCCCAACTCCGGCGCCAGCGAACGCGAGAGGGTCGACTTGCCCGACCCGGACAGGCCGCCCACCGCATAGAGGGTCGGCGCGGGCGAGGTCAGATGCTTCATCGCCAGGCGCACATAGGCCCGGGCGCGGGCCGGATCGCCCTGCTGGGCGGTGACATGGGCCCTGACCCCCGCGCGCACTGACAGGAACAGGGGCAGGCAGGAGAGGCCCCTCAGGGCCTGCTCGCCGAAACTTCTGGCCGCCTCGTCCAGGTAACCGTTCAGCACCCGGTTGGCCCCCGCCGTCTGGCCGCGGAACACCAGGTCCATCAGCAGGAAGGCCAGGTCGTAGAGGACGTCGATCTCACTCAGGGTGTCGTTGAACTCGATGCAGTCGAACAGCACCACCCGGCCCTTTTCCTCCAGGATATTGGCCAGGTGCAGGTCGCCGTGGCAGCGGCGCAGCTGGCCCGCGGCCCCGCGCGCGTTGAGCTCTTCCCGCCGCGCGTCGAATTCCGCCTGGGTCGCCGCGACCAGGGCCTCGACCTCTTCGGACCCCAGGGCGTCAGCGAGGCTGCGCATGTGCCGGGCGTTGGAAGCGACCACATAACCCAGCGCCTCCGCACCGCCCCGCCGCACGTCCGCCCCGGCGTGGAAACCCGCCACCTGACGGCCGATGGCCTCGGCGAAGTCGCCCTGGACCCGTTCGGGATTGTTGGTCAGCACCGCGTCGGGATCGAAGCGGCGCATGCACAGCACCGTCTCCATTAGCTCGCCCACGCCGTCCAGGGCCAAGCTGCCGTCTGCCCGGCGCACCACTGACACCAGGCGCTGATAGATGTCCGGCGCCGTGCCCCTGTTGAAGTCGAGCTCGCGCCGCGCCGCCCAAGCGCGCTTCTCCGCCGTGGAGAAGTCGAGGTAGCCCAGATCGACCGCCTTCTTCAGCTTGTAGGCGTGCTGCCCGATCAGGAAGACCTGGGCGATATGGGTCTGGATCACCCGGTCGGCGGGCGCGCCGGAGCCCGCCCCGGCCTTGAACCAGGCGGAGACCTCGGCGAGGTCCAGATCGTGGGCGGGATAACTCACGGGAACAGCGCCTGGGTGGTCCAGCCCTGCGGCCCGCGCCGGTAGAGGCGCCGCTCATGCAGGCGGAAGGGACGGTCGCGCCAGAATTCCATGCTGTCGGGCAGAACCCGGAACCCCGACCAGTGCGGCGGGCGCGGCACGGGGCCGAGGCCGAACTTCAGCCCGTATTCCGCGACCCGCTTTTCCAGCACGAAACGGCCCTCCAGCGGGCGGGACTGGTCCGACGCCCAGGCCCCGATCTGGCTGGCGCGGGCGCGGGTGGCGAAATAGGCGTCGGCCTCCTCCGAGGTCACGGCCTCCACGGCGCCGCGCACTCGCACCTGGCGGCGCAGAGACTTCCAGTGGAACAGCAGAGCCGCCTTAGGCGCGGCGGCCAGCTCCTGGCCCTTGGCGCTGCCCAGGTTGGTGTAGAAGACGAAGCCCCGCGCATCGACGTCCTTCAAGAGCACCATGCGCGCGTCCGGCAGGCCGTCGGCGTCGACGGTGGCCAGGGTCATGGCGTTGGGATCGTTGGGCTCGGCGGCGTCCGCCTCTGCCAGCCACGCGCGGAACAGCACGACGGGATCGCCCGCCTGCGGCAGGTCCTCGTCAGGCTTCAGCGGCCGGCCGAGATAGTCCTCTTCGCTCGGTGTCGGCGGGATCAGGGGGTCGTTCGAGGTCATGAATCCCTTATAGCGAGCCTGCACGGTCGGGGCAGCGTTTAACCGCCCGTTGACCGTCATGACCCCTATTGGGGCGGATGAGCACCGGAGAAGTCCAGAGCGAAAGGCACGCGCGCGCCATCCTGGGGTTGGCCGCGAACGATCCCCCGTCGACCTGGCGGGCGGCGTTCCAGCGCGAGGTCAAGGCGGCGCACCCCGACCGGGGCGGCGACGAAGCGCGCGTGCGCCTGGTGATTGAGGCCTACCGCTTCCTCAAGCTCGAAGAACTCAATCCGCGCGCCGCGGCGCCCAAAGCCGCCCGGCCTGCCCCCCGCCCCCGTCCGAAACCCGCGCCTCAGGCCAAGGCCGAGGAGCCGCCGCCGCAGCCCGAGCCTGAACCCCAGCCCGAAGCTGAAGCCGCCGCCGATCCAGCGTGGGAGCCCAAGCAGCCCCGCTTCCGCATCAGCATCGTGGAGGCCTTCAAGGGCTGCGAGAAGATGGTGCGGATCAAGGCCGGCAAACGCTACCGCGTGCGCCTGCCCTGCGGCCTGCAGTCGGGCGACACCGTCCGTTTCGGCGCCCAGGGCGAGCATCACCTGGTGATCGAGGTCACGCCCCATCCCGGCGCCGAGCTGCGGGAATCGGACCTGTGGCTGCAGGTTTCCGTCAGCCCCGAGTTCGCTCGGGAAGGCGGGCGCATGGAGGTCGAGACCCCGTTCGGCCAGCGCCATTTCTGGGTTTCGCGCACATCGGCGGCGCGCGGCGTGTTCCGCTCGCCCGGCGACGGCCTGCCCGCGCAAGGTTCCCGCGCCAAGGGCCATCTGTATCTGAAGTTCGAGCTCGACGACTCCCTCGCTCAGAAGGGCTCCAGCTCCCTGCTGCGCCGGTTCGCGGCGGCCTGGGCTTCCGCCTGATTTGTGACCGCGCCGCCTTTGCAGTAAACCGCCCGCCATGTCCTTCAACAGCTTCGGCCATCTGCTGCGTGTGACGACCTGGGGTGAAAGCCACGGGCCGGCGCTCGGCTGCGTGGTGGACGGCTGCCCCCCCGGCATCCGCCTGACGCCCGAAGACATCCAGGTCTGGCTCGACAAGCGCCGCCCCGGCACCAGCAAGTTCGTCACCCAGAGGGCCGAGCCCGATCAGGTGCGCATCCTGTCCGGCGTGTTCGAGGACGCCAGGACCGGCGGTCCGGTCACCACCGGCACGCCCATCTCGCTGATGATCGAGAACGTCGACCAGCGCTCCAAGGACTACAGCGACATCGCCCAGTCGTTCCGCCCGGGCCACGCCGACTACGCCTATTTCGCCAAGTACGGCGTGCGCGACTATCGCGGCGGCGGCCGCTCCTCGGCGCGTGAAACCGCTTCAAGGGTCGCGGCGGGCGCGGTTGCGCGCAAGATTCTCGGCTCAGGCGTGACGGTCCGCGCCGCCCTGGTCCAGGTCGGTAACATCGCCATCGACCGCAGCCGCTGGGATTGGGCCGAAACCGGCAACAACCCCTTCTGGTGTCCGGACGCCGGCACGGTCGCTCGCTGGGAAGAGTATCTGGACGGCGTGCGCAAGGCCGGCTCCTCGGTCGGCGCCGTCGTCGAGGTCGAGGCCGTGGGCGTTCCCGCCGGCTGGGGCGCGCCGATCTACGCCAAGCTCGACAGCGAACTGGCCTCCGCCCTGATGTCGATCAACGCCGCCAAGGGCGTGGAGGTCGGCGCGGGCTTCGGCGCGGCGGCCCTGTCGGGCGAAGAGAACGCCGACGAGATGCGGCTGGGCGCCGACGGTCAGGTCGAGTTCCTGTCCAACAACGCCGGCGGCGTGCTCGGCGGCATCTCCACCGGCCAGGCGGTGACGGCGCGCGTCGCGTTCAAGCCGACGTCCTCGATTCTGACGCCGCGCCAGTCCATCGACGAAACGGGCGCGGAGATCGATCTGCGCACCACCGGCCGTCACGACCCCTGCGTCGCCCTGCGCGCCGCGCCGGTGGTGGAAGCCATGACCGCCTGCGTCCTGGCCGACGCCATGCTGATGCACCGCGCCCAGACCGGCGGCGGGGCCTTCTCGCCGGGCCGTAAGGGCCGCAGCTAATCGCAACAGCTACTGTTGCAATAATTCCAAGCCTTCCTATCTGAAGCGCCAGACAGGAGGGACATCCCATGATTGAGCACCGCTCCAAGGACAGCCTGGGCCGCTTCGATTTCGGCTGGCTGGATACGACCCACCATTTCTCGTTCGGCGAACACTACGACCCCAAGCGGATGGGCTGGGGCGCCCTGCGCGTGTGGAACGACGACGAGATCGCGCCGGGCTCAGGCTTCCCCGCCCACCCCCACGCCGACATGGAGATCATCACCTACGTCCGCGAGGGCGCCATCACCCACAAGGACAGCTTGGGCAACGAGGGCCGCACCCAGGCCGGCGACGTGCAGGTGATGTCGGCGGGCTCTGGCATCCGCCATGCCGAGTACAATCTGGAAAAGGACGTGACCCGGATCTTCCAGATCTGGATCCATCCCAAGACCCGGGGCGGCGAGCCCGCCTGGGGCGCCAAGCCCTTCCCCAAGGGCGACCGCTCTGGCCGTTTCGTGACCCTGGCGTCCGGTTTGCCCGGCGATGAGGACGCCTTACCGATCCGCACCGACGCGCGGGTGGCCGGCGCCACGCTGAAGGCCGGAGAGAGCACGGTCTATACGTTGGATGCTTCGCGTCACGCCTATCTGGTTCCGGCGTCAGGCGAGATCGAGGTCAATGGCGTGCGCGCCTCCGCGGGCGACGGTCTGGCGGTGACGGAGGAGACAGAACTGCGGGTGACCGCGATCTCGGACTCCGAAATCGTGCTGGTGGACGCGGCCTAGAGGGCCAGCGAGCAGCTTTCCCCAACGCTGGGCCGCGACACCACCACGCGGCTCAGCCCCGGGAAGTCCGCGCGCAGCCGCTCGGCGAAATAGAGGCAGAGGTTTTCCAGGGTCGGGCTGCCGAGGCCGGGCTTCTCGTTGAGCAGGCCGTGATCCAGCTCCGCCGCCAGCGCCTTCAGAGCGTTGTCCAGCGACCCCAGATCGGCGACCCAGCCCACAGGCCCCTGCTGCGCGCCGCGCACCGAGGCTTCCACGCGGAAGGAATGGCCGTGCATGCGGCGGTAGCGGCTGTCGGCGGGTCCGTCGGCCAGGGAGTGGGCGGCGTCGAACGTGGCCGCCTTGGTGATTTCAAAAACAGGTTCGGTCATCGTGCTCAGACAGGGGAAACGCCTAGGCGATCCCGATATATTTGTGGGTTTGCACGCTTAAACGCCAACGGGGATGCTTCAGGCAATAGCCGATTGCCGCCTGGGTGTTGGCCGCGCGGTCCGGCCCGTCCATCGGCTGCAGGTAGAAACGCTCGAAATCCAACGCCTCGAACCGCTCCGGATCGACCCCGGCCTGCGGATAGACCAGCTTCAGTTCCTGCCCCGAAAGCTGAGCCAGAGCCGCATCGACTTTGGGGCTGACGCATATCCAGTCCAGGCCATCCGGCGCGGCGATGGTGCCATTGGTCTCCACCGCGATCTCGAAACCGGCAGCGTGCATGGCGTTGATCAGCGGTCCGTCGATCTGCAGCAAGGGCTCCCCGCCGGTGAACACCACCAGCCGCTGGAGCATTCCATCGCCCCACGCCGCCGCGATGGCCGCCGCCAGGTCGTCCGGTCCGGCGAAGCGCCCGCCGCCCGGTCCGTCCATGCCCACGAAGTCGGTGTCGCAGAAGGTGCAGACCGCCTCGGCCCGGTCCTCTTCGCGCCCCGACCAGAGATTGCAGCCGGCGAACCGGCAGAACACCGCCGCGCGGCCCTGCTGCCCGCCCTCGCCCTGCAGGGTCAGGTAGATTTCCTTGACGCTATAGCTCACGGAACGAGCGCCTGGCGCCCGTTGGCCATCCAGTCGCCGAACCCGCCCTTGCGCAGCTCGCACGCCGGGCAGGTCCCACAGCCATAGCCCCAGGCGTGCAGCGCGCCGCGCTCGCCGAGATAACAGGTGTGGCTGTCCTGCAGGATGATATCGACCAGCGGCTCGCCGCCCAGCCCCTTGGCCAGGGCCCAGGTCTGCTCCTTGGTCAGCCACATCAGCGGGGTCTCGACCTCGAAGTTCCGCTCCATGCCGAGGTTGAGCATGACCTGCACCGCGTCCAGCGTCTCGCGCCGGCAGTCGGGATAGCCGGAGTAGTCGGTCTCGCACATGCCGCCGATCAGCTTTTGCAGGCCGCGCCGGTCGGCCAGGGCGGCTGCATAGATGAAGAAGGCCAGGTTTCGTCCCGGCACGAAGGTCGAGGGCAGGCCGCGCTCGGTCATCTCGATGGCGCGATGGGTGGTCAGGGCGGACTCCGCCACGGCGCCGAAGCCGCGCATGTCCAGCCGATGGTCGGGGCCGAGCTTGGCGGCCCAATGGGGGAAGCGCTCGATCAGAGAGGCGCGCACGGTGTCGCGCGCCTGCATCTCCACGCCATGACGCTGGCCGTAGTCGAAGCCGACGGTCTCCACCCAGCTGTAACGCTCCAGCGCCCAGGCCAGACAGACGGTGGAATCCTGCCCGCCCGAAAACAGCACCAGCGCCGCGTCGGTTGGCGGCCTATCTTCGGACATGCACGATGGGTCCTTCGGGACGGGAGGCCAGGACATGACTGACGCGGTGATCCTCTACACCACCTGGCCCGACGCCGAAACGGCGCAGGCCGCGGGGCGCGCCGCCGTGGAAGCGAAGCTCGCCGCCTGTGCAAACGTACTGGCCCCGATGACCTCGATCTATCGCTGGCAGGGCGTGATGGAGCAGGCGAGCGAGACGCCGATGCTGCTCAAGACCACCGCATCAGCGGCCGGGCAGCTCAAAGATTTGATCCTGAAAAGCCACCCTTACGACACGCCGTGCGTGCTCGCGCTACGTGTGGAAGCCGACATGTCCAATTCCGGATTTATCCGATGGCTAGAAGAAGAAATCGCCTAAACGGCGAAATTGTCACTTTTTGTCGCACTTCTTCCGGTTGAACTTAACCACTTCTCAAACGTGATTGGCGAAGGTGAGGTCTCCTCAGTTTTCCGTGACCTGATGAAGTGTATCGCCAGTTTCGTTGATCGCGCGCCGATGAGCTCGCCCGGGGCCACCGTGATCGACGTCGCGGAAGCCTTCGTGGCGATGCCGAACGCGCGCGCCTTTCCCGTCGCCGAGGGCGGCCGGACGGTGGGCATGATCTACCGCGACGTCATCGAGACCGCCCTGCGGGCCGGACGCACCACCCAGATCGTACGTGACCTGATGGTCCCCGATCCCCTGATCGTGCAGGCGTCCACCGGCGTGGAGGACACCATCGACGCCCTCCTGGCCGATCCCGCCCGCGGTCATCAGTCCTTCGCGGTGGTGGAGGACGGCGTTCACCTCGGCATCGCGGACCTGCGCGGCCTGTTGGGCAAACTTCTGGTCAGCCAGGTCCCCGACGTCGGTCCCGTGGATGACGACGAGCGCATCGCCGAGGCGGTGGCCGAGGAATTCCAGCGCCTGATGCGATCCGCCGAGAGCGAGTTCCGCGGCCAGGTCCACGGCCTGCTGGCCATGACTGACAGGCTAAGCCGCCAGCACCTCGGCCCCGACGCCCAGGCTCAGGTCCAAAGCATCAAGGCCACCGGCGAGACACTTCTGCGTCTGGCCGACGACGCCCTGGACATGCTGCAGGCGCGCAAGGGCCAGCTGGAGCTGAAGCCCCACGCCCAGCTGCTGCGCGAACTGGCCGACGAGGTGCAGGATCGTTGGAGCACCCGCGCCGCCGAGAGCGGCGTCGGCCTCCTGATCTCCTACGACGGCGACCCGGACCTGTCGGCGATGGTCGACTCCAGCCGCCTGATGCAGGTGTTCGACAACCTGATCGACAACGCCCTGCGTTACACCCGCCAGGGCTCGGTGGAAGTCAGCCTGCGCGCCCGCACCGAAGGCGAGCTGGTCATGCTGGAGGGCCGCGTGCGCGACACCGGCCCCGGCCTGGCCGCCGCCAAGCTGGCCCGCATCTTCGACCCCGAAGGCCCCGAGGGCGAAGGCGGCAGCCTGCCCCTGTCCCTGACCCGCGGCATCGTCCTCAGCATGAAGGGCTCGGTCCGCGCCGAGAGCAACGTTGGTCAGGGCATGACCATCGTGTTCGACATGATGGCGAAGCTGGCCGAGGCCGTGCCGGTCGCCGCCCAGGGCCGTCAGGTGAGCGGCGCGCCGCATATCCTGGTGGTGGACGACAACGCCACCAACCGCATGGTGGCCGAGGCCCTGTGCGAGATGTTCGACTGCACCTCTGAAACCGCCGAAGACGGCGTGGAGGCTGTGGAAGCCGCGCGCAGCGGCCGCTTCGATCTCGTTTTGATGGATATCAAGATGCCGCGGATGGACGGCATCGCCGCCACCAAGGCGATCCGCGCCCTGCCCGGCGCGCCCGGCGCAATCCCCATCGTGGCCCTGACCGCCAACGTCGACCCCGAGGACGCCCGCGGCTATCTGGCGGTGGGCATGTGCTCGGTCGTCGAAAAGCCGATCAAGCCCGACCGGCTGCTGCAGGCGATCAACATGGCCCTGGCCGGCGGCGCCGGCGATACCGTCCAGGTCGTCGCCGCCTAAGCTGGCTCCTAGCCGCGAACGCTTTAAGGTCGGCGTCCTGATCCTGAAGGACCGGTCTTGAATCAGCCCGTCATTTCCGAAACTTCGACCCGCGCTCAGAGCGAGCTGGCGGTGCTGGACGGCCTGCGCGGCGTGGCCGCCTTCGCCGTGGTGTTGATGCACGCCAGCACGCATGCGCCGCACGCCTATCTGGCGGTGGACCTGTTCTTCGTCCTTAGTGGCTTCGTGCTCGAACACGCCTACGGCTCGCGACTGGGCGCCGGCTGGAGCCCCGGCGCCTTCCTGCTGAAACGCGTCAGGCGGCTTTATCCGCTCTATGTCTTGGGTCTGGCGATCAGCGTGCTGGCGGTGGGCGCCGCCCTCGTCTTGCATCGCGGAGCCGGCTGGACCCCGGCCTCCCTGGCGGCCTCGGCCCTGACCGGGGCTGTCATGGCGCCTCTGTGGTCCGGCGGCGACACGCCGCTTTATCCGCTAAACTTCCCCGCGTGGACCCTGCTGGCGGAACTGATCGCCAACGCCGTCTTCGCCCTGGTCTACCGCCGGCTGTCGCCAAGGCTTCTGATGGTCTGGTGCGCCATCAGCGCGGCCCTGCTGGCTTGGCTAGTGCTGGGCTACGGCGGCATCAACGCCGGCGCGACCTGGCCCACCCTCGGCATCGGCATGGCCCGCGTCGCCTTCGCCTTTCCCCTCGGTGTGCTGCTTAAGCGGCTGACTCGAGGCGCTCTGCCCTCCTCCCTGGCCCTGCCGATCCTCGCTGCGGCCTGCGGTCTGCTCTATGCACCCCTGGCCGGCGGCGGCGTCTACGACCTCGTGGCCGCCCTGCTCGTCTGGCCTCTACTGATCGCGGCGGGCGCCCGCTGCCGAATCCAGGGTCCGCTGCGCGCCGTCTGCGTGGAGCTGGGCGCAGCCTCCTACGGCGTCTACGTCACCGCAGCCCCCGTCTACATCCTGGTGCACGCCGTGCTGAAGACGCGGGGCCTCTCCGGCGACACCCTGCCCTTGCCTCTGGCCCTGGCCTTCTGCGCCGGCCTGTTCGGCGCTGCCTTCGCCGCAAGGCGCATTCTCGGTTGGACGCCGGCGGGGCTCGGCTGATGCGGGAGGAAAACGCACGGTGGGCGGTGGTAGCTGGGGGCGGGATCGAACCGCCGACCTGTGGGTTATGAATCCACCGCTCTAACCATCTGAGCTACCCAGCCATAGACCGAAGTCGGGCGCCCACCGTGCGAGGGCGGGTTTATAGGGTGGAGCCCTCGGCTCTTCAAGCCGGTTGGGAAGCGGCGCGCTTGCCGCTAGGGTCGGCGTCATGAAGGCGCTGCAACTGCTCGGCTCGGACAAGGATGGCGGAGCGGAAACCTATTTCCTCTCGCTGGTGGAGGCCTTGCGTTCCAACGGCGTCGCCCAGGCCTGCGCCCTGCGCGCCCACGCGGGCCGCGAGCAGCGGCTGGAGCAGGTCGGCATAGACACTTGCGTCCTGCCCTTCGGCGGCCTGCTGGACCTGTCCACCCGAGGCCGCGTGCGCCGATTCGCCAAGACCGAGGGCGCCGGGGCCCTGATCGCCTGGATGAACCGCGCGGCGCGCCATTCGCCCAAGGGGCCCTGGGGTCGCATCGGCCGGCTCGGCGGCTATTATGGGCTGAAATACTACCGCGGCTTCGACCATCTGGTGGCCAACACCCGCGACATTGAGGCCTGGATCATCCGTCAGGGCTGGCCGCGCGAGAAGGTCCGCTACATTCCCAATTTCGCCGCTCCGAGCGCGGCCCCCGCCGCCGACCGCGCGGCGCTGGACACCCCCGAGGGTGCGCCCCTGCTGCTGGGCCTGGGGCGGCTGCACGTCAACAAGGGCCACGACGTCAGCCTGCGCGCCCTGGCGCGGCTGCCGGACGCCTATCTGTGGATCGCCGGCTCCGGTCCCCTGGAAAACGAGCTGAGGGCCCTGGCCGAACAGCTGGGCGTGAGCAGCCGCGTTCGCTTCCTGGGCTGGCGCGAAGACGCCACCAGCCTTTACCGGGCCGCCGACCTGTGCCTATTCCCGTCACGGTTCGAGCCGCTGGGAAATGTCGTGATCCAGGCCTGGGCTCACGGGCTGCCGGTGGTCGCCGCCGCCAGCCAGGGTCCCAAGGACCTGATCCACACCGAGGAGAACGGCCTGTTGGTCGATATCGACGATGACGCCGCCCTCGCCGCCGCCGCCGCCCGCCTGATCGCGGACCCGGCGCTGGGCAATAGGCTGTCCCAGGCCGGCGCCGAACGCCTGGCCGCCGAGTTCTCGCTGGATCGCATCACCGCCCAGTGGCGTGAGCTGCTGCAGCCCTACGGAGTCGCCTGATGTGCGCCATCGTCGGCCTGATCGGGGGCGGAACCCCCGCCGAGGCGGAAGCCATGGCCCAGACCCTGGCCCATCGCGGACCGGACGGCATTCGCGTCGAGCCCATCGAGGGCCTGCCCCGGGTCAAGGGCGCGCTGGCCCACGCGCGGCTGTCGATCATCGATCTGGAGAACGGCTGGCAGCCGCTGCACGCCGCCGGCTGCACCATCATCGGCAACGGCGAGATCTACAATTACAAGGAATTGATCGAGGAATTCGGTCTGCAGGACCGGGTCACCACCGGATCCGATTTCGAGCCCCTGCTGCACCTCTACGCCAAGGAGGGCGAGCGGGCCTTCGACCGGCTGCGGGGGATGTACGCCTTCTGCCTGATCGGCGCGGACGGGCGGGTGTGGCTGGTGCGCGATCCGTTCGGCATCAAGCCGCTCTACTATCGCCAGACCGAAGGGGTGCTGCAGTTCGCCTCCGAACCGCGCGCCCTGCTGCCCTCCCAGACCGGCCCGCAGCGCGGCCCAATGGGCATCGACAACGAACCCCTGCAGGACCTGCTGGCCCTGAACTACGCGGTGGGCCGCAACACCGCCTTCCGCGGCGTGCGCCGGATGAAGCCGGGCGAGATCGCCGAGGTGGTTTATGGCCGCCCCGCGCCGCGCCGGGTGCGCTCGCCTTTGCCCAAGCCCCAGGCCCTGCCGCGCGAGGAGACGGGCTTGCTGGCCGCGCTGGACCGGGTGCTGGAGGACAGCGTCTCGGTGCACCAGCGCTCGGACGTGCCTTACGGCCTGTTCCTGTCCGGCGGCATCGATTCCACCGTCATCGCCACCATGATGAGCCGGCTGAACGAACGGCCGGTCACCGCCTACACCTGCGGCTTCGAGGTCTCCCAGGGCAAGACCGGCGTGCGCGACGAACGCGGCCAGGCTGAGAAGACCGCGCGGGCCCTGAACCTCGACTGGCATGACGTTTCCTTCAACGAAGAGGACTTCTGGCGTCTGCTGCCTGCGGTCGCTGATGCGCTGGATGAGCCCACCACCGACTATGCCTCCCTGCCCACCTACAAGCTGGCCGAGGCGGCCAAGGGCACGCTCAAGGTGGTGCTGACCGGCGAAGGCGGGGACGAGATCTTCGGCGGCTACGGCCGCTATCGCCGCGCTCTGCGCCCGCCCCTGTTCGGCGGCCGCGAATCCGGGCCGCGTCCCGACGTGCCCTTCCTCCGCGACCGCGGCCAGGCGGCGGTGGAACGCTGGCGCCACGCCACCGATCCCGGCCCGGGCCTCAGCCCCCTGCAGCAGGCCCAGGCGCGCGACATCGCCGGCTGGCTGCCCAGCGACCTGTTGCTGAAGCTCGACCGCTGTCTGATGGCTCACGGCATGGAGGGCCGCACGCCCTTCCTCGACTCCGAAGTGGCCCGTTTCGGCTTCTACCTGCCCGACAAGTTCAAGGTGCGCGGGCGCCTGGGCAAATGGCTGCTGCGCCGCTGGCTGCACCGCCACTGCCCCGGCGCCGACCCCTTCGCCCGCAAGTCCGGCTTCACCACCCCGGTCCAGGCCTGGATCGCGCCGCGCGCCAGAGAACTGGGGCCTCGCATCGCCGCCCTGGAGGGTGTGAGAAATCTTTGCGACCTGCAGGCCGTGCGCGCGGTGTTCGAGGATGAGAAGGGCGCCGAGCACCGCTGGCCCCTGCTGTTCTTCGCCGTCTGGTGGGGCATCCATGCCGAGCGCCTGGCGCCCAGGGACGCCCTGACCCGGCTGATCGGCGAGCCCTAATCCTTGCCCTCGGCCTCGTGTTCGCGGCCGACGATCGAGCCTTCCTGGAACAGGTATTCGCGCAGGTTCTTGTCGATCACCGGATCAGCCCGGCGCAGCCACTCCAGCACCATGCAGGCGTGCTCCAGTTCCTCGTGGGCGTTGTGAAGCAGGATGGCCTTGAGCTCGGCGTCATCGGTATCGTCAGCCCGCTGATAGTACCAATCGACCGCTTCCAGCTCTTCCATCAGCGACGAGATCGCATAGTGGATCTTCTTGGTCCGGTTGCTGAGCTTATCGAGGGGGACGTGGAAGCCTTGGCTGGACATCAAGCTCTCTCCTGAACGCCGACCACCGCGGCGCTAGGAAAGCGATCTGGGACGGCAAAGGTTCAAGCCGTCAGCAGCTGCGCCACCTTTTCGCCGATGGCCAGGGAACTGGTCAGGCCCGGGCTCTCGATGCCGAACAGGGCGATCAGCCCCTCCAGCCCATGACGCTCGGCGCCGTCGATGCGGAAATCCGGCTGCGGCTCACCCGGTCCATGCAGCTTGGGGCGGATGCCGGCGTAGTCGGGGGCTGAGGCTGCCGTCCGGCAGGCCGGGCCAGAAGTGGCGGACATAGTCGTAGAAGCCGGCGGCCCGCGCCGGATCGACGTCGTAGGTGATCTCGTCGACGAACTGCAGGTCCGGGCCGAAATGAGCCCGCCCGCCCATGTCGCGCTTGTAGTGAACGCCCAGCGCCCCCGCGATCGGCGGCGGATAGACCAGACGCTTGAACGGCGGTTTGCCGTTCAACGCGAAATAGACGCCCTTGCCGTAGTGCAGCTTGGGGATTTCGCCGGGCGGATAGCCCTCGATCTGGGCCGCCGCGTCCTGAGCTCCGAGCCCGCCGGAAACGACCAGCTGGCGCACCGTCAGCTCTGTGGGTTCGGGGCCACCCGCGCGGATGCGGAAGCCGCCGTCCGGCAGGGGCTCGGCGCCCTCGAACGGCGCGTCCAGCGCCACCGCGCCGCCCGCCGCCTCGATCTCCCCTTGCAGGGCCAGCATGTAGCCGTGGGTGTCGAAGATGCCGGTCTCCGGCGACAGCAGGCCCATCAGGGCGTGGGCCTCGGGCTCCAGGGCGTGAACCTGCGCCGCCGTCAGCATCTCGAGCCCCTCGACATCGTTGAGCTCGGCCTGCTTGGCCACCGCCTCGACCCGGGCGATCTCCGCTTCGCTGGTCGCCACCACGATCTTGCCGCACCGCTCGTAGCCGACGCCGTGCGCCTCCAGGAAGGGATAGAGCAGCCGCCGTCCGCGTACGCAGAGCCGGGCCTTCAGCGAACCGGTGGGATAGTAGAGCCCGGCGTGGATCACCTCGGAATTGCGCGATGAAATCCCCTGGCCGATGAAGCGTTCCTTCTCCAGCACCACGACCGACTTGCCAGACTGGGACAGGGCATAGCCGCAGGCCAGGCCCACGGCCCCCGCGCCGATGACCGCGGCGTCAAAATCGTACGCGATTGTCATGCCTTCAGCTTATGCCCTGTTGCGCTGGAGCCCGTCAGGCGGAAAGTGGCGCCTACAGAAGGAAACTCCCCATGATCGAGATGGTCATCGAATCCCAGCGCAAGGACCTCGGCGGCTTCGAGGTCGGGCGCATCCTGCCCTTCGCCAAGAAGCGGATGGTGGGCCCCTTCGTCTTCCTCGACCACATCGGCCCGGCCCAGTTCGCCTCCGGCCAGGGCATCGACGTGCGCCCGCATCCGCACATCGGCCTGTCGACCGTCACCTATCTGTTCGAGGGCTCGATCTTCCACCAGGACAGTTTGGGCTTCCGCGAGCCGATCCGGCCGGGCGAGGTCAACTGGATGACCGCCGGTCGCGGCATCGTCCACTCGGAGCGCACCGAGCTGCCCCTGCGCCAGAGCGGCCAGGCGATGCACGGCATGCAGGCCTGGGTGGCCCTGCCGGTGGAGAACGAGGAGGACGATCCGGCCTTCTTCCACCATGGCCCGGAAGACCTGCCCACCTATGAAGCGGATGGCCTGTGGGGGCGGCTGATCGCGGGCGCAGCCTTCGGCGCCACGGCCAACGTCAAGACCCACTCGCCGATGTTCTACGTCCACTGGGAGATGCAGCCCGGGGCCAAGGGCGGCCTGCCGACCGGCCATGCCGAGCGGGCGGCCTTCGTGGCGCGCGGTACGGTGGAGGTCGAGGGTCGCGAGTTCGGCGGCGGCGAGCTGATCGTGTTCGCGCCCGGTCAGGACGCCACCATCCAGGCCAAGACACCGGCGACCGTGATGCTCCTGGGCGGCGAGCCGCTCGGCCATCGCTACATCTGGTGGAATCTGGTGTCCCACAGCATGGACCGCATCGAGGCGGCCAAGGCGGATTGGAAGGCGGGCCGCTTCACCCTGCCGCCGCAGGACAATCAGGAGTTCATCCCCCTGCCCGAAACGCCCCCGCCGCCCAAGGCGGAGCCCATGTCCTAGCCGTCCCACCGATTCGTCCCACACCCGCAGTGGGACCAAATGTTGTTTACCGCCCCAGCAGACCTGCCACAGTGGGACAAAATAGAGCGGGCAGGGCGGATCGATGCGCGCAGAAGTGATCCTGGAGGAAATCGCGGACTACTGCCGGCGCGAGCATATGGCGGAGTCCACGTTCGGCCGGCGCGCGGTCAATGACGGCAAGTTCGTCAACCGCCTGCGCTACGGCGGCAAGGTGACGGCGAGCACGGTCGACCGGGTGCGGGCCTTCATGGGCGGTCTCGTCCCGGAAAAGGCGGATCGGCCCACGCCCAAGGCAACGCCGATAACCGTGGCTGCCGACGAGACGCCCGAGAAGAACTTCCGCTTCTACGACAACCGTCAGAAATACCTGATGTTCGTCAACACCTGCAGCGAGAAGTGGGTGGTGGCCCAGCGGGTGGCGCTGGAGCTGGCCAACCTGCACCCCCGCCCGCCCGCGATCCGTCTGTTCGACGCCGGGGTCGGGGACGCCACCGTCCTGACCCGCGTGATGCGCACCCTGCACCACCGCTATCCCTGGGCGCCCTTCTACATCGTGGGCAAGGAGATCAGCCTGGAGGACGTGCGGCTGAGCATGGAGAAGATGCCCGACCGCTTCCAGGAGCATCCGGCCACCGTTCTGGTCATGACCAACATGAACTACGCCGAGGCGCCCTGGCTGACGCCCAATTCGGTAGTCGCCGCCTCCAGCCTAGTGTGGAAGGAGGTCGCCCTGCGCGGCGATTCCTCCGCCGAGTTCGACGAGCAGATCACCGAACTGCAGCCCTTCCTGGCGCAGAACTGGAAGGCCGCGGTCAGCAAGAAGAGCGGCAACCCCGTCTATGAGAAGCCTGTGGTCATGGTGGTCTACCGCGAGGACTGCCGGTTCCTGGTCGACCACATCCTGCCCAAGCGCGGGGCCGTGCGCGCCGACTACGACTTGGTGGTGGCCTCACAGCCCTATCGGGCCCGCGCCTCGACCGAGTTCAAGGCCCGCCGTGTGATCGCGCCCCTGGCCCGCAGTCTGGCGCCCGGCGGGCGGCTGATCGGCATCCACTCCTGCGGCCACGATCCGGGCATGGAGATCATCCAGGCCGTCTGGCCCGGCGAGCAGCCCTTCCAGACCAACCGCCACGACCTCTTGAAAGCCACCAAGACCGAGCTGGGCGCCGAGGCCCGCCACTTCAACTTCAACACCTATTCCGACAGCCGCTCGCTGTTTCGCTACGACATGCACACCCTGCCCGGAGAGATCGATTTCGAGGGCTCCTCGGTCGGCACCTCCACCCTGTTCGCCGCCTGGAGCAACGCCACCTATGTGGCCCAGATCGAGGACGAGCGGCTGGCGGACGTGATGCAGACCGGCTTTTACATGGACGCCGCGCGCGACGTGCTGAGGCGGCATGGCGGCTTGTGGTTCAACGACGAATCCTACGTCATCGGGCGCAAGCGGGACCTCTAGCGAGCGGCATGCCGAACATCGACCTGATCGGCGGCGCCTCGGTTGAGACCACCGCCTCGACGGCGGCCATCGACCGGCTGCTGGCCTGCGACTGGCCGGCGGGAACGCGAGTCTACATCACCTATCTGCCCACCAGTTCCCCGCAGGAGATCGTGGCGGCGGCGGTGCGGGTGCGCCGCGCCGGGCTGGTTCCGGTTCCGCATATCTCCGCGCGCATGACCGCCACAGCGGAGCAGTTGGACGACTACCTCGCCAGCGCCACCGGCGAAGCGGCGGTCGATCAAGTGATGCTGATCGGCGGTGACGCGGAGCGGCCGTTGGGCCCCTACGCCTCGGCTCTGGAGGTTCTGCAGACCGGCTTGCTGCAGCGGCGCGGCATCGCCAAGGTCAGCCTAGCAGCCTACCCGGAGGGGCATCCCCAGATCAGCCAGGAGGCGTTGGACGAGGCCCTCCAGGCCAAGCTGGCGCTACTGCGCGCCGAAGGGCTGCAGTCCCTGGTCGTGACCCAGATGTGCTTCGAGGCCGAGCCGATTCTGGCTTGGATCGACCTCTTCGGGCGGGCAGCCCAGACCGCGCCGGTACAGGTGGGGCTGGCCGGGATCGCCAGCGTCGCCAGCCTGGTGCGCTATGCAGTGATGTGCGGGGTCGGGCCGTCGATCAGGGCGCTCAGCCGCCAGCCGTCGCTAGGCCGCTTGCTGACCGATACCGGTCCGGACAAGATCGTCCGCGCCCTGGCCGAGGCCGCGCCGCCTCAGGTCGCGGGGCTGCATCTGTTCTTGTTTGGCGCCCCGGCAAAGACCGCCGACTGGCTGCGCAGCGTAAGGGCCTAGTTATCGCCGATCGCGACGTGGGCCTTGTGCCAATATACCGCGCCGGTCCACAGGGTGATGAGAGCGGCCAGCCACAGCAGGCTGTGGGCGATCAGGGTCGCCGGGCCGAGCACCTCCGGATCACCGTTCAGGCCCCAGGCCGCCCAGGAGCCGACCAGAAGTTCCGCCGCGATGGCGATCATCTGCAAGGTGGTCTTCCACTTGGCCAGCATAGTCACGGGGATCTTGACCCCCTTGGGCGCGGCGCCCTCGCGAAGGGCGCTGACGGCGAATTCGCGGAACAGGATCAGGGCGAAGGGGATGGCGATCTGCGGCTGGGGGCCCAGCGCGGCCAGCCCGAGGATAGCGCCGCAGATCAGAATCTTGTCGCCGATCGGATCGAGGATGGCGCCCCAGACGCTCTCGGCGTGCAGCTTGCGCGCCAGCCAGCCATCGAAGAAGTCGGTGATCGAAGCCAGGACAAAGGCGATCAGGGACCAGCGCTCCAGCGCGAACTGGCTGTCGGGCGTGAGGCGCTCGCTGATGAAGGGCACGCCCCCGGCGGCGGCGGCCAGGAACAGGAACATCATCACCCCGGCCAGGAGGCGCACGAAGGTCAGGATGTTGGGGATCGACTTCATCGGCGTCTCTCCAGCGGACTCAGGAGGGTTTGGTTCCCTCCCCCGCGCGTAACTTCAAGCCCTTGGGCGTCAGGCCGGCGATGGCGCGACCCTCCCAGGAGATCACATAGGGGGTGGTGTGCGCCACCTTGGAATAGATCACCACGCGCGGACCGAAGGTGCTGCGCGACAGCTGCTTGAAACGGCCGAAACCCGCCAGCCGTTGCCCCAGAGTCATCCTGGCGATGGACTCGATCTCGCTCTGGCGGATGTGCAGCAGTTGGCGATGACCCCCGGCGCGCACGGCGAAGGTCTCCCAGCGGTATTCGTATTTGATGCGGGCTCGGCGCAGGATTTCTCGCAGGACCAAAAGGGCGGCGAGGAGCGCGACTCCAGAAGCTTCGAGCAGGAATCCGAAGGACATTCAGCGACCAATAATCGCCCGTTCCGGTTGCATCAAAGGGGAAACGGTATACCGCCCGGCCCTGGACACAATGCCGCAGGGCTTAGCTTTTGCGGAAATAATCGAAGATGCGCTGGGCCAGCGGCGTAGACACCCCTTCCACCTTGATCAGATCGTCCACCGACGCTTTGGACACCCCCTTGGCCGATCCGAAGGCGTGTAGCAGGGCGCGCTTCCTGCCCGGCCCGACCCCCTCGATGTCGTCCAGCGGATTCTTCTTCATCTCCATGCTGCGGCGGGTGCGGTGGCTGCCGATGGCGAACCGGTGCGCCTCGTCGCGCAGGCGCTGCAGGTAGTAGAGAACCGGGCTCTTGGGATCGAGCATGAAGGGCGCTTTGCCCGGCATGAAGAACCGCTCCAGCCCCGCGTCGCGGTCGGGCCCCTTGGCCACGCCGGTGACCACGATGTCGTCGACCCCGAGATCGGCCATCACCTCGACCGCCACCGCCAGCTGGCCGGCGCCGCCGTCGATCAGCACGAGATCGGGCCGGACCGGGTTTTCCCCAGCCTCCTCTTCCTTGACCAGGCGTCCGAAGCGGCGGCGCAGCACCTCGCGCATCATGCCGTAGTCGTCGCCTGGGACGAGGTCCTGGGAGCGGATGTTGAACTTGCGGTACTGGTTCTTGAGGAAGCCCTCGGGCCCCGCCACGATCATGCCGCCGACCGCGTTGGTCCCTATGATGTGGCTGTTGTCGTAGACCTCGATCCGCTCGGGCGACCCCTCCAGGCCGAAGGCTTCGGTGAGGCCCGCCAGGATCTTCGACTGGGCTGAGCTTTCCGCCAGCTTGCGCCCGAGCGCTTCGCGGGCGTTGAGCAG
>CAIYVC010000086.1 GCA_903929535.1 uncultured Caulobacteraceae bacterium | reverse complement strand
CTACTCCACCTTCGCCATCAACTTCTTCGTCGCCCTGTTCGCCCTGATCGACCCGATCGGCAACGTGGCCCTGTTCGCCGCCGCCACGGCCGGAGCCAAGGCCGGCGAGCGCGCCCAGATCGCGGTGCTGATCTCGGTGGTGGTGGCCGCCTTCCTGACCTTCTTCTACTTCACCGGCGTCGGGCTGCTGCAGTTCTTCGGCATCTCCCTGCCCGCCTTCCGCATCGCCGGCGGGGTGATTCTCTTCCTGCTGGGCCTCAAGATGGTCCGCGACGACTTCACCCTGGCCTTCGCCGACGCCGCCGACAGCGCGGGCGAAGACCGGGGCGGCTATGTACGCCGCCATCTGGAGCGGCTGATCGTGCCCTTCGCCATGCCTCTGCTGATCGGTCCCGGGGCCATCTCCACCGCCATCATCTACGCCAGCCAGGCGCGCGCCTTCGGCCTGGCTGGCGCCCTGGTGGGCCTGGCGGTGATCGCGGCGATCGGGGTCTCGACTCTGCTCTGCTTCCTGGCCACGCCGCTTATCACCCGCCTTCTGGGTAAGATCGGCATGACCATCGTGGTGCGGATCTTGGGCCTGATCCTGTGCGCGATGGCGGTGCAGTTCCTGATGGCCGGCATCGCCGATTCGACGGTCGGCATCGTCCGCCACAGCGCCGCGGCGCCCTATGACGGCGCGCCGCCGATTCGCCTGCCGGACCCCCGGTCCTTCTAGACGGCACGGACCTTTCCCTGGGTGCGTAAAGCCCTATAGGGTCGAGGCCAAACCCCGCCGGCGAGCGGGGAAGACAATCATGGACGGGAGAGACTCATGCGCATCGCACCGACCCTGGCGGCTGCCGCCGTCCTGGCCCTGACCAGCTTCGGCGTCGGCTCAGCCCAGGCCCCCGCGCCGGACGTGAAGATGTTCGCTACCGGTCCCGAGGTGCAGGCGATGATCGCCAATGCCCGGGCCAAATATGAACCCAAGAGCGCGGCGTCCTTCTCCCAGACTATCGTCAAGGCGGCGCCCTACGACGTCACCCTCGACTACCGCACGCACGCAGGGGCCTCCTCGCTGCATCAGATGCAGGCCGAACTGATCTTCGTGGTCGAAGGCAAGATGACCTTCGTCACCGGCGGGACCATGATCGATCCGAAGAATACCAACGCCGACAACTTCTCGGGGACGGGTGTGAAAGGCGGCGTCGCGCGCCAGATGGCCAAGGGCGATTGGGTGATGGTGCCGCAGAACACCCCGCACTGGATCAGCGCCACCGACGGCGAACTGATCCTGATCGCCCTGCACATGCCGCGCGGCTGACGGACGCTGGAGGAAGCACGATGCGCATCGCCCCTGCCCTGGTGGTTTCCACCGCCCTGGCCTTCGCCACCCTCGGCGCCGCCCGCGCTCAGGCGCCCGCGCCGGACCTGAAGACCTTCGCCTCGTCCGCCGAGATCCAGGCCCTGCTGGAGAACGCCCGCAAGGTCTACAAGCCCGGCCCCGGCGCCGTGGTGCAGCCGGTGGTCAGCCTGGCGCCGTTCAAGGCGACCATGGAGTACCGCCGTCAGGCGGGCCCCTTCCTGATGCATCCCAAGGACGGCGAGCTGAACTATGTCGTCGCCGGCAAGGCGGCGGTCACGGTCGGGGGGACGCTGGTGCAGCCGAAAGCCGCCGGTTCCGGCAACGTCATCGGCCAGTCGATCGAAGGCGGGACCATCAAGGTGATCCAGACGGGCGACTGGCTGATCGTCCCCGCAGGCGCGCCGCACGAGTTCAACCCGGACGGTGAATACGCCATGGTCACCATCAAGGCGCCGAACTGACGGCCGCTAGAGCTTGGGCAGGTCCGCTGTAGTCCAACCGCCGCCAAGCGCGCGCACCAGATTGACGCTGGCCTGGAGCCTGCGCGTCTGCACGGTCAGGGCGCTCTGCTCGACCTGCAGGGCCGCGGTCTGGGCGGTCACCACCTCAAGGAAGCTGGCGGCGCCGAGCTGGTAGCGCGTCAGGGCGAGGTCCTGGGTCTTCTGGGCGGCGGTCACCGCCAGGGCCTGTTCGGAGGCTTCGCCGGCCAGCTGATTGTTGAGCGCCAGCTGATCCTCGACGTTCTGGAACGCCGCCAGCACCGCCTGGCGGTAGTCGGCGCTGACCTGGTTGAACTGGGCCTTGGCGGCGGCGGCGGCGGCCTGGCGACGGCCCTCGTCGAACACCGGCGCGACCACGCCCGGACCCAGGGTCCAGAAGCTGTTGGGCGCCTGCAGCAGATTGATCCCGCCGGCGTCCTGGTAGCCCCCGGTCAGGCCCAGGGTGATGGTCGGGAATAAAGCGGCGCGGGCCACGCCGATCTGGGCGTTGGCGGCGGCGGCGCGGCGTTCGGCGGCGGCGATGTCGGGACGGCGCTGGAGCAGGGCCGACGGCGCGCTGGCGGGCACGTGCGGAATGGCCGGGCCGTTGTCGACGGCGGCGACGGCGAAGGCCGAGGCGGGCTTGCCCACCAGCACGGCGATGGCGTGCTCATAGAGGGCGCGCTGAGCGGCCAGGTCATAGATCTGGGCCTTGGCGGTGCGCAGCTGGGTTTCCGCGCGGCCGACATCCAGACCACTGGACGCGCCGCCTTCGTGACGGGCCTGGGTCAGGTCATAGGCGCGCGAATAGGCCGCCACCGTGTCCTTGAGCAGCTTCAGCTGGGCGTCGGCGCCGCGCAGGGCCATGTAGTTGTTGGCCAGGTCCGCGCGCAGGCTGAGTTCGGCGGACTGCAGATCGGCGGCGCTGGCCTGAGCCTGATCGCGGCTGGCGGCAGCGAGATTACGCAGCCGCCCCCACAGGTCGATCTCGTAGTTGACGCCCAGGGCGATCTGCTCGTTGTCGTAATTGTTCGGGCCCGCGCCGCCGGTGCGCAGGGGGCGGTTCTGAGACTGGCGGAGGGCCTGGGCCACGCCGCTGAAGTCGATCTCCGGGAACAGGCCTGCGCCGGCCTGGGCCGCGAGGGCGCGGGCCTGATCGTAGCGGGCGACGGCGGAGGCGAGGCCGTTGTTGGCCGCTTCCAGCTGGGCCTGCAGGCCGTCCAGCACGGGATCGTTGTAGACCCGCCACCAGCCGTCGCGCGGCGCGGCGTCGGCGGGCGCGGCCGGGCTCCACGGTCCGACCTCCTTGAAGGCGACGGGAGTCTCGACGGTGGGCGGCGCATAGGCGGGCGCGAGGGAGCAGCCGGCCAGCCCCATCCCGGCGAGCAGAGGGGCGGCGAGCAGAACGGCGACGGCGGACTTAGCCATTCTTGGCGGTTTTCCCGGGCGTCGGCGCGGCGATCTTGACCACATCACCCGCAGCCAGGTCGTCAGGCGGGTTGTCGATGATCTTCTCGTTGGGCGACACGCCCGAAGCCAGGTCGATGGTGGTGCCCAGATCGCGCGCGATGGTCACCTGACGCATCAGCACCTTGCCGCCCGGCCCGACGGTGGCGACCTGGTTGCCGTGCTCGCCGGTGATCAGGGCGCTGGCGGGGATCAGGGCGACGCTGGCGCCCTTGGGCATCTGCAGCTTGGCCTGGACGTAGCTCCCGGCCTTCAGCTTGCCGGCCTTGTTGTCCAACTGCAGCTGCACCAGCAGCGATCCCTGGGCGGAGATGGCCTGGGCGTCGCCGACCACGGTGGCGGTGAACTGCTCGCCGGGATGCTCGGGCGCCTCCAGCTTTGCGATCATGCCCTTATGGATCTGAGAGGAGTAGTTCTGCGGCACGTTCACATAGACGCGCAGCTTGTCGATCTGGGACACGGTGAACAGGGGCGCCTCGGTGGCCACGCCGGCGCTGATCAGGGTCCCGATATCAGTGGAGCGGGTGGTAACCACGCCGTCGAACGGCGCGACGATGCGCTTGAAGGCGGAGGTCGCCTGCAGCCGCTGGACGTTGGCGTTGGCGGCGTTGACCACCGAGGCCTTGGCGACGGCGTCGCCGGCCTTCTCGTCGTATTCCTGCTGCGAGACCGCATCCTTGGCCAGGAGACTCTTCCAGCGCGCGGCGGTGGTGACCGACAGGGCGGCGGTGGCACGAGCGGTGGCGAGATCGGCGCGGGCCGCGGCGAGCTGCTGATCCAGGTCCGGGGTGTCGACTTCGGCCAGAAGCTGGCCCTTCCTGACCGGCTGGCCGATATCGACGTGCCACGCCTTCAGATAGCCCGGGACGCGCGAATGGATGCCGGCGTTCTGGAACGCCTGGACCTGGGCCGGCAGGCTCAGCACCTGGGGCGCGTTGTCAGACTTGGCGGTGACCAAGCCTACGGTCGGCACCAGCTGCTCGTGAGTCCATTCCTTGACGTCTTGGTTGGCGTGCACGCGGCCGATGATGCCGGTCACGGCCACACCCACGGCGACGACCACGGCGATCAGGCCGACCAGCTTCAGGTTGGCGGGCGCCCGGTAGCTCAAGACATCGGGCTTATTGGGCGGCATAGGCGGTTTCTCCGACGAAAGGCTCGGCCGTCGCGGCGTCCGCCGCGGCGTGCTTTCGTCCATGCACAAGACTGAAGACGACAGGAACAAAGAACAGGGTGGCGGCGGTGGCGAACATCAGGCCGCCGATCACCGCGCGGCCCAGAGGCGCGTTCTGCTCGCCGCCTTCGCCGAGCGCCAGAGCCATGGGCAGCATGCCGATGATCATCGCCAGGGCGGTCATCAGCACGGGCCGGAAGCGAGTGAAACCGGCCTCGACCGCCGCGACGATCGGGTCGCCGTGCTCGGCCAGCCGCTCGCGGGCGAAACTGACCACCAGGATGGAGTTGGCCGTGGCCACCCCCATGCACATGATGGCCCCGGTCAGAGCGGGCACCGACAGGGTGGTGCCGGTGGCGAACAGGGTCCAGACAATGCCGGCCAGGGCCGCCGGCAGGGCCGTGATGATCACGAACGGGTCCAGCCAGGATTGGAAGTTCACCACGATGATCAGATAGATCAGCACGATGGCCCCGGCCAGGCCGAGGAACAGGCCGGAGAAGGCGCTGTTCATGGTGGTGACCTGGCCGCGCATGGCGATGGTGGTGCCCTTGGGCAGCTTGCCCTTGTACTCATCCAGCACCTTCTGGACGTCGCCGGCGACCCCGCCCAGGTCGCGGTCCTGGACCCCGGCGTAGATGTCGAACACTGGCGTGATGTTGAAGTGCGAGACCACGGCGTTGGTCTCCGACCGGCTGATCTTGGCCAGCCCGCCCACGGTCTGCAGCCCCGCGCCGGGAGCGCCGGTGACCGGCACGCCGGCGAGCTCCGAAAGCGAAGTGATCCGGTATTCCGGCGACTGCACGATGATCGGATAGGTCACGTTGTTCGGGCTCAGCCAATAGAGCGGCGCGGCCTGCCCTGAGCCGGCCAGAGTTGTGCCGAGGCTGTTGGTCACGTCCCGTTCGTTCAGGCCCATCTGGCCGATGCGGGAGCGGTCCACGTTCACGTCGAACTGCGGGAAGTGCGAGGACTGCTGCATATGCACGTCGGCGGCGCCGCGCACCGCCTGGATGCGGTGCATCAGCTTCTGCGCCAGAACCTCGTTGGCGTCGCGGTTGGGACCGGCCACCTGGATGTCCATCGTGGCGGGCGAACCGAAGTTGAGGATCTGGCTCACGATATCCGCCGGCAGGAAGGAGAAGGTCACGCTGGGGAACCGCTTGGGCAGTTCGGCGCGCAGCATGCGGATGTAGTCGGCGGTCGGTTTGCCCTTGGTCCTATCGATGGTCAGGTAGATGTCGCCGTCCGACGAGCCGACGATGCCAGAGTTGCTGAAGGCCATGTTGATCGAGCTGTTCAGCACGCCGATGTTGTCGACAACGTTGGTCAGGACCGTCGGCGGGATCATGCCGCGGATGTCCTTCTCGATCTTGCCGAAGATGTCCGAGGTTTCCTCCAGCCGCGTGCCGACCGGGGCGCGGGCGTGCATGATGATCTGGCCGGTGTCCACCGACGGGAAGAAGTTCGAGCCGAGGAAGGGGGCAAGGCCGAAGGACAGCAGCACGAAGCCCATCAGGCCGACGACGAAAAGCTTGCGGTGGACCATCGTCATGGCCAGAAGGTTGCGATAGCTCTCGCGCACGCTGCTGAACCTCCGCTCAAACCCCTGCTGGAAGGCCACGAAGGGATTGCGCGAACGTTTGGGCGCGGCGTGCGGATCATGCGCCGCGTGCTGGCGCAGCAGGTACATGGCCATGGTCGGCACGAAGGTGCGCGACAGCACGAACGAGGCGACCATGGAGAAGATCACCGATAGCGCCATCGGCACGAACAGATAGCCGGCCACGCCCTGCAGGGCGAACATCGGCACGAACACCACGCAGATGCACAGCAGGCTGACGAAGGCCGGGGCCACGATCTGGCGTCCGCCGTCCAGGATGGCCGTCTTGACCTCCTTGCCGTGCTCCAGGTGCCAGTTGATGTTCTCGATGGTCACGGTGGCGTCGTCCACCAGGATGCCGACCGCCAGGGCCAGGCCGCCCAGTGTCATCAGGTTCAGGGTCTGACCAAAGGCCGACAGCAGGGCGATGGCCGCCAGGATGGCCAGGGGGATGGAGGCGGCGATGATCACCGTCGAGCGCCAGGACCCCAGGAACAGCAGGATCATCAGGCTGGTGAGGGCCGCGGCCAGGGCGCCTTCGCGCACCACGCCCTGCAGCGCCGCCTTCACGAACAGCGACTGATCGTTGAACGGCGTGATGGTCATGCCCGGCGGGGCCAGCTGCCTCAGAAGAGGCAACGACTTTTTGATGTTTTCTACGATGTCGATGGTCGACGCTTGGCCGTTCTTCAGCACGATCATGATCACGGCGCGGCGGCCGTTGATGTGCACGATGTTGGTCTGGGGCGGAGAACCGTCGCGCACGTGGGCGACGTCGCGGACATAGACGGTGGTCCCGTTGACCGACTTCACCGGCAGGTTGTTGAGGTCCTCGATCGCCTCGGGCGTGTCGTTGAGGTGCACGGCGTACTGGTAGGCGCCGATCTTGGCGTTGCCGGCCGGGGTCAGCTGCTGCTGGGCGGCGAAGGCGTTGCTGACATCCTGGGCCGACAGTCCCTTGGACTGCAGGGCCTGGGGATCCAGGTCCACAAGAATCTGCCGCTGCTTGCCGCCGTAGGGTCCGGGAATCGAGATGCCGGGGATGTTGATGAGCGACGGCTTCAGGGTGTTGTTGCCGGCGTCGAAGGCCTGCTGCTCGGTGATGCCCTCGCCGCCCAGCGCCAGCTGGATGATCGGCACGGTGGCGGCGTTGTAGTTGAGCATGATCGGCGGCTGCATGCCCGCGGGCATGTTGCGCACGGTGGTCTGCGAGCTGGTGCTGACCTGGGTCGTGGCCAGACGGATGTCGACGTTGGGCTGGAAGTAGATGCGCTCGATGCCCATACCCGGGATCGAGGTGCTCTCCATGCGCTCGATGTCGTTGACCAGGCTCGACAGGGTCCGTTCGTACTGGGTCATGACCCGGCCGCCCATGTCATCGGCGGACATGCCGTTATAGGTCCAGACCACGGCCAGGGCGGGGATGCGGATTTCCGGGAAGATGTCCGCCGGCGTCTTCACTGCGGCAATGCCGCCGAAGATCATGATCATGATCGCCAGGACGATGAAGGTTAGCGGGCGTTGCAGCGCGACGCGGATGATGCCCAGCATCAGTGGCTCCCGAAGTCGCGCGGACGACCCGTCGCTGCGGCGCCGAAGAGGCGGCTGGTCAGGGAATTTATCAAAGCGCCTTCACCCTAAAGAACCGCCTAAAAAGCCTCTGGGCCGTACATGGCAGCCTGACACGAAACGCTGCATCCGTCCCCCGACAACGATGCACGGCGGGGCAATAGCCCCTTGTTGAGACAGGTCTATGTCAAGACTGAAACATAGTCGGCCCCATGCCCGCTAACCGCCCGAGCGCTTTGTTTTTACGCCAAACCTCGGCCCGGCGCTTCAGTTGCGCCGCGGATACCGCTATCTGCCAAACCGCATCAGCCGAAGGCGCCGCCTGACCATGACCCTGGAACAACCGCTGGAAATCGTCGCCCGGGTCGAGGGCCGAGTCGGCCGCATTTCCCTGAACCGCCCCAAGGCGCTGAATGCCCTGACCGAGCCGATGTGTGCGGCCGTCATCGAGGCCTTGCTGGCCTGGCGGGAGGACGACGGCGTCGATCTGCTAATCATCGATCACGAAGGCGAACGCGGCTTCTGCGCGGGCGGCGACATCCGCGCCATGGCCGCCAGCGGTGCTGGCGACGGCGAGGCTGGGCGGGCCTTCTTCCTGGCCGAATACCAGATGAACGATCTGCTGCAGCGCTATCCCAAGCCGATCGTGGCGATCATGGACGGCATAACCATGGGCGGCGGAGTCGGTCTGTCGGTCTATGCCCGCTACCGCATCTGCACCGAGCGCACCCTGTTCGCCATGCCCGAGACCGGCATCGGCCTGTTCCCCGACATCGGCGCGGGCTGGCTCCTGGCCCAGCTTCCTGGCGAGATCGGGACCTGGATGGCCCTCACCGGCGCCCGGCTCAAGGCCGCCGACTGCATGTTCCTGAAGCTCTGCACCGACTATGTGCCGAGCGAGCGGATCACCAAGTTCAAGGAGGCCTTGATCGCCAATCCTGATGAGGTCCGCCGCATCCTGGCCCGGTTCAGCGGCGATGCGGGCCTGGCGCCTCTATCGGGCAAGCAGGCGGCGCTGGATTCGGTGTTCCGCCACGACACGGTCGAACAGATCATGCAGGCGCTGGAGGGCGGATCCTCCTGGGCGCAGGAACAGGCGGCGATCCTGAAAACCAAGTCGCCGACCTCGATGAAGACCGCCCTGCGCCAGGTTCGCACCATCCATGAGCGGCCCGCCTTCGCAGACGAGATGCGCCTGGAGTACCGGCTGGCCCGCCGCTTCATCGCCTCACCCGATTTCCAGGAAGGCGTGCGCGCCGTGGTCATCGAAAAGGACAACGCCCCCCGCTGGAACCCTGCGCGGCTGGAGGACGTCTCCGAGGCGACCCTGGATGCCCTCTTCGCGCCCTTCGCTGACCCCAGCGAAGAATGGACGCCCCTCGGCTAGGCGACTGCGTTTCACTGGCCTAGGTTGCCGCGCCCGGAAATGGAGAGTTCAGCCGTGAGCGATGTTGTCGACGCCCGCCCCGTCAAGAAGTCGGTCGCCCTGTCCGGGACCGTCGCCGGCCAGACGGCCCTGTGCACCGTCGGGCGCACCGGCAACGATCTGCACTACCGCGGCTACGACATCCTGGATTTCGCCGATAAGGCGCAGTTCGAGGAGATCGCCTATCTTCTGGTGCACGAAAAGCTTCCAAACGTCGCTGAGTTGACGGCCTACAAGGCCAAACTGCGCTCGATGCGCGGCCTGCCCGCCGCCGTGAAGACCGCGCTGGAAGCCATTCCCGCCTCGACCCACGCCATGGACGTGCTGCGCACCGGGGTCTCCATGCTCGGCTGCATCGAGCCCGAAGCCCACGACCACGGGATCGAAGGCGCGCGCGGCATCGCCGACCGGCTGATGGCCTGCACGGGATCGATGTTGCTCTACTGGTACCACTTCGCCCGGTCCGGCCGGCGGATCGAGGTGGAGACCGGCGACGACTCCATCGGCGGCCATTTCCTGCACCTGCTGCACGGCGAGGCCCCTCGCCCGAGCTGGGTGCGGGCCATGCACACCTCGCTGATCCTCTACGCCGAGCACGAGTTCAACGCCTCGACCTTCACCGCCCGGGTCATCGCCGGCACGGGATCGGACCTGTTCAGCTGCATCACCGGCGCGGTCGGCGCCCTGCGCGGGCCCAAGCACGGCGGCGCCAACGAGGTCGCCTATGAGATCCAGAGCCGCTACGCCAACCCTGACGAGGCCGAGGCGGATATCCGCGCGCGGGTGGCGAACAAGGAGCTGGTGATCGGCTTCGGCCACCCGGTCTACACCATCGCCGATCCGCGCAACCGGGTGATCAAGGAACTGGCGCGCCAGCTATCGGTGGAGCAGGGCTCGATGGGCCTCTACGACATCGCCGAGCGGCTGGAGACGGTGATGTGGGACGCCAAGCGGATGTTCCCCAACCTCGATTGGTTCAGCGCGGTCAGCTACAACATGATGGGCGTGCCGACGGAGTTCTTCACCCCCGTGTTCGCCATGGCCCGCACCTCCGGCTGGAGCGCGCACGTCATCGAGCAGCGCATCAACGGCAAGATCATCCGCCCCGCCGCCGAATACATCGGCCCGGAGAACCGGCCCTTCATTCCCCTGAACGAGCGTCCCTGAACCATGTCCGCCCATATCTCGAACGTCCGTCCCGAACCCGATCAGGTCCTGGCCGATATCGCCGACTATGTCCTGAACTACGAGATCAAGAGCGAGCTGGCTTACGAGACGGCGCGGAACTGCCTGATCGACACCCTGGGCTGCGGGCTGGAGGCGCTGGACTATCCGGCCTGCACCAAGCTGATGGGACCGGTCATCTCCGGCACGACGGTCCCGCACGGCGCCAAGGTGCCCGGCACGCCCTATCAGCTGGACCCGATCCAGGCCGCCTTCAACATCGGGGCGATGATCCGCTGGCTGGACTTCAACGACACCTGGCTGGCCGCCGAATGGGGCCACCCGTCCGACAACCTCGGCGGCATCCTGGCGGTCGCCGACTGGATGAGCCGCACTGCCATCGCGGCGGGCAAGAAGCCCCTGCTGATGCGCGACGTGCTCACTGCCATGATCAAGGCGCACGAGATCCAGGGCGTGATCGCGCTGGAGAACAGCTTCAACCGCGTGGGTCTGGATCACGTGATCCTGGTCAAGGTCGCCACCACCGCCGTGGTCGCCCAGATGCTGGGCCTCACGCGGGATGAGACGATCAACGCCGTGTCCCTGGCCTGGGTCGATGGCCAGTCCTTGCGCACCTATCGCCACAGCCCCAACACCGGCTCGCGTAAAAGCTGGGCGGCGGGGGACGCCACCAGTCGCGGCGTGCGCCTGGCCCTGATCGCCCAGACCGGGGAGATGGGCTACCCGAGCGTGCTATCGGCGCCCGGCTGGGGCTTCTACGACGTCAGCTTCAAGGGCCAGCCGTTCAAGTTCCAACGACCCTACGGCAGCTATGTGATGGAGAACGTCCTCTTCAAGATCAGCTTCCCGGCGGAGTTCCACAGCCAGACCGCCGTCGAGGCCGCCATGACCCTGCACGCCAAGCTGGCGCAGCTGGGCCGGTCGGTGGAGGACATCAAGCGGATCACCATCCGCACCCACGAGGCCTGCGTGCGCATCATCGACAAGCAGGGTCCGCTCAACAATCCCGCCGACCGCGACCACTGCATCCAATACATGGTCGCCGTTCCCTTGATCCTGGGGCGCCTGACCGCTTCGGACTACGAAGACAGCATCGCGTCCAACGCCCTGATCGATCCGCTGCGCGCCAAGATTTTCTGCGTCGAGGACCCGCAGTTCACCCGCGACTATCTGGACCCGGAGAAGCGCTCCATTCCCAATGGTCTGACCGTGGAGTTCAACGACGGGACGGCGCTGGACGAACTGGTCGTCGAATACCCGATCGGGCACCGGCGGCGGCGCAAGGACGGCATTCCGCTGCTGGAAGCCAAGTTCCGCACCAACCTGAACCGCCGCTTCGCCGACAAGCGGCAGAAGCAGATCCTGGCGGTGTCGCTGGATCAGGCGAAGCTGGAAGCCATGCCGGTCAACGACTACGTCGACCTCTACGCCCTCTAGGATGATCCGATGACCTATCTCGTCGCCGACGACCTGCCCAAGGAAAGCGCCGGCAGACGATTCCGGGCTCTGCTGCAGCAACCAGGCATCCTGCGCCTGCCGGGGACGCACAACGGCCTGGCCAGCCAGCAGGCCAAGGCGGCAGGCTTCGAGGCCTGCTACCTTTCCGGCGCCGCCATGACCGCCTCGATGGGATTGCCGGACCTGGGCATCATCACCGTGGACGAGGTGGCCTTCTTTATCCGCCAGGTGGCGCGAGCCTCAGGTCTGCCGGTGCTGGTGGACGGGGACACGGGCTATGGCGAGGCGCTCAACGTCATGCACATGGTGCGCACGTTCGAGGAAGCCGGCGCCGGCGCCGTCCACCTGGAAGATCAGCTGCTGCCCAAGAAGTGCGGGCATCTGAACGACAAGAAGCTGGCCGACGCCCAGGACATGGCGGCCAAGGTCCACGCCGCCTCCCGCGCCCGGCGCGACATGGTGGTCATCGCCCGCACCGACGCCGCCGGCAGCGAGGGCATGGAGGGCGCCGTGGCCCGGGCCAACCTCTATCTGGAGGCCGGCGCCGACGCGATCTTCCCCGAGGCCCTGGTCACCGAGGAGATGTTCCGCGAGTTCGCCAAGCGGGTGAAGGCGCCGCTGCTGGCCAACATGACCGAGTTCGGCCGCACACCCTTCTTCACCGCCCAGCAGTTTCAGGACATGGGCTACAAGATGGTGATCTGGCCGGTGACCAGTCTGCGCGTCTCGGCCAAGGCCGTCGAAGAGCTCTATGCGGAGCTGGCCAAGACCGGTTCGGCTGAGGCCTTCCTGCCGCGCATGCAGACCCGCGCGGCGCTCTACAACACCATCGGCTACCACGCCTACGAGGCGCTGGACTCCTCGATCGTGCAGAGCATCGTGCCCCCGCCCCTGCTGCCCAACCGCTAGGGCTCTTTCCCCAGAGCGGCCGAAGGTCTATTTGCGGAGCACTCGAACGAGGGTTTCTCCGATGCCGGCTTATCGCTCCCGCACCTCCACCCACGGCCGCAACATGGCCGGCGCCCGCGGCCTCTGGCGCGCCACGGGCATGAAGGACGGCGATTTCGGCAAGCCGATCATCGCGGTGGTCAACAGCTTCACCCAGTTCGTGCCCGGGCACGTGCACCTGAAGGACCTGGGCCAGCTGGTGGCGCGCGAGATCGAACGCGCCGGCGGCGTGGCCAAGGAATTCAACACCATCGCGGTCGATGACGGCATCGCCATGGGTCACGACGGCATGCTCTACAGCCTGCCCTCTCGCGAGCTGATCGCCGACAGCGTCGAATACATGGTCAACGCCCACTGCGCCGACGCCATGGTCTGCATCTCCAATTGCGACAAGATCACGCCCGGCATGCTGATGGCGTCCCTGCGCATCAACGTCCCCACGGTGTTCGTCTCCGGCGGCCCGATGGAAGCCGGCAAGGTGATCCTGAAGGGCAAGGAAGTGTCGCTCGACCTGATCGACGCCATGGTCGCCGCCGCCAGCGACACCATGACCGACGCCGAGGTCGCCACCATCGAGCGCGCGGCCTGCCCGACCTGCGGTTCCTGCTCGGGCATGTTCACCGCCAACTCCATGAACTGCCTCACCGAAGCTCTGGGCCTGTCCCTGCCCGGCAACGGCTCGGTGCTGGCCACGCACAGCGACCGCGAGCGCCTGTTCCTGGAAGCCGGACGCCTGATCGTCGACATCACCCAGCGCTATTATGAGCAGGACGACGCCTCGGTCCTGCCGCGCAACGTGGCCAACTTCGCCGCCTTCGAGAACGCCATGCGGCTGGACATCGCCATGGGCGGTTCGTCCAACACCGTGCTGCACCTG
>CAIYVC010000085.1 GCA_903929535.1 uncultured Caulobacteraceae bacterium | reverse complement strand
GGTGGTGTTCACCGCCTTCACCGGCCTGATCTGCGCCCGCACGCCGATGAGCCCGACCCTGGCCTTCGTGGCGGTGCTGTGCATCGCCGTGGGCGCGGGCGCATCGGGCGCTTTGAACATGTGGTACGACGCCGACATCGACGGCCTGATGCGCCGCACGCGCGCGCGGCCGATCCCGGCGGGCCGGGTGCAGGCCGCCGACGCCCTGGGTCTGGGCGTGGTGCTGTCGCTGTTCTCCGTGATGCTGATGGGTTTGGCCGCCAACTGGCTGGCTGCGGGCATGCTGGCCTTCACCATCGTCTTCTACGCGGTGGTCTACACCATGTGGCTGAAGCGCTGGACGCCGCAGAACATCGTCATCGGCGGCGCCGCCGGAGCCCTGCCGCCCGTGATCGGCTGGGCCGCCGCCACCGGCCACACCCCGCTGAACGCCTGGCTGCTGTTCGCCATCATCGCGCTTTGGACCCCGCCGCACAGCTGGGCGCTGGCCCTCTACAACGCCGGCGACTACGCCAAGGCCGGGGTGCCGATGATGCCGGTCGCCAAGGGCCCGGCATCGACCCGCAAGCAGATCCTGATCTATTCGCTGGTGTTCACCCCGGTCGCCATCGCGCCGGCCTTCACGGGTCTGGGTGGTCCGATCTATCTGGCGGTGTCCGCCGCGGGCGGCGCGATGTTCCTGCTTCTGGCTTGGCGGGTGTTCCGCAGCCGGGCCGGCGACGGCGCCAACGACCGCCAGAACGGCCTCTATGAGGTCAAGGCGGGGTCCAAGGACGCGCGCAACCTGTTCGCCTTCTCGATCCTCTTCCTCACCCTGCTATTCGCCTCACTCCTGGTCGAACGGGCTCTTGATCTGGAGCCCCTGCGTCTGCTGGGCGCGGCATGACCGGCAAGCGGCCCAATCCCTTCGGCGAAAGCGACGAGGCGGCCAAGGCCCGCCGGATGCGCAGCGTCGCCCTGGGCCTGGGGCTGGCGGCTTTCGTCGTGATCATCTTCTTCGTCACCCTCGCCAAGCTGAAGGGCCATGTCTTCGACCCCCACCTCTGACAAGCAGAAGAAGGGCGTCCGCCGGACCGCGCTGATCAGCGCGGCGGTGGCGTTCGGCATGGTGGGCGCGGCGTTCGCGGCGGTGCCGCTGTACAAGCGATTCTGCGAGGCGACCGGCTATGACGGCACGGTGCGCAAGGCCAGCGAGAAGCCCGGCGTGATCCTCGACAAGACCGTGTCGGTGCGATTCGACACCAACGTCCGGGGCCTGGACTGGGACTTCAAGGCCGACCAGCTGACCCAGACGGTCAAGATCGGCCAGACGGGCCTAGCCTTCTTCCATGTGACCAACCGCTCGGACAAGCCGGTAACCGGCCACGCCGCCTACAACGTGGCGCCCGAGGCGGCCGGCAAGCATTTCCAGAAACTGGAATGCTTCTGCTTCACCGATCAGACGCTGCAACCGGGGCAGAGCGCGGATTTCCCTGTCGTTTATTTCGTCGATCCGTCCTACGCGACCGACTCGGACGCCAAGGACGGCCAGGAAATCACCCTGTCCTATACCTTCTTCCCTGTGGGCGGCCCGCCGCCTCAGCCCAAGAGCGCGCAGGCTTCGCCCACAAAGGCGGTCTCAGCCCTTGGCTCAAGTGCGCGGGCGGCGTTATAGGCATGCAACACCATGATGCTGCGGCGCACGCCGCGCTCGATTTAGGGGTCTGAGGATCGATGTCCCAAGCCGGCGTTAAACACGACTACCACCTGGTCAATCCCAGCCCCTGGCCCCTGGTCGGCTCCTTCTTCGCCGTGCTGATGGCGATTGGCGGGATCGTGTGGATGAAGGGCCTGTTCGGCCTGGAGAAGCACACCCTGTGGCTGTTCCTGCTGGGCCTGGGCGGGGTTCTCTACACCATGCTCGGCTGGTGGATGGACGTGGTGCACGAGGCCAATACCGGCGACCACACCCCGGTGGTGGCGATCGGTCTGCGCTACGGCATGATCCTGTTCATCGTCTCCGAGGTGATGTTCTTCGTCGCCTGGTTCTGGATGTTCTTCGAGATGGCCCTGTTCCATGGCCACCGCACGGTCTCGGGTATCGAGGAAGTGCGCACCGCCTGGGCCACCTGGCCGCCCAAGGGCGTCGAGACCGTTTCGCCCTGGCAGTTGCCGCTGGTCAACACCCTGACGCTGCTGCTCTCAGGCACCACCGTGACCTGGTCGCACCACGCGCTGCAGGTAGGTGACCGCAAGGGGGCCAAAACGGGCCTGATCCTGACCGTGCTGCTGGGCCTGCTGTTCACTTCGATCCAGGCCTACGAGTACACCCACATCGTCTCCGAGAAGCTGTTCTTCTCGCCCGAGGCGTCGGCCGCCGGCCTCTATGGCTCGTCCTTCTTCATGGCCACCGGCTTCCACGGCTTCCACGTCATCATCGGCACCATCTTCCTGGCGGTCTGCCTGTTCCGGCTGATCAAGGGCGACTTCTCGCCCAAGCAGCACTTCGGCTTCGAGGCCGCCGCCTGGTACTGGCACTTCGTTGACGTGGTGTGGCTGTTCCTGTTCGCCTTCATCTACGTGATCTTCGGCAAATGAGATGAGCGCCAGCGTCAATCCGGTTCTCGCCGGCCTGGCCTGTCGCTGTCCCAACTGCGGTGAGGGAGCCCTGTTCTCAGGGTTCCTGACCGTCACCGATCGCTGCGACGCCTGCGGACTGGATCTGCGGGCGGCCGATAGCGGCGACGGGCCCGCCGTCTTCATCATCCTGATCGTCGGCTGCCTGATGGGCTTCGGCGCCTTGATCACCGAGGTGGCCCTGCATCCGCCGGTGTGGGTGCATCTCGTGATCTGGTTGCCGCTGACCCTGATCCTGTGCCTGGCGCTGCTGCGGCCCTTCAAGGGCGTGATGCTGGCCATGCAGTTCCACAACCGGGCTTCGGAGGCTGGCGGCCGTGACCTCTGATCCTGTTTCGCCTTGGGGTGCGCGCAAGCCCGCCGCGCCGAGCTTCCAGCGCCCCCGCGTCATCTCCACCCTCCTGGCTCTGCTCGGCGTCCTGATCCTGCTTGGGTTGGGCGAATGGCAGCTGCAGCGGCTGACGTGGAAAGAAGACCTCCTGGCCCGCATCGCGGCTCTGCAGAATGCTCCCTCCAAGCCGCTGGAGACTCTGCTCAAGGCCGGCGGCGATCTCGACTATGTGCGCGCCAGCTTCACCTGCCCTGACCTCGAGCGTCGTCCGATGCTGCGCCTGTTCTCAGTGCGCGAGGGCGTGGCCGGCTACCGGCTGATCGCCGCCTGCCCGGTGGCGGGAGGAGGGGCGGCCAGCATCCTGGTGGACCGTGGCTTCGTGTCGCTGGAGAAGGCCGACGCCGCCATGACGCCGGGACGCGCTGAACTTCCGGAGCCGGTCACGGGCGTGCTGCGCAAGGGCGACAAGCCGACCTTCGTCACCCCCGCCAACCGGATCGAGACCAACCTCTGGTACTCGCGCGACGTGCCCGCCATGGCGAAAAAGCTCGGCGCCTCGAACCCCGCGCCGGTGTTCCTGATGCTCGAACAGCCCGCGCCCCTGGCCGGCGGCCCGACCCCCGCGCCGGTGCCGATCGACATCCCCAACCGGCATCTGGAATACGCCATCACCTGGTTCGGGCTTGCCGTGGCCCTGGTCGGCGTCTATGTCGCCAGCCTCTTCCGCAAGCGGCCTGATTAAGATGCGCTATGTCTCCACCCGGGGCGAAGCTCCGGCGATCGGCTTTTGGGATGCTGTCCTGGCGGGCCTGGCCCCGGACGGCGGCCTCTATATTCCGCAGGCCTGGCCGCGCTTCACCGATGCCGAGATCGCCGCCTTTTCCGGCAAGCCCTATGCCGAGGTCGCCGCCGCCGTTATCGGCAAGTTCGCGGGCGACGATATCGTGCCGGCGGAACTGCTGGCCATGACCCGCGAAGCCTACGCCACCTTCACCCACCCGGCGGTGACGCCGGTGAAGGAGCTCTACCCCAACCTCTATCTGCTGGAGCTGTTTCACGGGCCGACGCTCGCCTTCAAAGATGTTGCGATGCAGATCCTGGCGCGGCTCTACGACAAGGCGCTGAAGGCCAAGGGCCGTCATCTGACCATCGTCGCGGCGACCTCGGGCGACACCGGCGGGGCGGCGGTCGAGGCGTTCCGCGGGGCGTCCAACGCCCGTATCATGATCCTCTTTCCCGATGGGCGGATCAGCGAGGTGCAGCGGCGCTTCATGACCACGACCGGCGAGGCCAATGTCGCCAATGTGGCGGTGCAGGGCTCGTTCGACGACTGCCAGACTATCGTCAAGGACATGTTCGGCGACAAGGCGCTGCGCCAGGTGGTCGACCTATCCGGAGTCAATTCGATCAACTGGGCGCGGATCGCGGCCCAGGCGGTCTATTATTTCACGAGCGCCGTGGCGCTGGGCGCGCCGCACCGCAAGGTGTCGTTTGTCGTGCCGACCGGCAATTTCGGCGACGCCTTCGCCGGCTATGTCGCCAAACAGATGGGTCTGCCGATCGAGACGATCACCGTGGCCACCAATTCCAACGACATCGTGGCCCGCGCCATCGAGACCGGCCGTTATGTGCGCGGCGCGGTGCAGGCGACCCAAAGCCCGGCGATGGACATCCAGATCGCCTCCAACTTCGAGCGGCTCTATTTCGAGGCGGTCGGGCGCGACGCGGCGGCTACGGCTCTGGCCTTCAAAACCTTCGCCATGCCCAACAATTCGGACGGCATCGACATCCCGCCGGAGGCCCTGGCCTTCATGCGCAAGCTGTTCGCCGGCGACAGCGTGGACGAGGCGCAGACCAGTGATGAGATCGCGCGGACTTTGAAGGACACGGGCGAGGTGATCGATCCGCACACGGCGGTCGCCATCCGGGCCGCTCGGCGCATACAGGCCAAGGATACGTCCACACCGCTGGTGGTGCTATCGACGGCGCATCCGGCCAAGTTCCCCGAGGCTGTGCGCGAAGCCGCCGGCGTCGAGCCGCGTCTGCCGCTGGCGGCGGTGGGGCTGGATACGAAGACCGAGACGTTCGACCGGCTACCGGCGGATGCTGACGCGGTGAAAGCCTACCTCCGCAACTTCGCAGGGGCGGCTTGAGCGGGCGCCTGCATCGCCTGGGCAACGGCGTCCGGGTGATCTGCGACCCGATGCCGGACCTTGAGACCCTGGCGGTCAGCGTGGTCGCGGGGCGCGGGGCGCGGGCCGAGACAGAGACGCAGTCGGGCTGGGCCCATCTTCTGGAGCATATGGTGTTCAAGGGCGCGGGCGGCCGCTCGGCCCGCGACATCGTCGAAGTGATCGAGGCCGCCGGCGGTCAGATCAACGCGGCGACCGGCTATGAGCGGACCAGCTTCCAGGTGCGGGCGTTGAAGGGCGGCCTGCCTCTGGCGCTGGAGGTGCTGGCCGATCTCGTTCTTCGTCCGACGCTCGACGCGGGTGAGTTGGAACGCGAGAAGTCGGTCATCGGCCAGGAGATCGCCGAGGCCGCCGACGCGCCCGACGACAAGGTCTTCGACCTGGCTCAGAGCAAGGCTTTCGGCGCCCAGGCGCTTGGCCGTCCGATCCTCGGCGAAGTCCACACCATCGGCGCGGCGGATTCCCAGACGCTCGGCGCCTTCCGCGCCCAGCAGTACGCGCCTGACAGGCTGGTGATCAGCGCCGCCGGGGCAGTGGACGAGAACGAACTGCTGGCCCTTGTCGAGCGGCTGTTCGGCGCCGAGCCCAAGACGCAAGGGGGCGAGCCGGGCGCTGCGGTATTCGCGGGCGGGTTCGCGGTCGAAGCCCGGCGGCTGGAGCAGGCGCATACGGTGATGCTGCTGCCGGGCGTCGGCGCGCGAGACGCGACCTATTTCTCGCAACGCCTGTTCGCCGAGGCGCTGGGGGGAGGGATGTCCTCGCGCCTGTTCCAGGAAGCGCGCGAACGCCTGGGGCTGGCCTACGCCATCGACGCCTATGGCGAGAGCTATGCGGATACAGGGATTTTCGGGGTCTACGCCGGGACCGCCGCCGGGGACGCCGCGCGCACCGCCGAAGTCGTGGCCGGACAGCTTCTATCCCTCGCCGAGCGTGTCGATGACGCTGAGCTGAGGCGCTGCAAGGCCCAGCTGAAAGCCTCCCTGTTCATGGCGCGGGAGTCGCCCCTGGCACGGGCCGAGCAGGCTGCCGGCCAGACCCTGCTGTTCGACAAGCTCTTCACCACCGCTGAGATCGCCGAGGCGGTGGATGCGGTCAGCCCCGAGGACCTGCGGGCCTACGGTGAGCGTCTGCTCGGTCCGCGCAAATCCGCCGGCGCGGTGCTGGGTCCCAAATCCGCCCTGAAGGCCGGCGAAGCCTTCACCCGAGCGCTGTTCGGCTAGGCTTTCCGCGACGACGACGCCGGGATAGCGTTGACGCATGGCCCTGCTCGACTGGATCACCCCGCAAAGCAGCTTGGCGCTCGATGGCGAGGGCGTTCGTCTGCGTTCCCCGCGCTGGCGCGACTATGAGGCCTGGTCGAACCTGCGCGCCCGCTCGCGCGATTTCCTGCAGCCCTGGGAACCGGTCTGGCCGGATGACGATCTGCAGCGCGCCGCCTTCCGCCGCCGTCTGGCCGCCTACACGCGCGAGATCGAAGCAGGCGGGGCCTACCCCTTCTTCGTCTTCCGCCGCGCTGACGACGCCTTGGTGGGCGGCGTGACCCTGTCGAACATACGCCGCGGCGTGGCCCAGATGGCGACCGTGGGCTACTGGATCGGCCAGCCCTACGCGGGCCAGGGTTACATGTCGGCGGCCTTACCGGCGCTTGTGGACTTCGCCATCAGCGGCATCGGCTTGCATCGGGTTGAGGCGGCCTGCGTGCCGGAAAACGAGCCTTCGCGCCGTCTTCTGCTGAAAAGCGACTTCCAACAGGAAGGTTTGGCCCGCGCTTATCTTAAAATTAACGGCAGTTGGCGAGATCATCTCTTGTTCGGGATGGCGCCAACCGGTCCCTCCGCGGAGATCGATCAGAGGTCGGTCTAGGCGGGGCTTTCGGCGTCTTCCTCAGGAACGGTCAGAACGATCGTTCTCGCGCGAGGAAAGAGTGCGAAGTGATGGGTGCGCAGGATAACTGCGTCGTGGGCGTATCGTGACGGGGCGGTCGGACCGTTTCGTCTGGGACGCCACAGCAGCGCTGGAATCTCTGGGAGCCGCCGGCGTAGTCCTGTGGATGTGGGAACCCGAGCGCGACAGCCTGCGCGTCACCGGTCCCGCCCGGGGCCTGGGCCTGGGCCCACTCGCCCCCGAATGCTCGACAGCCGCCATTCTCGCCCTGGCCGCGCCGCAAGACCGCGCCATGATGGAGGAGTTCCTCCAACCTCAGGAGCCCGGCGCGGAAATCTTCGTGAAGGTTCGCATGCGCGGCGGACCCGCCTGCCTGTGGCGGGGCGTGTGGCTGGAGGAGGGCGTGCGCGCCGCCGGCGCCGTCGTTCCTGAAACCCAGTTCGCGCCCGAACCCCGAGACGCTCTCACGGGCCTGCTGGACCGCCGGACCTTCCTGACCCAGGCCGCCGAGCGGCTGCAAGTGCCTTTGTCCTACATGCTGATGGTGGCGGATCTGGACCGGCTGCGCCGCCTGAACGAAGCCCTGGGGCACGAACGGGCGGATCTCGTCCTGGCCGCGCTCGGCTCGCGCCTGGTGGCGGCCTTCCCGCGCGACGCCCTGCTGGCCCGTATCGGCGAGGACGAATTCGCCATCCTGACCCCGGACATGGGCCGCTCTCCTGCTGAACTGGCGCGCTCGGTGCTGGAACAGCCGCTGCGGGTGGCGGGCTTCGACATCTATCCGACCTTGACCATCGGTCAGGTGCGCGCGGAAGGGGGCGAGGACGCGCCCGAGGCGGCGGAGCTGCTGCGCCGGGCCGAACTCGACCTGGAAGCCGGCAAGGGCGCGCGGCGCACGCCGGCGACGCCCGTCAAGGCGACGGAGACCGACGGCCTATCCAGGCTGGCGCTGGAGTCCGACCTGCGCGGCGCCCTGATGCGCGGCGAAATCCTGCCCTATTACCAGCCGGTGGTGCGCCTCTCGACCGGCGAGATATCAGGCTTCGAGGCCCTGGTGCGCTGGCGTCACCCGCGCCGCGGCCTGGTCATGCCCGACGAATTCCTGAGCCTGGCCGACGAGATGGGCCTGCTGCTGGATATCGGCGCCCACATGCTGGAGACCTCGGCTCGCCAGCTGGCGACCTGGCGCCAGGCTCACAAGGCGGCGGGCGAACTCAGCGTCAGCGTCAACCTGTCGACGGTGGAGATGGACCGGCCCCATCTGGTGGACGATGTGGCCCGCATCCTGCGCGACACCGGCCTGCCGCCGGGCATGCTGAAGCTGGAGCTGACCGAAAGCGACATCATGCGCGATCCGGAACGGGCGGCGGTGATCATGCAGGCGTTGCGCAAGGCGGGCGCCGGCTTGGCGCTGGACGATTTCGGCACCGGCTTCTCGTCCCTGTCCTACCTGACGCGCCTGCCCTTCGACACGCTCAAGATCGACCGCTACTTCGTGAAGACCATGGCCACCAACGAGGGCTCGGCCAAGATCGTGCGCTCAGTGGTGAATCTCGGCCGGGATCTGGATCTGGAAGTGGTGGCCGAGGGTGTCGAGAACGCCGGCATGGCCCGCCACCTACTGTCGATCGGCTGTGATTACGGCCAGGGCTTCGGCTACGCTCCGGCGCTGTCTCCGCAAGAGGCCGAGGTCTATCTCAACGAGAGCTATGTGGACGGCGCCGCGCCGGTGAAATCGCGCGGGCACACGGCCTAAGACTAAGCTCGCCCGGCCTGCCCAGAGAGCCGGTCTGCTGAGACGCCGATCTTGGCCAGAGCCCGGGCCCATTTCAGATCGTGGTCGGGGCCGAACAGCATCTGCTCGTCCGGATCGCAGGTCAGCCAGACGTTCTCCTGCAGCTCGCGTTCGACCTGCCCGGCGCTCCAGCCGGCGTAACCCAGAGCGAGCAGTGACTTTCGCGGACGGCGGGCGCCGTCGCCCATGGCCTGCAGCACGTCGCGCGTGGCGGTCCAGGCCAGGCCCTCGCTGATCGGCATGGTGGATTCGTCGCAATGGTAGTCGTCGGTGTGCACCACGAAGCCGCGCTCGCGGTCCACGGGGCCGCCGAACAGCACAAAGTCGTCGGGCAGGGACAGGGAGGTCTCGACCTTCAGCCGGCGCAGCAGGTCCGGCACCGTGAGGCCCTCAACCGGGCGGTTCAGGGTCAGGCCCATGGCGTGGTCGCCGCCGTGGGCGCACATCAGGATCACGGCGCGCTCGAACCGGGGATCGTCGATGCCGGGCATGGCGATCAACACGCGGCCCACGAGAAAGCCGTCGCTCATCTCGGCTCCTGGGGGGCTGATAAGGGAAGGCCGCCGCGCATGGGTTCATGTTTCCCGCATCCCGCCGTGCTTTCAAGCTTGGCGGTTCGCATTCGCACGATGACGCTTGAATGGGGCCGGGATTTGGCGTCGAAAGGGCCGCCTTGTTCCCGTGGAGTCCATCTCATGACCATCAAAGTCGGCGACCGCCTGCCTGAAGCCACCTTCACGACCATGACCCCCGAGGGGCCTGCTCCCAGGACCACCGACGATATCTTCAAGGGCAAGACGGTCGGCCTGTTCGCCGTGCCGGGCGCCTTCACGCCGACCTGCTCGGCCAAGCACCTGCCCGGCTTCAAGGACCTGGCCGCCGATCTGAAGGCGGCGGGCGCGGACCTGATCGCCTGCGTCTCGGTCAACGACGTGTTCGTGATGAACGCCTGGGGCAAGTCGGCGGATGTCGGCTCCGATATCCTGATGCTGGCGGACGGCAACGCGGCCTTCGCCAAGGCCATCGGCCTGGAGCTGGACGCCTCCAAGTTCGGCATGGGCGAGCGCTCGCAGCGCTATTCGATGATCGTGAAGGACGGCGTGGTGGCTCAGCTCAATGTCGAGGCCCCTGGCGAATTCCGAGTCTCGACCGCCGACTACATGCTCGGCCAGCTGAAGGGCTAGATACTGGCGCGCGGGGCAATCAGCGGGGGCAGGGCGCTTCACAGGTACACCCTGGGGGCGATCGTTCTGCACTGGCTGATCGGCTTCCTGCTGCTGCTGGGCCTCTACCAGGGCCTGGCCATGCAGCCAGCCGTAGGCGATGCGAAGTACGCCCTGTTTCGGGACCACAAGACGGTGGGGATCGCGATCCTGCTGTTGAGTCTGGTCCGGCTGGGCTGGCGCATCGCCCATGCGCCGCCGCCCTACGCATCGCCACTGTCTTTCCTGGAAAAGGCCGCCTCCCGCATCACGCATTGGGGATTCTACGCCGTACTGATCGGCATGCCGTTGAGCGGTTGGCTCGTGGCGTCGGCAAGTCCCCTGCATGCGCCCACCGTGCTGTTGGCGAACTGGGGGCTGCCGGGCATCTCCTGGCCCGACATTCCGCTGGTGGGGAAGTTCACCTTCGCGCAGAAGGTGGCCGTGACGAGCGGCGCCGCCACCGCCCACGATGGGTTCGGCTGGGCCGCCGGGGTGCTTCTGGGCCTGCATGTGATCGGGGCGCTGAAGCATCAGCTGTTCAACCTGGGACCCGTGATGCACCGCATGCTGCCGTTCGGCTCGTCCTATGTTCCGGTGAAGGTCTCCGATGAGGCCGTCGCCCAGGCCGCCCAGGCGTTGAAGGACGGCGCCCTGGTGCTGATGCCGACCGAGACCGTCTACGGTCTGGCTGCCGACGCCTCCAATCCCGCCGCCGTCGCCGCCCTCTACGAGGCCAAGGGGCGCCCGCGCTTCAATCCCCTGATCTCGCATGTGACGGGCCTGGAAGCGGCGAGAAAGTTCGCGGACTTCGACGAACGGGCGGTGAAGCTGGCTGAAGCCTTCTGGCCGGGGCCTCTGACTATTGTGGTTCCGATCCGCGACGAGGCGGCAGTTTGCGACCTCGCCCGCGCCGGCCTGGACACCGTGGCGGTGCGCGCGCCCAGCCATCCGGCGGCTCAGTCCCTGCTCAAGGCTTTCGGCGGTCCTGTCTGCGCGCCCTCCGCCAACCGCTCGGGCCGGCCCAGCCCCACCACCTTCGAGGACGCGTTTGAAGAGACCGGCTTCGCTGTCCAGGCGTCGCTCGATGGCGGGCCCTGCACGGTGGGCGTGGAGTCCACGGTGGTGGCTGTGCTGGATGGGCCGGTGCGGCTGCTGCGCCCAGGCGGGTTGGCCCGAGAGGCCATCGAAGCGGTGGTCGGGCCCCTGGCCGAGGCGGACGACGACGCCAAGCGCTCGCCGGGCCGGTTGGTGCGCCACTACGCTCCTGATGCTCCACTCCGGCTCAACGCAGCGGCCCCCGAAGAGGGCGAAGCCTGGCTCGGCTTCGGCGACGGCTTCCACGGCCCGCTCAGCCTCAGCCCCAACGGCGACGTCAACGAGGCCGCACAGCGGCTGTTCTCCTGCCTGCGCGCGGCGGACCGGCTGAAGCCGCGCGGCATCGCCGTGGCGCCGATCCCCGAGACCGGCCTGGGCGAAGCGGTCAACGATCGGCTGCGCCGGGCGGCGGGGTTTGTCGGCTAGGCTCGAAAGCGTTAAATCGAGGCCATGACCGTTTCCGTTCCCGCCGACGTCATCTCCCGCCTGAAGGCTGTGCTCGGTGAGGGCGGCTGGAGCCAGGATCCCGATCGGCTTGCGCCCAAGCTGGTGGAGGAGCGTGGCCGCTGGCGCGGGACCACGCCGCTGCTGGCCCTGCCGAGGTCGGTGGAAGAAGTCGCCGCGGTGGTCGGCGTCTGCTTCGAGTCCGGCACGCCGATCGTGCCTCAGGGCGGCAATACGGGTCTGGTGGCCGGTCAGGTGCCGCAGGGCGAAATCCTGCTGTCGCTGGAGCGGATGAACAGGATCCGCGAAATCACGCCGCTGGACGACGTGCTGGTGGCCGAGGCGGGCGTGACCCTGGCCACGGTGCGCGAGGCGGCGGCGGGAGCCGGGCGGCTGTTCCCCATCAGCATCGCCTCGGAAGGCTCCTGCAGCATCGGCGGCCTGATCTCGACCAACGCCGGCGGCACGGCGGTAATCCGCTATGGCAACATGCGCGAACTGGTGCTCGGCGTCGAAGCGGTCCTGCCCAACGGCGAGATCATGCGGGGGCTGAAACGCCTGCGCAAAGACAACACCGGCTATGACCTGAAGCAGCTGCTGATCGGCGGGGAGGGGACGCTGGGCGTGGTGACGGCGGCCAGCCTCAAGCTCTATCCGCTGCCGGTCTCGCGCGCGGTGGGCATGGTGGGCATCGCCAAGCCGCAGGACGCCATCGAACTGCTCGCCCTGGCCAAGAAGGAAAGCGCGGGGGGGCTGGACGCCTTCGAGCTGATGTCGCGCCAGTCGATCGATTTCGCGGTCAAGAACATCCCCGGCCTGCGCGAGCCTCTGCAAGGCCGCCACCCCTGGTACATCCTGGTGGAGGTCAGCAGCGCCGAACACGAAGGCTCAGAGGCGGCGCTCGAGCGGCTGCTGGCCGGGGCGCTGGAGGCGGGCTTGGCTGAGGACGCCGTCATCGCCCAGAACGAAACCCAGGCGAAGCTGATGTGGCGCATCCGCGACGACCTCTCGCAGGCGCAGAAGCCCGAAGGGGTGAACTGGAAGCACGACATCTCTGTGCCGGTTTCGCGCATCCCCGAGTTCCTGGAGCGGGCGGACGCCGCCTTGCTAGCGCGATGGCCCGGTCTGCGCATCTGCGCCTTCGGCCACGTCGGTGACGGCAACCTGCACTACAACATGGCTCAGGCCGTGGGCGGCGACCCCGCCGACTGGAACCGCGACCGCGACGCCGGCGCGGACATCGTGCACGGCATCGTCGCGGACCTTGAGGGCTCAATCTCCGCTGAGCATGGTCTGGGCGCCATGAAGACCGAGGAGGCGCTGCGCTACAAATCGCCGGTCGAGGTCGAAGCCATGCGCGCGATCCGCCGGGCGCTGGATCCCAAGCGGATCATGAACCCCAGAGTCCTCTTCTAGCGTGCTGTTCTAGATACCTGGGGACAGCCGTCCGCTGGCCTTGCCCACCGCCTAGCTGGCGTCCAAAGTCGCGCCGCATGTTGATGGTGATTTCTCCCGCCAAGACGCTGGACCTGAGCCCGGCGCCCGCTGGCTTTGGCGCGACCACGCCGCAGATGGTGCAGGACGTCGCTGAGCTGGCAAAGGTCGCCAAGCGGCTGCGCAAGATCGACCTGAAGCGGCTGATGTCGATCTCCGACAACCTGGCGACGCTCAACCTGGAACGGTTCAAGGCGTTCGACCCGGAGAGCGAAGACGGGCTGCAGGCCGCCGTGACCTTCAACGGCGATGTCTATACGGGCCTGCAGGCGCGGACCCTGGACAGGAAGGGCATGGCCTACGCCCAGACCCACCTGCGTATCCTGTCGGGTCTGTATGGCCTGCTGCGGCCGCTGGACGTGATCCAGCCCTATCGCCTGGAGATGGGCGTGCGGCTGAAGACCCGGCGCGGGCCCAGCCTCTACGCCTTCTGGGGCGACCGTATCGCCAAGGCGTTGAACGAGGCGGCGGAAGGCCAGAAGGACCCGACCTTGGTCAACCTGGCCAGCCAGGAATACTTTGGCGTCGTCGATCTGAAGGCGCTCGCCATCCCGACCGTCACCTGCACCTTCAAGGAGCGCCGGGGCAATGAGCTGAAGCCGATCAGCTTCTACGCCAAGAAGGCGCGCGGCATGATGGCCCGCTACGCCATCGACCAGCGGCTGGACCGCGCCGAGGGTCTCAAGGACTTCAAGAGCGAGGGCTATGGTTTCGACGCCGTGCTTTCCAGCGGCGAGGAATGGATTTTCACCCGCAGGCTCGACTAGCTGGCTCGAGGGTCTATGCTGCATCGCAACATCGTCTGCGTTTGAAGGAAGCCCCATGACCCAGCTGAAGGGCCACGTCTCCATCGTCACCGGATCGACCAGCGGCATCGGCCAGGCGATGGCCAAGGCCCTGGCCAAGCAGGGCTCCAACATCGTCATCAACGGCCTGGGCGACCAGGCCAAGATCGAGGAGGAGCGGGCCCAGATCGCCGCCGAGTTCGGGGTGCAGGTGAAGTACCACGGCGCCGATATGACCAAGCCCGACGAGATCGCCGACATGGTGGGTTTCGCCAAGCGCGAGTTCGGGCGGCTGGACGTGTTGCTCAACAACGCCGGGGTCCAGTTCGTCTCGCCGATCGAAGAGTTCCCGATCGACAAATGGAACCAGATTATCGCCATCAACCTGTCCAGCGCCTTCCATTCGATCCGCGCCGCCGTGCCGATCATGAAGGAACAGAACCGCGGGCGGATCATCAACCTGGCCTCGGCCCACGCCCTGGTCGCCTCACCGTTCAAGGGGGCCTATGTGGCCGCCAAGCACGGGGTTCTGGGGTTGACCAAGACGGTGGCGCTGGAAGTGGCCACTCACGGGATTACCTGCAACGCCATCTGCCCCGGCTATGTGAAGACGCCGCTGGTGGAATCGCAGATCGCCGACACCGCCAAGGCGCGCGGCATGACCCCCGATCAGGTGATGAAGGACGTGATCCTGGCGGCCCAGCCGACCAAGAAGTTCGTCGAGTTCGATGAGATCGCGGGCCTGCTGGTCTATCTGGCGTCGGACGCAGGGGCCTCGGTCAACGGCGCCGGGCTGGCGATCGACGGCGGCTGGACGGCAGCCTAGGCGTGCGGCTGACGCGAAAAGGGCCCGACAACGGCGCCGGCAGGCCGATCAGCCTGGCTCTGCAGGGCGGGGGCGCGCACGGCGCCTTCCAATGGGGCCTGCTGGACCGGCTGCTGGAATATGGCGAGCTCGATATCCAGTCGATCAGCGCGGCCTCCGCCGGCGCCATGAACGCTGTGGCCCTGGTCTCCGGCATGCTGGAGGGCGGGGCCGAGGGCGCGCGGGCAAAGCTGGAAAGTTTCTGGCGGGCGGTCAGCCAGGGCGGTTCGGGCGGTATGTTCGGCGACAACCTTATGACCCGGTTCGCAACCGACTGGTTCACCAGCAACCCAGTGTCCAGTTATCTGCAAACCCTGACGCCGACGGTCTCGCCCTACGACTTCAATCCGCTGAACCTGAACCCGCTGCGCGATATCCTGCGCGATCAGATCGACTTCAAGGCGATCCGCGAGCAGACCCACGTCGATCTGTTCATCGCCGCCACGGCGGTGCGCACAAGCCAAACCAAGCTGTTCCATTCCGCTGAACTGACTCCCGAGCACATCCTGGCCTCGGCCTGCCTGCCCGATGTGTTCCAGGCCGTGGAGATCGACGGGACCGCCTATTGGGACGGCGGCTATCTGGCCAATCCGCCGATCTGGCCCCTGGTGGACTGCAAGCCGCGCGACATCCTGCTGCTGCTGCTCAACCCGATCGTCTCCAAGACCACGCCGCGGTCTTCGGGCGACATCATGGACCGGCTGAACGAGATCAGCTTCAACGCCTCCCTACTGGCGGAGCTGCGGACCCTGGCCACGGTGCACGACCTGATCGACCGGGGGCTGCTGAAACCGGCTTCAGGCTATATGCGCCTGCGCTTCCACATGATCAGCGCCGACAAGCCGCTGCACGACCTGAAACTGGCCAGCAAGGCCAACACCGACTGGAGCTTCCTGCAGGAGCTGAAGAAGCGCGGCCGGACGGCGGCCGACGCCTGGCTGAAGCAGGACCTGCCGCTGGTGGGCGAGGCGTCCAGCGTCGATTTGGGCAAGACCTTCCTGTGAAGCCCGTCCCGACAGTCGGCGTAATCTGCTTCCGGGGCGAGGAGGTGCTGCTGATCCAGCGCGGCAAGCCTCCGCGCATGGGCGACTGGAGCATTCCCGGCGGAAGGCTGGAGTGGAACGAGGGGGTCAAGGCGGGCGCCCTGCGCGAGCTGATGGAAGAGACGGGGGTCCGCGCCGAGCTGCTGGGCCTGGTCGACGTGATCGACGGCTTCTTCGGCGACGAGCGCCACTATGTGCTGATCGACTACGCCGCTCGCTGGATTGAGGGCGAGCCCGTGGCCGGCGACGATGCCGTGGATGCGTGCTTCTGGCCGCTGGAGGAGGGTATCGCCCGCGTCGAATGGGCCACGACCAAGAAGGTCATCCGCGACGCCTGGGAAAAGTACGGCAAGACCTGATCCAAACGGGTCAGCACAACCGCCTTCGATAAGTCTTGCTGTTCGCTGCCGTCCCGCATCCTATGCCTGCGGATAGTTCGAAGCTCGGCGGGGGCAGGGCATGCTGAATTCAGTCACGGCGGATGCGTCCTGGCATCCCAAGAGCGACCGCAAGGCCTACATCGTCTGGATGGCCCTGATCTGGGCCGGGACCCTGGCCGGCTTCGGTCTAGATCTGTCGCGCTATGCCGGCGAAGCCCCGCCGCCCCCGCCCCTCCTGCACCTGCACGCCGCCGTCTACACGGTGTGGCTCGTGCTGGTGACGATCCAGATATTCCTGATCGAGAAGGGCCGAATTTCTCTGCACAAGAATCTGGGCTGGGCGACGGCTGTGGTTTCGGCGGTGATGGTCCCGCTCGGCGTCGTCGCGGCGCTGGTGGATATGGCCCGGCAGGTCGGCCATCCGGACTACGCCCCCCAGTTCCTGGGCCTGGAATTCGTGGACATGGTCGCCTTCGCGGTCCTGATCGCCGCGGGGCTGCTGCGGCGCAAGGATCTGGCTGCGCACAAGCGCCTCATGATCCTGGCGGCCCTGGCGATCGTGGATGCGAGCTTTTCCCGGGCCTGGCAGATCATGGCCAAGGTAATGCTTCCCGGGCCGTTGGGTTGGTGGGCCACCTACTTCGGAGGCACCGCGCTGATGCTGCTCGCCATGGCCGGCTGGGACCTGTGGCGGCGCAAGCGCATCCACCCTGCGGTGCTGTTCGGCATGGCGGTGCTGTGGAGCTGTGAGCTGGCAGCCGTGGCGCTGCAGTATTCGCCGGCGTGGAAGAGCGCCATGGTCGCCCTGGTCAAGGCCTGGGGCTACGCCGGCTGATCAGAGCAGGCCGTTCAGGCCGGCCCTCAGCGCCTTCAGGAACACGCTCGGCAGGGACCGCGCGGCCTCGTCGATGGAGGTCCAGAGCAGGTTCGGGGCCGCTCCGGGAGCGGCTTCAGCGCGCATCACCTGAAGCGACAGCGAGAAGTGGGTGAAGACATGCTCGATCTGGCCGGCGGGGCGCCAGTCAGCGGTCGTGGGCGCGGCAACCATCCCGTCCGATTGAGCGCCCCATTCGCCGGAGGGTAGTGCCAGCATGCCGCCCAGCAGTCCCTTGTCCGGGCGGCGAACCAGCCCAACCTGATCGCCTCGGATCAGCAGAAAGGCGACGCCATGGCGATGCGGCCGCTCGGCCTTGGCGGTCTTGCGCGGATAGGTCTCAGGCTTGCCTTCGGCTAAGGCCGCGCAGGCGCTGGTCAAGGGACAGCGATCGCACAGCGGCGCCTTGGGGCGGCAGACGGTGGCGCCCAGATCCATGAGAGCCTGCGCCCAATCGCCGGGTCGATCCGGGCCCACCAAGCCTGCGGCCAGCGTCTTCAGTTCGGGCTTGGAGCCGGGCAGGGGCGCTTTGACGGCGTGTAGGCGCGAGATCACCCGCTCGACGTTGCCGTCCACTACATTGGCGGCCCGGTCGAAGGCGATCGCGGCCACCGCCGCGGCGGTGTAGGCGCCGACGCCGGGCAGAGCCAGCAGCCCCTCTTCGGTATCCGGGAAGACGCCGCCATGCCGGTCCGCCACGGCGCGGGCGCAGGCCAGCAGATTTCTGGCGCGGGCGTAGTAGCCAAGCCCCGCCCAGGCGGCCATGACCTCGCCGTCCTGTTCTCGCGCCAGGGCCGTGACGGTCGGCCAGCGGTGGGTGAAGGCCAGGAAGTAGGGCGTGGCGTGGGGCACGGTGGTCTGCTGCAGCATCACTTCGGACAGCCACACCCGGTAGGGATCGGCGCGGACGCCGCGCGCATGGTCGGCGGGCCCGACGCGCCAGGGCAGGGCGCGGGCGTTGGCGTCGTACCAGGCCAGCAGGCGGGCGCGGATTTGGGCGGTGGGAAGCACAGGCTGTGTTAGCGCGCTTGATGCTTTCGTGCATAGACTTGCCTATGCCCCGCCGCCGTCTACCCACCTCCGCGGAGACTATGCGCATCCTGGCCGAACGCCGGACGCGGCCGCAACGCCGTCCGCCGCCGCACGCGGGGCGGGGGCTGGGCAAGCTGATCCAGGGGCTGGAAGAGCGGTTCGGCCAGGGACCGGACGTGCTGCGCGAGCGCTGGCGCGAGATCGCGGGCGAAAGCCTGGCCATGCGCACTGAGCCGGTGAAGCTGATCAAGAGCCGCACGGGCGGGGCTACGCTGGAGCTGAAGGTCGACGGTCCCGCCGCCGCCCTGATCCAGCATCAGGCGCCGGAGGTGCTGGCGCGGGTCAATCTGTTCCTCGGCGAGGGCTCAGTGGCCAAGCTGCGCATCGTGCAGGGCCGGGTGAAGCCTCCCGCCGCCCTGGTCCAGGCCGCCGCGGCCGCCAAGGCGCGGCGCAAGCGCTTGCAGCCGCTCGATGCCGCACAGGAGGCCGATCTGCAAGACGGCCTGGCCCAGGCCAAGGATGGCCCGCTGAAACAGGCGCTGCTGCGGCTGGGGCGTGAGGTGCTGCGCGCCGAGGACGACCGTTGACGCCCGCCCGGCTTGACCCCTAGTAGGCTGGTCTTTTCACGGATGGTCCCGATGGCGCCTTATCGCCGGCTCTGCCTTGTCCTGCTCGCCGCCGCCGCCGCGGTGGGAATCCGCGCCGCCTCGGCCGCCACCGCGCCCGCCGCGCAGCCCTCCGTCGCCACCGAGATGTCGATGGGCGATCCCAAGGCCAAGGTGACACTGATCGAGTACGCCTCGGCCTCCTGCCCGCACTGCGCGCGCATCAACAATGACGTCTTCCCCGAGCTGAAGAAGAAGTACATCGACACCGGCAAGGTGCATTATATCTTCCGCGAGGTGCTGACCCCTCCCGAGCAGTTCGCCGGAGCCGCCTTCCTGCTGGCCCGCTGCGCCGGGCCCGCCCAGTATTTCCCGATCCTGGACGACGTCTTCCACAAGCAGACGGCCATGTACCAGAGCAACAACCCGGCCATCGGCCTGATGCAGATCGCCACCGATCATGGTCTGACCGGCGAGCAGATCGACAAGTGCACCAGCGACGAGAAGCTGGTGAAGGCGCTCAGCGACCGGGTGAACCAGGCGGACAAGGACGGCTTCAACTCCACCCCGACCTTCGTCATCGGCGACACCAAGACCGAGGCCTCCAAGCCCATGGCAGTGTTCGCCAAGAGCGCCACGCGACTGGAAGGCGAGAAGACGCTGGACGAGATCAGCGCCGCGATCGATCCGCTGCTGGCCAAATAGGCGCCGCGGGCCTTATCCAACGCGATTGACAAGCCCTGCCCGGCGGGGTTCCTCGCGGGAAGGGCGGCGATCACCTGGAGCCAGGGAATCGCGCTTAACTCATCGACCTGTTTTGGGGAAACCTCGTATGGCCAGTCTCAGCCGCAGCCTTCTGATCGCCGCCGCCGTCCTGGCGCTGGGCGCCTGCAACAAGACCGCTGCCGGACCCGCCAGCGACGCCGACACGATGTCGATGGGCAATGCCGCCGCCAAGGTGGTGATGAACGAGTACGCCTCGGCCTCCTGCCCCCACTGCGCGGCGTTCAACAACACCGTGCTGCCGGAGTTCAAGAAGAAGTATATCGACACCGGCAAGGTGCGTTACGTCTTCCACGAGTTCCTGACGCCTCCTGTGCAGTTCGCCGCCGCCGGTTTCCTGCTGGCCCGCTGCGCCGGTCCGGACAAGTATTTCAACGTCCTGGACACGATTTATCACGACCAGGAAAATATCTATAAATCCAACGATTTGCGTGGAGGTCTTCTGAAGATCGCGCAATCGTCGGGCATGACCGAAAAGCAGTTCACCGACTGCATCTCGGACGAGAAGGCGCTGAACGCCCTGAACGCTCGGGTCGAGAAGTCCTCGACCAAGGACGGGGTCGGCTCCACGCCCACCTTCATCATCAACGGGACCAAGTACGAGGGTGAGCAGTCGATGGCTCAGCTCGACGCCGCGGTCGCCGCCGCCAGCAAGTAGGAGGCTCCCTAGAGCATGATAGCCGAAAGTGGATGCCGGTTTTGGCGGCCATCATGCTCTAAATACTTGAATTTAGAGCCCCTTTTCACGCCTCGAGTGGAGTCACTCGAGGCTAAGGGGCTCTAGGGCCGTGCACTTCCAGCGGCTGCGCCTCTCGGGGTTCAAATCCTTCGTCGAGCCGACCGAGTTCCGCATCGAGCCGGGACTGACCGGCATCGTCGGGCCGAACGGCTGCGGCAAGTCGAACCTGCTGGAAGCGCTGCGCTGGGTGATGGGCGCCAATTCGGCCAAGGCCATGCGCGCCGGCGGCATGGACGACGTGATCTTCTCCGGCTCCGGCTCGCGCCCGTCGCGCAACCACGCCGAAGTCACCCTGACCATCGACAACGCCGACCGCACCGCGCCGGCCCAGTTCAACGGCCACCCCGTGCTGGAGGTGACCCGGCGCATCGACAAGGGCGATGGCTCCACCTACCGGGTCAACGGCCGCGAGGTGCGGGCTCGCGACGTGCAGCTGCTGTTCGCCGACGCCTCGACCGGCGCTAACTCCCCGGCTCTGGTTCGCCAGGGGCAGATTTCCGAACTGATCGCCGCCAAGCCGCAGAACCGGCGCATGATCCTCGAAGAGGCCGCCGGGGTCTCGGGCCTGCACACCCGCCGCCATGAGGCCGAGCTGCGCCTGCGCGCCGCCGAAGCCAATATGCTGCGGCTGGACGATGTGGCGCGCGAGCTGGATACGGCGCTGGGCCGTCTGCGGCGCGAGGCGCGGGCGGCCGAGAAGTACAAGCGCCTAGCCGCCGAAATCCGCATGGTTCAGAGCGCCATGCTGTTCGCCCGCTGGAGCGAGGCGCAGAAGGCCAAGGACAAGGCCGCCGAGGAAGCCGAGCAGGCCTCCGCCGCCGTCGAGCAGACTGCCCGCGTCGCCGCGACCGCCAGCGAGAAGGCTTTGCTGGCCGCGGAGGCGATCAAGCCTCTGCGCGAGGAGGAGGCTGTGGCCGCCGCCGTCCTGCACCGCCTTGCCATCGAGAAGGACCGTCTGGAACGCGAGGCGGAGCAGGCCCACGCCGAGGTAGCGCGGCTGGAAGGTGAGATCGTCCGTATCGCCGCCGACCGCGAGCGCGAGGAGCACATCGTCGAGGACGCGCAGACGGCGCTGACGCGTCTGAACGCCGAGGTGGCTGGGCTGGAGGCGGAGATCGCCGCCGCGCCCGAACGCCTGCCGGAACTGGAGGCCGCGTCCCAGGCCGCCGAGTCCGCCCGCGCCGCCGCTGAGGCCGAAGTCGAACGGCTGGCCTCCGAGGCCGCCGCCCAGGAAGCCGAGCGCCGCGCCGCCGCCACCCGTCTGGAGGAAGCCAAGCAGCGCGCCGCGCGCACCGAACGCGCCCTGGAGGCAGCCAAGGCGGACCGCGCGGCTCTGGGCCCATCGGAAGACCCCAGCGCGGCGGAAGCCAAGGCCCGCTTCGACGTGGCTCTGGAGACCCTGCGCGCCGCCCGCGCGGCTCTGGAAACCGCCGAGACCGCCCAGGCCGCCGCCGCCCGAACTGAAGCCGCCGCCCGCGACGCCGCGCGCAAAAGCGAGGATCAACTGTCGCGCATCAGAGCCGAGGCCCGCGGTCTGGCCCAGGTGGCCGCCCCGAGTTTGAAGGGCGGTTTCGCCCGCGCCTCGGACTCCGTGTCGCCGGACCGGGGCCTGGAGGCGGCCCTGGCCGCCGCCCTGGGCGATGACCTGGACGCCGCGCTCGACGCCAAGGCCGCCGCCTATTGGGGCGGGGCGCAGGTATCGCCGCCGAAGTGGCCCGAAGGCGTCAAGGCGCTGGGGCCGCTGGTCAAGGCGCCGGGGGCGCTGGACGCCCGCTTGGCCTTCGTCGGCCTGGTGGACCGGGCGGATGGCGACCGCCTTCAGAAGGGATTGCCAGTCGGGGCCCGGCTGGTGTCGCGCGAAGGCGACCTGTGGCGCTGGGATGGATTTGTGTCGCGGGCCGATGCGCCGCGTCCGGCGGCGGTGCGCATGGCGCAGAAGACCCGGCTGGCCGAGCTTGAAGCCGAGATCGACCAGCAGACCCCCGTCGCGGCCAAGGCTGCCGCCGATCAAAAGACGGCGGGCGACGCCCTGCGTCTGGCCGAGGAAGCCGTCCGCACCGCCCGCCGCGCCCCGCCCGAAGCCGAGCGCGCCCTGGGCCAGACCCGCGACGCCGTCGACGCCCTGGCCCGCGAGAGCGCCCGGCGCGAGGCCCGCGCCCAGTCGCTGGACGAAACCATCGCTCGTTTCGAAGCCGAGCGCGCCGAGGCCGCTCAGCAGCTGACGGAAGCCGAAACCCAGGCAGCCGCCCGCGCCCGCTCCGAAATCCTGACCGCGCCGGTGGCCGACGCCCGCCAGGCCGCCGCCGCCGCCCGCGAGGTCGCCTCCGCCGCCCGCGCGGCTCTGGATATCGAGCGACGCGAACGCGATGGCCGCCAGCGCCGGCTGGAAGGCGTCAAACGCGACCACGAAGACTGGTCGCGCCGCTCCGTCGCCGCCGCCAAGCGGATGGAGACCTTGGATCAGGACCGGCTGAAGGCCGAGGGCGCCCTGGTGCGCGCGCGTCAGGCGCCGGAAGCTCTGGTGGGACGCAAGGCCAAGCTGTTCGACGACTTCGCCGTGGCCGAGGCGCGCCGCTCCAAGGCGGCGGATGCGCTGGGGGTCGGCGAGGGCGCCCTGGCCGAAAGCGACCGGGCCTCACGCGGCGCCGATCATCAGGCGTCGGAAGCCCGCGAGCGGATGGCGGCCCTGGCCGCGCGGCTGGAGGCGGCGCGAGACCGGCTGGTGGAGATCACGGGCGACATCCGCGAGGCCATCCAGGCAGAACCCGAGGACCTGGGCCGCCAACTCAAGGAACAGGGCTCCACCATCCCGGTCGATCCGGCGGGCGTGGAACAGCATTTGCGCGGGCTGGAGCGCGAGCGCGACCTGCTCGGTCTGGTCAATCTGCGCGCCGAAGAAGAGGCGACAGAATACGCCGAGCGGCTTGAAACCATGCGGCTGGAACGGGCGGACCTGGCGGGCGCGGTGACGCGGCTGCGTCAGGGCATTGAGGAGCTCAATTCGGAAGGTCGCGAGCGTCTCCTGGCGGCGTTTGAGGTTATCAACGAGCACTTCCAGACCCTGTTTCAGGCCCTGTTCGGCGGCGGAGAGGCGGAGCTGCGGCTGATCGAGTCCGACGATCCACTGGAAGCCGGGCTTGAAATCTTCGCCTGCCCGCCGGGCAAGCGACTGGCGCAGATGTCGCTGATGTCGGGGGGCGAGCAGGCTCTGACGGCGGCGGCCCTGATCTTCGGCGTCTTCCTGGCCAATCCGGCGCCCATCTGCGTGCTGGACGAAGTGGACGCACCGCTGGACGACGCCAACGTCGATCGCTTTTGCAACCTGCTGCACGAGATGCGCAGCCGCACCGAGACCCGCTTTATCGCCATCACCCACAATCCGGTGACCATGGCGCGGATGGACCGGCTGTTCGGCGTCACCATGCCGGAACGGGGCATCTCGCAGCTGGTGTCGGTGGATCTGATCCAGGCCGAAGCCTTGGCGGCGCAGTAGCCGTGGCCAAGGTCGTCATCGCCATGCCCGTGGCCCAGGCGAATGTGAAGATGCACGCCACTCAGACGGTGGTGGACACCAGCCTGGCGCTGCAGGCGGCGGGGCATGAGGTGGAATTCTTTGCCGCCGAGTTCAGCGAGGTGGTCTGGGCCCGAAACATGCTGGCCTCCCACGCTCTGACGCGCGGTGCGACCCACCTCTTCTTCATCGACTCCGACATGTATTTCCCGCCGGAGGTGTCGCTGAGGCTACTGGCGGCGGACAGGGCGGTGATCGGAGCCATCTGCCCGCGCCGGCGGATTTCCCTGGACGCCTTCGCCGCCGCCGCCCGACGCAACTCCGCCGCCCCGGCGTCCGAAGTGATGGCCCGCGTGCTGGACTATTGCCTGCGCCTGCATCCGGCCAAGCCCGCTTTCGAGGACGGCGTTGTCGAGGTTCTAGGCGTCGGCATGGCGGTGACCATGATCAAGGCCGAGGTGCTGCGCGCCATGATCGCCGGCCAGGCCGCCCGGCTGACCGCGCCGCGCGCCGGGGTGCAGATCCCGGTCTACGATTTCTTCGGCCTGGCCCGCGACGAAAGGGGTGAGGACATGTCCGAGGACTTCTCCTTCTGCGCCCGCTGGATCGCCGCCGGCGGCAAGGTGCATGCGATGGACGCGCCGCGGGTCGGCCATGTCGGCGACTTCGTTTATCGCGGGAGCTACCTGGACTCCCTGAAGCCCTCGGCGGGCTGAACAGGGTAACCTGCCGGTTAACACTACATCGTTGTAAACTCATAACTTCTTCGGGCCAGTATCGCGACCGAAGAGGGCTGAACCATGAGTTTGGACGGTAAGGGTCTGCTGAAGGTCGGCCAGAGGCCGTGCCGCGCCCTGGTCGTCGACGACAATGCGATCAACCGGCACATCCTGGACGTGATGCTGTCGGAATCCGGCGCCGAGGTAGTGATGGCCGAGAACGGCCATATCGCCTGCGAAATCTTCGCCCGCGACCACTTCGACGTGGTGTTCATGGACATCGAGATGCCGGTGGTGAACGGCTACACCGCCACCAAGGTGATCCGTGCGCTGGAGGCGGAACGGGGCATGGCGCGCACGCCGGTCATCATGGTCAGCGCTCACATCGGGATGAGCGACATCGAGCAAGCGATGGCGGCAGGCGCCGATCTGCATCTGGGCAAGCCGGTCAATGTCTCGGCGCTGCTGGCGGCGACACGGGATGCGCTGGACGGCTGGCGGCTCAGGCCCGAAGGCTGGCTGGCCTTCTACTACGCCTAGGCGACGGCGGCTTCACGCGGAGGGGCCGAAGGTTTCCGGAGGCGCGCCCGCCAGGCCAGCAGCGGCTTCTCGATCAGGCCGTAAGCGGCGGCGGCCAAGGCCAGGGCCAGGAACAGGCTGATCACCGCCCCGACCCACACTGGCCAGCCCCGCCCCGCTACCGCAAAGGCTCCGATCGACAGGGCGACGGGGTGAAAGAGGTAGAGCGAGTAGGAGGCCCGCCCCAGGACGTTTGCGGGCTCCAGCAGAGGGGAGTCCTCGCCCGCGCCGGCGGGCCGGATCACGAACAGCAGGACCAGGACGGCAGCGGCGCAAGGCAGGATCCAGCCGTTGATATGCAGCCCCGCTACCTTGGGGTCGGTCAGGCCCAAGGCCAGGGTGAAGACGAAAAGGACGATCCGCGCCGGCCACAGCAGCAGGCCGGGCCCCGTGCGCGGGCGCTTGACCCACCAGTCGGCGATCAGGGCGCCGATGTACCACTGCCAGAAGGAGGTGATGAAGAACTGCTGGCCGACCGTGCGCCAGGGATTGTCCATCGCCATCAGCCGTGACGCCGCCCCATAGGCCGCCAGCGCCAGGACAAGCAGCGCCGCCGCCATCCACACCCGCGCGGGCCGGTTCGCGAACAGGATGTAGGCCAGGTAGAAGTGCACCTCGATGCCGATCGTCCAGAAGACGCCGTTGATCGTGTAGAAGGTGCTCGGCAACAGGCTGTGCAGGACCAGGACGTGGGTAGCGATGTCCAGGGGGCTGTGGGCGCCGTCGATCTGCTGGGTCTTGTAGAGGTAGCCCGCGCCGATAGAGGCGATCAGGGCGATCCAGTAGGGCGGGGCGATCCGCAGGAAACGGCGGATCAGGAACTCGCGGACATCCAGCCTCACCTTGCCATGCGTGTGCAGGGCGCGCGCTTCCGGCAGGCGAATACAGAAGCCGCTGATGACGAAGAACAGGGCCACCCCGCAGGCGCCGATCCAGCCGAACACCCGGCCGGGCAGGGGGCTGGTGATGTTCAGGTTATAGAAGGTGCCGGCGATGTGGCAGATGACCACCAGCAGGGCGGCGAGCCCCCTCAACCGCTCGATGTCGGCGATTTTGCGCGGCGAAACATAGGCGTCGGCTTGAGTCATCGCGGCCAGGATAGCAATCGGACGCGGGCGCGGTAAACGGCGGCGGCCAAGCCGGTTGCATCCGCCGGCAGGCGCGGTAGCGTCACCGCATGATCTCGCTTCTCATCAGCGCGACTTTGGCGACCCAGGCGCCCTCCAACGCCCTGTGCGCGGCGGCCTACGCGCTGGAGGCGGTGCGAATGCAGGAGTCCGGAGAACTGCCGAGCCCCATAGCCGACCCCCAGACCCTGACCCCGCCTCAGCGGACGGCGGTGGCGGCCTCGCGGCGGCTGATCGTGCAGGGGGCGTCCTGGACAGCCCTGGCCACGAGGACCAACGAGGGGCGGCAGGAGGTGAACCAGACGTTCCGCGCCCTGTCCCGCTCACGCAAGGACGAGGAGGCGGCCTTCGGCGCCTGCAACGAGATCGAGGTGCAGGACCGGATGCCGGCGATCGCGGTCCCGCCGCCGCCGCTCGAGGGCCAGGAAGAGGGATGCGGAGCGGACATGGCGGCATTCCTTGCGGCCATGCGGGCGTGCGCGCCGCTCGCCAGCCTGAAGGCCCAGGCCCAGGCGACGCAATCCAAGCTGGAGCAGGGGGCGCTTACCTGCCGGTCTAAGGACCAGGCGCGGTCGGTCTGGGCCCAGATCGGCTCGACCCTGGCGGGCGCCGACAGCCAGGGCCAGCGGGTCCGCTGCTCTGCGCAGTAGCTGCGGCGTTTTGCACTGCACACCGATATTCTTTGACTTTTAACCCCTTGAGTCCCATATGCACCCTGCGTCGCCAATGACGCCGAGGCGCTCCAGCCGCGTGAGGGATGCAACTAGCTCCGCATCCAGCCCTGTCGAGCGCCCTTAGATATCCATAAATCGCCCAGGATCACGCGGGGCGCTTCCCAAGTCCCCGCGCAACGCGGCCCGATCAACGGATCCGGCTGCGCATGCGCCTATGTGAAAGATTACGTTTTGACTCAGTTTACCGACCTCGGTCTGGCCCAGCCGCTCCTGAAAGCGCTGACCGCCGAAGGCTACACCCAGCCCACGCCGATCCAGGCGCAGGCCATCCCCTTCGTCATGCAGGGCAAGGACCTGCTGGGCATCGCCCAGACGGGCACCGGCAAGACGGCGGCGTTCGCCCTGCCGATCCTGCATCGCCTGGCCGCCAACCCCAAGAAGGCTCCGCGCCGCGGCGCCCGGGTGCTGGTGCTGAGCCCGACCCGCGAACTGGCCACCCAGATCGCCGAGAGCTTCCGCTCTTACGGCCGTCACATGGGCATCACCGTCGCGGTGGTGTTCGGCGGCGCCAAGTACAATCCCCAGATCAAGGCTCTGGCCAATGGCCTGGACGTGCTGGTGGCCACTCCCGGCCGCCTGATCGACCACCTGCAGCAGAAGACCTGCTATCTCGGCGAGACCGAGATCTTCGTCCTCGATGAAGCTGACCAGATGCTGGATCTCGGCTTCGTGCTGCCGATCCGCAAGATCGTCTCCAACCTGCCCAAGGAACGCCAGAACCTGTTCTTCTCGGCGACCATGCCGGGCGAGATCGGCAAGCTGGCCGGCGAACTGCTGCGCAATCCGGAGAAGGTCTCGGTCACGCCCCAGGCGACCACCGTGGAAAAGGTCGAGCAGACCCTGTTCTTCGTGGAAGCCCAGCGTAAGCGGGCCCTGCTGGCCGAACTGTTCGCCGAAAAGGCCCTGGGCCGCGTCATTGTCTTCACCCGCACCAAGCGCGGCGCGGACCGGGTGGCGCGCTATCTTGAGGCCTCGGGCGTCCCGTCCGCCTCCATCCATGGCGACAAGAGCCAGGCTCAGCGCGAGCGAGCCCTGGCGGCGTTCAAGGCCGGCGCCTGCCGCGCCATGGTCGCCACCGACATCGCCGCGCGCGGCATCGACGTCGACGGCGTGACCCACGTCATCAACTACGAGCTGCCCAATGTGCCGGAAGCCTATGTCCACCGGATCGGGCGCACCGCCCGCGCCGGCGCCACCGGCGTCGCCATCAGCCTGTGCTGTGACGACGAGCGCAACCTGCTGAAGGACATCCAGCGCACCACGCGCCAGACCATCCCGTCCTTCGACCGCCGCAACGACAAGGTTCTGGCTCAGGCCACGGCCGTGGCTGACGCGCTGGTTCCGAAAGACGCCAACCGCGAAGACCCGGTCAATCCGCAGCAACGCGGGCGCGGTGGTGAAGGCCGGGGTGGTGATTCGAACCGCCCCAACCGCTCGCATGGCCGCAACCAGGGCCATCCCGGCTCGCATGGCCGCAACGGCGGCGGCGGTGGGCAGGGCCAGGGGCAGGGCAGGGGCGATGGCCGCGGACGCGGCGGCGGGGGCCGCGGCCCCGGCAAGGGCAATGGCGGCGGTCACTCGCCCAAGGCGATCACCTCCGGATCGTGGAGTCCGATCGACAGCTGATTTTTTGCGTGGATTTGTCGAAGTCGAATCAATGGCTTACGGCGTATACACGCAAACTTGACGCGCTGCGGCGGGGCCTATAGGTTCCGCCGCGATCTGGCCGGGCCGCGTCGATCACTGCGGTCGTTCAACCGTGTCGTTCACGCATGCCCAAGTCGGACGACAAGAGCGAAGAGGCGATCAAACGCCTCGATCAACGGCTGGACGCATTTGCGGCTGGCCGTGAGCAAAAAAACGCTTATCAAGACGCGCGATCGGCCGGCGACGGGTATCGGCTGCTGGCGGAACTGATCGGCGGCGTTCTGGGCGGCCTCGGCCTCGGCTGGGGGTTCGACCAGCTGGTCCATACCAGCCCCCTCGGCATGATCGTGGGACTGCTGGTCGGGCTGGCGACATCGGTGTTCGTGATTGTCCGGCAGGCCGGGCAGATGAGCGCCAAGGCGTCCAAGGAGGCCGGGCCGGCTCATTCGGTCCCCTTCGACGACGATGACGACAATTGAAGGTCAGCTGTCTGACCTGGGGTGAAGGGACTTTATAGGACCGATGGCTGCGATCGATCCGCTGCACCAGTTCGCCATCGAGAAGGTGGTCAACCTGCCCCCGGTCAGTGTTCCGGGTCTGGGTCTGCTGGACCTGTCGATCACCAATTCGGTGGTGGCCATGGCCATCGCCGCCGTGGCGATCTGCGCCTTCTTCGCCGTCGCGGCCAAGGGCCAAGTGGTGCCGGGGCGCACCCAGGCGGTGGGCGAGGCCATGTATGGTCTGGTCGAAGGCCTGACCTCCTCCATGATCGGTCACGAAGGCAAGAAGTACTTCCCCTTCGTGTTCACGCTCTTCACCTTCATCATGTTCATGAACCTGTTCGGCCTGCTGAACTTCCTCGGCTTGGCGCACATGTTCACGCCTACCTCGCAGGTGGCGGTGACCGCGGCTCTGGCCGTGGTGACCATCGGCCTGGTGATCGTCGTCGGCTTCATCAAGAACGGCCTGGGCTTCTTCAAGCTGTTCGTGCCGTCGGGTGTGCCGGTGGCGATCCTGCCCTTCCTGGTGCTGATCGAAATCATCTCCTTCCTTGTGCGTCCGCTGACGCTCACCCTTCGTCTGTTCGGCAATATGCTGGGCGGGCACGTGGCGCTGAAGGTTTTCGCCGGCTTCGTGGTGGCCCTGGGCGCCTTCGCGGCCGGCGGCGGCCTGCGGCTGCTGGGCATCCCCGGCGCGGCCCTATCGCTCAGTATGGTGGTGGCGCTCACCGCCCTGGAAT
>CAIYVC010000084.1 GCA_903929535.1 uncultured Caulobacteraceae bacterium | reverse complement strand
CTGCACCTGCTGGCCGCCGCCTACGAGGGCGAGGTGCCCTTCACCATGGCCGACATCGACCGCCTGTCGCGTGAGACGCCCTGCCTGTGCAAGGTCGCCCCGGCCAAGTCGGACGTGCACATGGAAGACGTTCACCGCGCCGGCGGCGTGATGGCCATTCTCGGCCAACTGGACCGGGCCGGCCTGATCCACGGCGAATGCCCGACCGTGCACAGCCCGACCATGACCGACGCCCTGAACCGCTGGGACATCTCGCGCAGCAATTCCGAGAGCGTGCGGGAGTTCTTCCGCGCCGCCCCCGGCGGCGTGCCGACCCAGACCGCCTTCAGCCAGAGCCGCCGTTGGGACGAGCTGGATCTGGACCGCGTGGGCGGCGTGATCCGCAGCGCCGAGACGCCCTTCTCGCATGACGGCGGCATCGCCGTGCTGACCGGCAATCTGGCGGTCGACGGCTGCATCGTGAAGACCGCCGGGGTGGACGACAGCATCCTGAAATTCTCGGGTCCGGCCAAGGTCTACGAAAGCCAGGACGACGCCGTGTCGGCCATCCTGACCGGCAAGGTTGTGGCCGGCGACGTGGTGGTGATCCGCTACGAGGGGCCGCGCGGCGGACCGGGCATGCAGGAGATGCTCTACCCGACCAGCTATCTGAAATCGAAAGGCCTCGGTAAGGCCTGCGCCCTGATCACCGACGGCCGTTTTTCGGGTGGAACCAGCGGGCTCTCCATAGGCCACGTCTCTCCGGAAGCGGAGGAAGGCGGGACCATCGGTTTGGTGGAGCCCGGCGACATCATCGACATCGACATCCCCAACCGCACCATCAACCTGCGAGTGCCGGACGCGGAACTGGCGGCGCGCCGCGGGGCCAAGGGCGATGCCCCCTGGGGTCCCGTCGCAGCGCGCCCGCGCAAGGTGTCGACGGCGCTTCGCGCCTATGCGGCCTTCGCGACCTCAGCTGCCAAGGGCGCTGTGCGGGTGGTTGACTAAGCAACAACCTCTTGACGAGTCCCCTCGGTTCAGCCGGTAGTTGCCTGGCATAATCAATCAGGCTGAGCCGCGCCCCAAAGGCGTCAGGCTAAGGCCATGGGTGGAAAAAGATCATGTCGAAGGACGACGCCGATAACGGCAAGCTCGTTGGCCGCCGCAATTTCCTGAGAGGCGCCGCGACCGGTGCCGCCGCCGGAGCGGCCACCATCGCCGGGGCGATCCCGGGACTGGCCGAGGCTCAGGAGAGCGGCGGCAAGACCATCGCCGGAAGCGGCGCCAAGCCGGGCGCCGTGCCCGCCCCGACCGCCGCCCAGCTGGCCCGCGAGACGGGCGCCGTCGAGCCCGCCGGCCCCGCCGGACAGACCGTGGTGCGGCCGGGCTCCGACCTGATGGTCGAGACGCTGAAGCAAATGGGCGTAGAGTTCGTCACCTCCAACAACGGCTCTTCGTTCGAGGGGCTGCAGGAGTCGATCGTCAACTACGGCTCGCCGCCCAACACGATGCCGGAGTTCGTCACCTGCCTGCATGAAGAGACCGCGGTCGACATGGGCTCGGGCTACGCCAGGGCCACCGGCAAGCCCCTCGTCGCCCTGCTGCACGGCACGCTAGGCCTGCAACACGCCTCCATGGCCATCTACCAGGCCTATTACGGCGGCGTTCCGATGATCATCCTGGCCGGCCGCGACAAGGGCTTCATCCAGGCCCACACCGCTGACGACATGGCCTCCATGATCCGCGGCTTCACCAAGTGGGACGCCCAGCCCAAGACCCTGCCTGAGGCGCTCGCCGCCCTGCAGGAAGCCTACCGCCAGGCGACCACAGCCCCAACCGGCCCGGTCGTGGTGATCCTCGACACCGAAATCCAGAAGGAAGCGGCCGGCTCGCTGCAGGTCCCGGCCTTCAAGCCGGCGGTCAACAAGGGCATCGACGCCGCCACCGCCGAAGCGTTGGCCGCCAAGCTGCTGGCCGCCAAGAACCCGCGCATCGCCGTGGGCCATCTGCGTACGCCCGAGGGTGTGAAGCAGGTCATCCAGCTGGCCGAACTGGTGGGCGCCTCGACCGCGACCCAGGCCACCGCCGGACCGATGAGCTTCCCCAATCGCCATCCTCTGTGCGGGCCGGGCGCCGCGACCGACTACGACTTCATCCTGGGCCTTGAGACCAAGGCGGCGGACGCCGCCATCGTCGGCCCGGAAATCGGAACCACAGTGGCCACCCGCGACAAGGGCGGCATCGGCTTCGGCGGCTTGGTTCCGACCCAGCCCGGCCGCACGGACCGGCCTGCGCGGGGCAAGGTCGCCTCCGAGGTCTATCCGGTAGACGCCGAGGCCTCTCTGCCCCTGCTGATCGCGGCGGTGCAGAAGGGCCTGACCGCCGCGCAGAAGAGGGCCGCCTCGACCCGCGCCCAGGCTCACGCCCCGGCCAACCGCACGGCCTCCCAGGCCGCGGTTACCAAGGCTTTCGCCGCCAAGAAGACCGGCTGGGACAACAGCCCGGTCAGCCTGTTCCGCATCTACGCCGAGCTGTGGCCCCTGCTGGAAAACGAAGACTGGTGCCTGGCCAGCCCCACCGCCTTCTCCGGCGGCCACCACGCCGCCCTGTGGGCGCATGACCGGCCCTACAGCTACCTGGGTCCGCAACCGGCGGGCGGCATCGGCTACGGCGCCGGCGCCTGCGGCGGCGCGGGTCTGGCGGCCCGGGGCAAGGGCCGTTTCGTGGTCAACATCCAGACCGACGGCGACATGAACTTCACACCGGGCGTGCTGTGGACCGAGGCCCACCATCGCCTGCCGGTGCTGAGCATCATGCACAACAACCGCGCCTGGCATCAGGAGCTGATGTTCCTGGAGTTCATGGCCGGGGCGCGGGGGCGCGGCACCGACCGGGCCTCCATCGGCTCGACCCTGCGCGACCCCTTCATCGACTACAAGAAGATGGCCGAGGCCTATGGCGTGGCCGGCGAGGGCCCCATCGAGGATCCCACCCTGCTTCAGGCGGCCTTCAAGCGGGGCATCGACGCGGTGAAAAGCGGTCGACCCTACATGATCGACGTCGTCACACAGCCGCGCTGAGGAAAACGGACATGATTCAATCCCAGACCCTTCGCGCCGCCGCCATGGCCGCCGTCTTCGCAGCATTTGCCGGAGCCGTCGCCGCCCAGCCCCCCGGCGACCCCGTGCGCGGCAAGCAGCTCTACTACAACAACACCTGCTACGGCTGTCACGGCTTCCAGGGCCAGACCGGCGCCCGCAACCTGGTGGGCACCAACAGCCCCATCATCGCCGACCCGAAGACCTTCCTTGCCTTCCTGCGCGACCGCGGCTCCTATGCCCCGATGATCCCGTCGACCAGCATGCCCACCTTCCCGGCCATCGCCATCAGCGACCGTCAGGCGATGGACATCTACGCCTACATCAAGACCTTCAAGCTGGATTCCCCTGACGTGAAGGACATCCCGCTGTTCGCCAAGATCCAGTCCTCGGCCGGGGCGCCGTACAAGCCCGGGAAGTAGGCCGCACGACCTCCGATATCCGCTCATCCCCGTCCGCGAGGATGGGCGGAGTCAGAGATAAAGCTTCTGGTTGATCGGCAGGCCGTGCTCGCGGCAGTGCGTCTCGTAGTGGTTGATGAACCACCAGACGTCGATGGTTTCCACGAAGGCGCCCTGCGGGTCATAGAACTCGATCGGCCCCTGCATCCAGCCGAACAACTTGACCCCCTGCGGATGATCGGTGACCAGGGTATGGACCAGGCCGGGCGGCTCGTAGATGAAGCTGCCGGGGCCGGCGACCCAGTCATATTCCAGATAGCGGACCGAGCCCTCCTGGCAGGTCATCACCACCGTGCCGCGATGTTTGTGGGTGCCGATCACGCCTGGCGATTTGATCCACAGCACGTTGCTGTAGATGTTGTTGCGCACGTCGAAGCCCAGGTGGCGGATGGCGGCGTTGTCGCCGAACGGGACCCAGGGGCTTTCCTCTTCCGAGGCCCCGACATGCACGCCGTGCAGACCGTGACGGCCGATCACCTCGGCGTAGTTCTCCGGCACGTCGACGATGGCGTAGGTGTCGGAAGGCGGGGCGGTCATGCGGCCGTGGTTGTTCATGACGGCGGACCCTATTTGGCCTCGACGATGGCCTTCATATTGGCCAGGCCGGTGGTGAAGTTGTTGGTCCGATTGGCCCGGTCCTTGTCCTTGGCTTCAGGCGTACCGTCCGGCTCCTGGTCGTAGATCAGGGTGTAGAGGAGCTTGGTGTGGCCCTTGTCGATCGGCTCGGCGGCCAGGGTGCCGTGGTACAGGATCGTGTTGTTGGGCTGGGCGTAGGTGTAGGAATATTTGGTCGCCGCCACGAGAACCTCGGTGACCGCGCCCGCCGGCCCGAGCTTGCGGATCGAGCCCACGCCGCCGTCGCCGGTCATCACGCAGGGCGTCAGCCGCTTGATCCAGTCCTGGATCGCGCAATAGCCGCCGATCTTGGCCCAGGCCGTGTCGATCGGGGCGTTCACTGTGGTTTCCAGATGGATCACCGAATAGTCGGCGGCGAAGGCCGGCGCGCCGGCCATCAGGCCGCAGGCGAGCACGGCGGCGCTCAACAGATGTTTCATGGATATCTCCCGGTCTGATTGGCGGGCATCGTCTGGCCCAGGTTATGGATCGATGTTCTCCAGGACGCGATTCAGAAGGCCGCGCAGAGCGTTTCGCTCGACGGGTGACAGCCCGCCCAGCAACATCTCCTCCAGCGCATCGATCCGCTCCGCCACCGAACTCATCAACCGCTCGCCCTCAGCCGTCAGGTACAGGTGGAAGGCGCGCCGGTCGCTGCGATCGATCTGGCGTGAGATCAGGTCGCTGGCTTGCAGGCTCTGGATCAGACGCGTCATGTTCGGCTCGCGCACCATCAAGGTCTCGGCCAGCTGGCGCTGACGGATGCCCGGGTTGTCGCGGATGATGGCCAGCACCGTGTGCGTGCCCGGCGAGACCCCCGAGCCCTCGAACCTGCGATAAAATTCGCGGAAGATGCGCATCTGCACGATGCGGATATGGAAGCCGATGTTGTCCGGCAAGGTAGGGCCGGGAGCATCGCTCGGCGCCGTGGATGCAGCTTTGGCGGCGAGCTTGCTCACTGGATTCCTGAAGGTGACGGGTCTGCCCGGTTTGGGGGCTGGGCGATAATAGCCCATTGGCGTCATTTACGACGGCGACCGCAACGAAAACCCGACAATCGGCGAACGTTCGCGCCGGTCCCAGATCAAGGCGGGCGGCGCGCAACGAACTGCGCGCCGCCCAATTTCCAAGACTAGAACTTATAGGTGGCCTGCACGCCGGCGACGCGCGGGCGCTGGTAGGTCTGGTTCACGAAGGGCGTCCAGGTGGTGTAGGCCGAGCAGGACGCGCCGCCCGGAGCCGCCGACAGCGGGTTGTTACAGGCCCCGATGCCGTTGCCCGCCAGGCCGCCCGTAGACGCCCCGGTGCCCACCGCGGTGCGGGAGTCCAGGATGTTCAGAGCGAATACGTTCAGATCCCAGGTACTCATCTTCAGCCCGAGGCGAGCGTTCAGAGTGTTAATCGCCGGGATGTTGCGGGTGTAGGGGTTGTACTGCGAAACGCCGTAGCTGGGGCCAGAGAGGAATGCGCCCTGAAACTGGTCGTCGCCGCGCACGTACATGTCGTACTTGCCCAGGAAGCGGAAGGTGTACTGGGCGTCCACGGCCAGCTGCCAGGTCGGCACGCCGAGCGGGTCGCCGGCCAGGAAGGTCGGCAGGGCGGCGGCGCCGGGGGCGGCCGGACCCTTCACCGGATCCAGATACTTGGCGTCGTCATAGCCGGCGTTGACGTTGATGGTCAGCGGGCCGATCGGACGGAAGTTGGCCTGCAGGTCCACGCCGCGGCTCTGCGCCCGGCCGCCGTTGACCACGAAGCTCTGACCGCAGCCGCCAATCGTCACGGTGGACTGCACGCCGGTCCAGTCGATCTGATACAGCGCCGCGTTCAGCTGAACCTTGTTGTCGAACAGGCGGAATTTACCGCCCAGTTCATAGCTCCACACAGTGTCCGAATTGTAGGCCGCCGGAATCTGGGTGGCGGAGATGCCCAGCTGGTCCAGGCCCGTCTGACAGACGGACTGGCTGACGGCGGGGTTCACGCCGCCGGCCCGGAAGCCCTTGGAGGCCGAGGCGTAGACGATCTGGTTGGGTTGCAGGTCGTATTCCAAGGCGAACTTCGGGGTCACCGGAGAGTCGTTGCCCTGGCCGGCGGTCACCGAACCCACCGAAGTGGGGGTGCGCGACGAGAACTGGCCGTAGTTCAGCTGGTAGTATTCGATCTCGGTGCGCGTGACGCGCAGGCCCACGGTCGCCTTCAGCTTGTCGGTGATCCAGTAGTTGCCCTCGCCGAAGCCGGCGAACTCGGTGTCACGGATGTTGGCGTCCAGGCTGGCTTGGCAGTTACAGTCGTTGACCACGCCGTAGCGGTCCAGCGCGCTGATGCCACGGAACAGCTGTTGGGTGCGGTCCGCATTGGCCTGCGGGTTGCGATAGCGATAGGCGATGTTCAGCCGGGTGTTGGCGAAATACAGGCCGCCGACCCAGTTGAACGGACGCTGACTCGGTTCCGAAGAGAAGCGCAGTTCCTGTTCCAGGCCCCAGCGGTAGTTGTGGCCCTGGAAGTGGCCGGGGAAATCGCCGCCCAACTGGAACAGCGGGAAGCCGGTGTGGGCCGTGTCGATGGTGGTGCGCTGCTGCTGAGTGGGGTCCTCGCCGCCGGCGTTTTCGCTATAGCCGTGGTCCTGAATGTAGGACGTCACCGACTTCACGTTCATGTGGTCGAAATGGTAGTCCAGCGTCATCGAGCCGACGTCCAGCTTGGTGTAGCCGGGTGACACGGACAACTGCGCGGTGGCCAGGGCGTCACGCTTGCCCAGGTTGAACGGCCCGTAGGTGGCCGCGGGGCGCATATAGACGCCATTGACGGTCTGGCCGGGGACGGCGGTGGCCGGGCAGGCCACGGTCGGGGGCGTGAAGGCGCCCACCGCGGTGGCGGGACGCGCGACGGTGTCGCAAACGGCGGCCGTGCTGAAGGTCTGGCCGGCGGGAGCAATGGCGCCGGTCGGGGTGTGGATGTCGGTGGTGGTGCCGTTGCCGCCCGCGTTCCAGGTATCGGTGTGGTAGGCGGAGAAGGTGGCGGTGGCGCGATCGGTGATCTGCCACAGCACCTGGCCACGAAGAGCCCACTGCCTGTTTTCGTTGTCGTTCTGCTGGATCGTAGCCCCGGTGAAGGGGTTGATCAGGTTCACGTAGCCGCCGGTGTCGCGCATGATGCCGCTCAGACGGAAGCCCAGCTTATCTTGCACGATCGGGCCGCCGATGGCCGCGCCATACTCGTAGGAGGGCGCGCCGCCGCCGGTGTAGCCGGAGAATTCCGCACGGGCGGACCCGGAGTAATGGGTCAGGCTGGGCTGGGGCGTGATGAAGCGGATGGTGCCGCCTTCCGACGAGCCGCCGTACAGCGTGCCTTGGGGCCCCTTCAGCACCTCGACCCGTTCCAGGTCGAACAGGACCGGGGTCGGAGCGCCGGGGTTTTGGCTGACGCCGGCGTTGTTGCGCTTGGTCAGCGAGGTGTCGTCCAGATAGACGCCGGTGGTGGCCGCGCCGACCGAGGCCACGATGCCGCGGATAGCGAAGGTCGCGGCGCCGCCCTGCGTCACGGTGGCGGTCAGGCCGGGGACGGTGCGGGTCAGGTCGGAAGCCTGTTTGAGGCCTTGAGCGTCCAGCGTCGACTGGGTCACGGCGGCGATGCTGAGGGCGACGCGGTTGACCGTGTCGACCTGACGGGTGGCCGTGACCACCACTTCTTCAAGGCCCGTGGACGAAGCCGGCGCCGCCTGAGCGAATGCGGCCGAACCCACCAGGGCCACCGTCAATGCCGTGCCCGCGAACAATGCGGCGCGAGATGATTTTGAATGAAACATGTATCTCCCCTCTATGTGATTACCTTCAATTCTTTGATTGAAGGATCTTATGTTTGATATTCTCTAACGGTGTCGGGGCTGAATTTACCCTTCAGACATGCCGATACCGGATTTAATCTATGATATTGAATGTGTTTTCAGAGCCAGCCTGAATTTATGCTATCTCTAATTTGTGTTTCCGGCGAAACGGGTGCGATGCGTCTCGAACTTGACTCATCAAACTACTTCTCAAGCGCAAGTTATTTTGCACCGAGGCCGGAGGCTGTCAATCAGTTATGTATACAAGATAATTGTCATGGCTACTTTGCCATGGCCGGCGGCTACAATGGCCGCTGATCCAAACGCTGGGCTTGGCGCCGTGCGGGAATGGCAGGCGGCGCCTAGGCGTTAGCCGTCGACTCCCGGCCCAGAAGGCGCGGCCCGATCAGCGCGTCGAGCGACCAGGCGCCGGGACCGCGCAGGACGATCAAGATCATGAACGCCAGCCACTGGATGTGGGTCGGCCAGGCGTCGGGGTAGATGAACAGCTGGATGGTCGCCGTCATGCCCAGCAGCAGAAGCGTGCTGACCCGCGTCGCCAATCCCACTAGGATCAGGCTGGAGCAGCCCAGCTCCATGGCCGTGGCGGTGTAGGCGGCGATGACGGGGGGCAGGACCGGCGTGTGGTACTCGTTCTGGAACAGCAGCAGGGTCGAACTCCAGTCCGACAGCTTCTGGGTTCCCGAACGGATGAAGACGCTGAAGGTCGCCGCGCGCGCGATCAGGGCGATGACGGAATAGGGCACGCTGTCCAGCGCGGCGATGGCGGTGCGGACAAGGGCGGCGGGCGATTTCATCGGGCTGTTTCCAGGTTGGAACGGGCGGTGAGGCGCGCGAACGGCGCGGCGAAAATTTCGGACTGCAGGGCGCCGGGGTCTTAACCCGTGGCGAGCGCGGCGGTCAGGGCGTCCTCGGCGGACGCTCCGGCAAGAATTCCTTCCAAGAATGCCGCCGACACGGGGCTGAGTGGGCGGATGGCCGCGCCTTCGGGGCGCCGCCAGAGGGCATGGCTACGGGGACGGGGATTCAGGTCTATCGCGGCCAAGGCCCCGTCATCGCCGCCTTCCAGCGCGTCGCGGATCGCAGCGGCGGGCGCGTCCAGGCGCAATACCCGCAAGGAGGCGTCCAGGGTCATCACGGCTTCGCCCAGATCCAACACCGGACCATCGCGCCCCAGCGCGCAACCGCCCACCTCTTCGACGGCGAAATCCAGCCGCCCCACATCCGCCAGATAGGGCAGACCGGCGGCCAGCGGATAGCAGGCCAGGAAATCTGGAAAGTCTCTGCCGTAACCCGTGAGGCAGGCCCGGGTGGGTGGGTGTTCGGCGACGAAAGCCAGGGCAGCCTGATCGAAGAAGGCTTCGCCGACCAGTGAGTCGACGGTGGGAAAGGTCAGGCGCAGGGCATTGGTCAGAGCGTAGCGGACCGTGTTGCGGTGCAGGCCGAAAGCCTCCGCCGCGCCGACCGGGCCGGCCATGACCTGACCTTCCAAAACGTCGAAACGGCCATCCAGAAGCGCGGCGGCCATCTGCTTTTGCAGAGACCCGAGGTCAAGCATGCGCCAGCTCCCGTGTGCGGACGCGGTCGAGGAAGCTCTGCGCCGTGGCCGCCTCGTCCTGCAGGACCGTGAAGGCGGGGATATCCGTGTCCCATTCGATCAGGGTCGGCCGGGCGCCCAGCGTGCGGACGGCGGTGTGATAGAGGCCCCAGACGTCGGGGCAGACGCGCGAGCCGTGATCGTCGATCCGCACCTGACCACCGCCTTCCAGGTCGCGGACCGCGTGGCCGGCCAGATGGATCTCGCCGATCGCCTCATGGGGAATCCAGGCCAGGTATTCGCCGAGCGCGGAAGCGGGGTCGATCCCCTGGTTCATGGCGCTGACGTGGATGTTGTTGAGGTCCAGCAGAACGCCGCAGCCCGTCCGGCGCACCAGGGCGCAAAGGAATTCGGCCTCGCTCAGGCTGGACTGGGAAAACTGCAGGTAGGTGGAGGGGTTCTCGATCAGAAGCCTGCGGCCAAGCACGCCCTGCACATGGTCGATATTGGCGGTCACGACGTTCAGCGCCTCCTGCGTATAGGGCAGCGGCAGAAGGTCAGGCAGGACCACGAGACCGCCCTGATCCGCAGCCGCGCTCCACGATAGATGATCGGACATCAGATCCGGCCGCACCTGGCGCTCAAGCTCGGCCAGGCGCCGCAAATGATCGGCGTCGACACCGCAGGCGGAGCCCAGCGACAGGCCCACGGCATGCAGTGACAGCGGGTAGTGATCGGCGAAGGCGAGCAGCTCATCGGCTCGGCCGGGGGTCATGTAGTTTTCCGGATGGACTTCCAGCCACGCGGCCTCAGGGCGCTCGCGGCGCACATGGGCGTGATGCTGCAGGCGCAGCCCGATCCCGGCCGCGGCCGGAATGGGCGAGCGGGCGGACGCGGCGTCCGACGACGACAGTTGGGAGATGCTGTGCGAAGCCATGACGCCGGTCCTTGAGCCCTGACTTACGCTTAGCCGGCCTTGGTCGAGCCGCCCGCGATCTTGGCGCAGGCGCCGGCGGGCAGGTAGACGAAGGAGGTCTTGTCCATGTCCTTGGTCGCCTGACCGGCGCAGGAATGGGCGCCGGCGGCGCAGTCGTTCTTGGCGGCCTTGGCGATGCCGTAGCACTTCTCGGCGCCCGCCGGCATGGCGACGGGGCCGGCGGCCGAGGCGACGCCGGCGGCCAGGGTGGAGAGGGCGAAGGCGCCGAGGATGGCGGTGGCGCCGGTCTTGATGGGGCTCATGGGGTATTTCCTCTGTTTAGGGGCAGTGCGTTGAGCGGAGCCTCATCGCCCCGCATCCAGTTGTTCGTTGCGCGGCGGCAAAGGTTACACGATGCTCCAAATGCTTCGGGGCGGGAGAGAATCGAAGAGCCATGCAGGCCGCGCCGACCGCCGAAAACGGCCGCGCCCAAGACCGCATCTGGTCCGGCTGGATGGCACGTGCTCAGGATGGCGACCACGCCGCCTATGCCCAGTTGCTGCGCGAAATTCTGCCGTTCCTGCGGGTGCTGACCCGGCGGCGCTGCCGCGATGCGGACCGCTGCGAGGACATCATTCAGGACGTGCTCCTGACCGTTCACCGGGTGCGCCACACCTACGACCCGGCCCGGCCCTTCACGCCGTGGTTGGCCGCCATCTGCGACCGCCGCTCCATCGACGCCCTGCGCAAGCGGGTGCGCTTGGGCGCGCACGAGACATCAGATGATCGCGCGTTTGAAACCTTTGCCGACCCTGCGGCGAACAAGGAACTCGATGCGGGTGACGCAGCCCAGGCCCTGGCGGCTATGGTGGCGGACCTGCCGCCCGCCCAGCGCGAGGCGTTGGAATTGGTGAAGGTGAAGGAGATGTCCCTGCTGGAGGCGTCCAAGGTCTCGGGTCAGTCGGTCGGCGCGCTGAAGGTCAGCGTGCATCGGGCGATCAAGGCCTTGCGCCTGCGCGCCGGGGTGTCCGAATGAGCCGCGAGACCGAAGACCTCATCGCCCAGCTGACGGCCTCCGCCGAGCCCGTGCGCCGCCTGGCCCCGCCCATGGCGCGGGCGCTGCTGTGGCTGGGCGTGGTGGCGCTGATCTGCGGAGCACTGATCCTGAAGCTGTCCAACCTGCCCGTCTTCGCCGCCCGGGCCTCGGACCCGCGCTTCGCGTTGGAGCTGTTCGCCACCCTGGCCACCGGCGTCGCCGGCGTGATCGCCGCCTTCCATTTGAGCGTGCCGGACCGTGACCGCGCCTGGGCCCTGCTGCCCGCACCCTTCGCCGCGCTCTGGATGGGCCTCAGCGGCCTGGGATGCTGGCGCGACTGGGCCGAGCAGACCCAGCAGGGCTGGCATCTGGGCGAGAGCAGCCACTGCTTCGTCTTCCTGTTGGCGGTGGGCGTGCCGATGGCGGGCCTTCTCATGTTCAACCTGCGCCGCGCCAAACCCTTGCAACCGCGTCTTGTGGCGACGCTGGGGGCGGTGGGCGTGGCGGGGGTGGCCGCCTTCGTCCTGCAGTTCTTCCACCCGTTCGACATCACCCTGATCGATCTGGGATCCCATCTGACGGCGCTGGCGCTCGTGATCGCGTTTTTCAACCTGTCCGGCCGCGCCAGCCTCTCGCCGCGCGCCTAGCCGGGCTCGCGCCTGGGTGTTCCCCGACGCTTGGCCTCGCCAAACGCTTTGAATTGGGCCATCACTAGAGCCAACGGTGCGAAAACGCGCCGGAGCTCGAAGCAAAATCAAAGGGGGGGACGGCGTGGCGACTTCCAAAGCCGGTACCAACGTCATGGATATCAGCCGGGCGATCGACGCCGGCAAATGGAGTAATTTCCAGAAACTCGCGGTCCTGATTTCCGCCCTGGCCATCATCCTCGACGGCTTCGCCAACCAGGCGCTGGCCCTGTCGATCCCGATGCTGATCAAGATGTGGCACGTGACCCGCGAAGACTTCAAATGGGTCCAGGTGGTGGGCTACGCCGGCATGGCGGTGGGCACCATCGCGTTCGGCATCCTCGGCGACAAGGCCGGGCGGCGTCCGACACTGATGGCCTGCGTGCTGCTGTTCGCGGTGCCGACCCTGGCCATCGCCTTCATCGGCAGCGTTCCGGCCCTCTATCCGCTGCGCTTCATCGGCGGTCTGGGCCTGGGCGGCTGCATGCCCAACGCCACGGCCCTGCTGGCTGAACTGACCCCCGCCCGCAACCGCGCGTTGGCCGTCACCAGCGGCATCGTCGGCATCCCGATCGGCGGCACCCTGGGCGGCTTCATCGCCGCGGGCGTCCCCGCCGAGCAGTGGCAGAACCTCTACCTGCTGAGCGGCGCCATTCCGGTGGCCATCGCCGTGATCATGTTCTTCGTCCTGCCGGAATCGCCCCGCTATCTGGCCGTGCGGCCCGAGCGCCGCGCCGATCTCGACAAGCTGATGGCCAAGTTCGGCAACCCGATCGACCCTAAGGCCGAGGTCGTCGACAGCCTCGACAAGCCGCAGATCAAGACCAAGGTCACGCTCGGCACCCTGTTCGGCGTCGAGTACAAGATCGACACCATCGGCCTGTGGGGCGCGATGTTCTTCACTCTGCTGAGCGTCTACGGCGTGATCAACTGGCTGCCCGCAATCCTCGGCGCGGCCAAATATCCGGGCTCGCTGACCGGCTCCAGCCTGATGTGGTTCAACGTCGGTGGCATCGCCGCGGCGCTGGGCGGCGCGGCCTGCTTCAACCGCTTCGGCTCCAAGGGCGCTCTGGTGGTCATGGCCGCCGGTTCGGTCCTGGCGGCGATCTGGCTCAGCGTCATCCCGCTGAATCCGGCCCTGCCCACGACTTCGCTGCTGCTGGCCATCACCCTGCAGGGCGGCCTGATCAACGGCGTGCAGACCACGATGTACGCCCTGGCTGCCTTCGTTTATCCGACGGAAATGCGCGGGGCCGGCATCGGCTGGGCGGTCGGCATCGGCCGCCTCGGCTCGATCGTCAGCCCGCTGTTCGGCATCTATCTGCTGGACGCGGCCGGACCGCACGGCTTCTTCATCGGCTTCGCTGTGACCATGGCCCTCAGCCTGGTCTCGATCCTGCTGATCCGCCGGCACATGCCCAAGCGGATCACCGCGGTCGCCGCGGTCAAGGCCATGGAAGCCTGATCGCCCGACTTCCATTGACGACGACAAGCAAGGGGTCCGGACGCCAGTCCGGGCCCCTTGTGCTTTTGCGGGTGACCGCTAGCGTCCGGCCATGACCCCCACCCTGCTCGCCGGCTTCCTGCTGTTCGCCTTCGTCTCGTCGATCACGCCCGGCCCCAACAACCTGATGATGATGGCGTCCGGCGTGACCTTCGGGGTCAAGCGCACGGCGCCGCACATGGCCGGCGTCTGCCTCGGCTTCGGCCTGATGACCTTGGCGGTGGGGCTGGGGGTGGCCGGCGTGTTCCGCGCGGCGCCGTGGCTCTACATCGTGCTGCGCTGGGGCGCGGCGGCCTATATCCTGCTGCTGGCCTGGCGCATGGCCAAGGCCACCGGCGTAGGCAGCGCGGTGACCACCGGAGAGCCAATGAGCTTCCTGGGCGCGATGGGCTTCCAGTGGATCAACCCCAAGGCCTGGGTGATGGCGTTGGGCGCGGTGACGACCTACGCGCGACCTGACCGGCTATTGAGCGACGTGGCCCTGATCGCGGCGCTGTTCGTGCTGATCAACATCCCCTGCTCCCTGGCCTGGACCTCATCGGGCGCGGCCATCAAGCGGTTCCTGAAGCAGGGACGGACGCTGCGCGTGTTCAACATCGCCATGGCGCTGCTGCTGGCGGCGTCGCTCTATCCCCTGCTGACCGAGCCCTTGGGCGGACCCGCCGCGCCGCCCAAAGGCGTCATCCTGGGCACGCCCAGAACGGTGGGTTGAGGATTTCAGATACTGAAAAAGCGCCCGATCGGGGCGCTGGACTCGCCATCGGACTGGCGAAAACGATCCTGAAACGGCGGATCGTGAGGTCGGACCAGAGGCCCGAAGCGAATCACGGCGCTCAGCGCCGCCCGCTCCGGGCCCCGGCCCTTAGGCGGAAAAGCCTACTTCAGGTGCTGCGCGAGGTGCTTGTTCATCTCGAACATGCTGACCGCGTCCTTGCCGTGGAAGATCGGCTTCAGCTTGGCGTCGGCCAGGATTTCACGCTTGTTGGCGGGGTTCTGAAGATTGTTTTTCTTGATGTATTCCCACATCTTGGAGACCACTTCGCCGCGGGCGAGCTTGGCCGAACCGACGACGGCGGCCAGTTCAGCGGAGGGGGTCAGGGGCTGCTGCAGCGCATTGGGCTTTTTTGCGTCGGCCATTTGTTTTCTCCCGTTGGATTGAATCGGTGGCGTAGCCTAACCGGAGCGAACCGTCCTGTAACCTCCTAGTGTAAGGAAGAGTCGCAGAGGGCGATTCCGCCGGAACTCCCATCCTCCGCCCTCAGGCCGCCACAGGAGCTTCCTTGGACAGAACCATGGCCCGTTTCGGCTTCGTGCTTGGGGTGCTGAGCACCGCGGGCCCGTTGGCGATCGACATGTATCTGCCGGCCCTGCCGTCCATCGCGCGCGACCTGCACGCGACCCAGGGCCAGGTGGAAGCCAGCATGATGGCGTTCTTCATTGGCCTCACGGTCAGCCAGCCCCTTTACGGCCCGATCTCGGACCGGATCGGCCGGCGTCCGCCGATCATCTTCGGGCTTCTGCTCTATGTGGCGGCTTCCCTGGCCTGCTCGTTCGCCTCCAACGTCCACCTGCTGATCGCGGGGCGGGTGCTGCAGGGATTGGGCGCCGGCGCCTCCATCGCCATCTCCTCGGCGATCATCCGTGACAGGTACACCGGCATGCAGGCCGCCAGCCTTCTGGCCCTGCGTATGCTGGTGCTCGGCCTCAGCCCGATCCTCGCCCCGATGATGGGGGCGACCCTGATCTCGGTGGAGCCGTGGCGCTCGGTCTTCTGGTTCGCGGCCTGCCATGGCCTGCTTTGCGCCGGCGTGATGTTCCTGATCCCCGAGACCCGCCACGCGGAGGCGCGCGCCGGCAGCCGGCTGCAGGACGCCTTCAAGGTCTATGGCCGCCTGTCGCTGGACCGCAGCTTCATGGGGGCGGTGCTGACCCTGGCCTGCATGCAGTTCGGCTTCGTCGCCTATATCGCTGGTTCGGCCTTCGTGCTGATGACTATGAACAACCTCTCTCCGTGGTTCTACAGCGTGATCTTCTCGTCCAACGCGGTCGGCTTCATCGGCTGCGCTCAGCTGGCGCCCCGGTTGATGCGCCGGTTCAAGCCTGAACAGCTGATCCTGTTCGCCGCTATGGTTCAGACCCTCGCCTCCCTGTTCTTGCTGGGCGCGGCCCTCAGCCATCACCTGACCGTGCCGGTGCTGATCGGGCCCCTATTCGTCTTCCTGGCCTGCTTCGGCCTGGTGGGCGGCCCAAGCGTGGTTCTGGCTCTGCGCGACCACGCCGCGGTGGCGGGAACCGCATCCGCACTGCTCAGCTTCCTGCAGTTTGGATCAGCCGCGCTCGGTTCGGGTCTGGTGGCCGCTCTGGCCAATGGCACCGCCCTGCCCATGACCGGCATGATGGCGGTCGGCGCCTGTGGCGGACTGCTCTGCGCCCGCCGCGCCTTCCGCCCCCGAGCGGTCCCCGCTCCCGTCTGACGACACCAAGGCCGAAACGCGGCGAAACTGCGGCAGGTTGTCGCAGTTAGGGTCGGTTCATGTCCCGTTCAGACAACAAATCCGAATTGTTACTGATTGCCGCACTTATCTAAACTGTTCAAAAATTCCACTTTCCGTTTTCGACGCTACGTGTAGAGTAAATTAATAACTTAATCGCCAGCGGTACAGTGTAGTTACCGCTCTATTTACTGTGCCTTCGCGCAGTAATTCTGGTCGTGGGGGCCTTCGCCATGAAGTCGTTGTTGAATGGCTGCGCCGCAGTCGCGCTGCTCGTTGGCCTGGCCGGTCAGGCCCACGCCGAGGTCCAGGTGCGCGAGGCTCCGGTCTACGCCGTCCCTGCCGCCGGGGGCGACGACGATGACGCACCGGCCGCGAGCTTCACCGCCCCGGTCATGGTCATGGCTCCCGCCGCACCGGCGCCCGCCGCCGAACCCGTAGCCCAGCCCGCTCCCGCCCGGACCGAGTCCCCCGTGATCAAGGTTCTGACCGAGTCCAAGGCGCCGCCGCTCGCAGCCCTGACCCCGGAAGAAACCGCCTTCTTCGCCGTCCTGGGCAAGCGGGTCACCGACGCCGCCAGCGCCTATGAGACCTATGTCCGCCGCGCCGCCGCCATCGACGCCAGGTTCGGCGACGCCGCCGCCGTGCAGAAGGCCGTGCGCATCGGCGCCGCCTATCAGCCGCAGCAGCTTCAAGAAGGCATCGTCGCCTACGCCGCCCTCCTGGCCCTGCGCAACGACGCTTTTGTCGAAGGTGTGAAGAGCCAGCGCGATCCCGCATTTGCCGACCGGCTGACCGCCTCCCCTGCGTCCGTCCTGCAAGTGCGCGGCGCCAATGATGCCGCCGCCGACGTGACCGGCGCCCTGCGCGCCCAGGGCGCGGCCCTGACCGCCGCCGGCAAGTCGATCACCCAGGCGGCCTACGACGTGCAGGGTCAGGCCTGGTCGAAAGACCCCGTGATCGATCCCAGGACGGTGCTCAGCGACGCCAAGGGCGCCGCCATTCAGCCCCGCGCCTCCACCGTCTCGGCCAAGGAACGCCTGCTGGACAGCCTCGTGCCCACAGCGCAGGCCGCCCCGATCCCCGTGTCCCAGACCTCTTCGACCGCACCGGACGTAGCGCGCGGCCTGGCCCTGGCCGCTCTGGCCATCATGGGCCGCACCGGCGATGGCAACGAAGCCAGCTTCGAAGCCCTGCTGCATGACGCCACCAGCGCCGACTGCCTGAAGATGGCCAAGCTGAACCTGAACCAGTGCCTGGCTGTGGCCGGTCCTAATTATGAGGACGTCTACTGCACCGGCCGCCACGCTGTGGGCGAGACCGCTTCCTGCGTGTCCGCCGCCGCCAACGGCTCGGGCTTGCCCCTGACTCCGCCTGCCCTGCTCGTGCAGCGCGCCGACGCCTATGGTCCCGAGCAGGCGCAGGCCTATGGCCGCCCCGGCCTGCGTCCCCAGGACCGCGATGACGACGACACGCCGGCGCCCGCGCCGCAACGCTACGCCGCCGCCCCGCCCGCCTATGTGGAGCCGCCGCAGACCTATGCGCCGCCCGCCCGCGCCCCGGCTCCGGCCCCTGCTCCCGCGCCGGTCTACGCGCAGAACGATCAGGCCTACAGCCAGGCGCCTTATCAGGATCCGCGTTACGCCCAGCCGCAGCCGGCTCCGCAGCAACAGCAGTACGCGCAGCAGCAATATGGGCAGCAGGCCTACAGCCAGCAGCCGTACCAGCAGCCCTATGCGCCGCAGCAACAACAGCAGCAACAGGCCTACCCGCAGCAGCAACAGCAGTATCCCTACGGCTATGCAGCGGGGGGCTATTACGGGCAGTAGGTGGACACGCCGCGGGGTCTATTGGGGGGCGATGGCCGACTGCCGCAGTTCGCCGTTCTCGTCCTGCACGAACAGCTCGACCTGCTGGCCGCAGCGCAGGGCTTCGAAGGCGCGGGTCTCCGCCGCCACCACCGCCTGATCGCGGCTGGCGCAAGGGAGGGCAGGCTCGAACTGGGAATAGACCTTCCACTCGCCGTCGTAGTTGAACACGCCGAGGCTGAGGGGAGGCCAGCGCCGCCGCTGCGTTCCGCCGACGGTCTGCGGCGACTGGGGTTGCGGCGAAGCGGAAGCATCAAAAGCCATAACTGGACGTCCTTGTACGGGACCTCAACGCCGAGGGGCGCCGGCTGTTCCCGGCCGGCCGCGTCAAGTTTTTCGACAATCCCGTCCGCCTGTCCTAACCTCAGACTCTGGGCAAAAGAGAGGCAACATGAGGCGTCGCGAGGTTCTGCTCACGGCCGGGGCGGCGGCGCTGGCTGCCTGTTCTCCGGGTAAGAAGGCGGCGAGCACATCCGGCTCGGCATCCGCCGCGGGCCTGACCCCGATCCGCTTCGCCACAGACTGGCGCGCCCAGGCCGAGCACGGCGGCTTCTACGAGGCCCTAGCCACCGGCGAATACAAGAAGCGCGGGCTGGATGTGACCATCGTCCAGGGCGGCCCGGCGGTGAACGTGCCCCAGCTGTTGGCCGCCGGCGCGGTCGAGATGGGCATGGGCTCCAACAGCTTCATCGTCTTCAACCTGGCCCAGGAGCAGGCGCCGGTTAAGGCGGTGGCGGCCTTCATGCAGAAGGACCCCCAGGTGCTGATCGCGCACCCCGGGCAGGGCGTCTCCACGCTCGCCGACCTGAAAGGCCGCCCGATTCTGCTGTCCGACGCGGCGGTGACCACCTTCTGGCCCTGGTTGAAGGCCAAGTACGGCTTCACCGACGCCCAGGTGCGCAAATACACCCACAACAACGCCACCTTCCTGGCCGACCCGCGCGCCGTGCAGGAGGGCTATCTGACCAGCGAGCCCTATACCCTGCAGAATGAAGGCCATATCAAGCCGACGGTGCTGCTGCTGGCCGACGCGGGCTATCCCGGCTACGCGGCCATGGCCCTGGCCACCGACGCCCTGATCGCCGCCAAGCCGCAGGCGGTGAAGGCCTTCGTCGAAGCCTCCGCGGCGGGCTGGCAAACCTATCTCTACGGTGACGCCAAGCCGGCTGACGCCCTGATCCTCAAGGACAATCCGGACATGAGCCAAGACGTGCTCGATCAGGCCCGCGCCCGTATGCGCGAGGCGGGTCTGATCGACGGCGATCAGGCCAAGATCGACGGCATCGGCGCGATGAACGACATGGGCTGGGCCGACGCCTTCAGCGTGGCGGTGGAGGCGGGCCTCTACCCCAAGGATATGGACTACAAGCGCGGCTACACCCTGCAGTTCATCGGTCCGGCCAAGTGACGGCGGCCGCGCCGCTCGCCGTCTTGCGCGACGTCGAAGTGGACTATGGCGGGCGGTTCGGCCTGGGCCCCTTCAGCCTCGACATCGCATCCGGCGAGATCGTCGCCCTGATCGGCCCATCCGGCTGCGGCAAGAGCACGGCCCTGCGCCTGCTGGCCGGGCTAGAGGCCCCGACGCGGGGCGCGGTGACGCGGGCGGCGGGGCGCGGCGAGACCTCGGTCGTATTCCAGGCCCCCACCCTGATGCCTTGGGCCGAAGCCGTCGACAATGTCGCCCTGCCGCTGGAGTTGACGGGCGTGCCGCGCGGCATGGCCCGCGAGCGGGCCGCGGCGGCCCTGGCCTGGGTCAAGCTCAAGGGGGCCGATCAGGCCAAGCCGGCCCAGCTATCCGGCGGCATGGCGATGCGGGTGTCGCTGGCGCGGGCCCTGGTCACCGACCCCAAGCTGCTGTTGCTGGATGAGCCCTTCGCGGCGCTGGACGAGATCACCCGCCGCGCCCTGGCCGACGACATCCACCGCCTGTGGACCGCCACCAAGCCGGCCGTGGTCTTTGTCACCCACAATGTCGAGGAGGCGGTCTTCATGGCCTCGCGCGTGCTGGTGATGACGCCGGGCCCCGGACGGCTGGCGTCCGAAATGGCGGTCGACGCGCCCCTGCCCCGACCCGCGGGCTTCCGCACCTCGGCCTTGTTCCGCGAAACGGTGGAGCATGTCTCCGCCGCCCTGGCCCAGGCGATGGCGGCATGAGCCGCCTGACCGCTCCCATCCTGTTCATCGCCCTGCTGCTGGCGGTGTGGCAAATCACGGTCAAGGCGCTGCATGTGCCCGCCTATCTGCTGCCTGCGCCCAGCGACATCGTCCTGGCTCTGAGCCAGAACCTCGGCGTCCTGACCGCATCGGCCCTGACCACCCTGCAGATGGCCCTGTGGGCGCTGATCGCTGCCAGTCTGACCGCCTGCGCCATCGCCGTGCTGCTGGCTCTGAGCCCCCTGGCGGAATGCTCGGTGCGACCGGTGGCGGTTGCGCTACAGGTGACGCCGATCGTCGCCATCGCTCCCTTGGTCAACATCTGGGCCGGCCTCGATCATCCGCACCGCGCCGTGGTCGGCCTGGCCGCCGTGGTCGCCTTCTTCCCCATCTTCAGCGGAGCCCTGACCGGGCTTAAGGCCGCCGATCCGGATCTGGAGCGGCTGTTTGACCTCTATGGCGCGAGCCGGCTGCAACGGCTGGCGCGGCTGCGTCTGCCGTCGGCGGTGCCCTATCTGCTGGAGGGCCACAAGGTGGCGGCGGGTCTGGCGGTGATCGGCGCGGTGGTGGCCGAGTTCGTCTCGGGCTCGGGCGGCTCCCAGGGCCTGGCCTGGCGCCTGCTGGAAGCGGCCAATCGGTTGCAGACCGCCAAGATGTTCGCCGCCCTGCTGATCCTGGGCTTGATCGGCGTGGCCGCCCACGCGGTGTTCCAGGCGATCGAGGGCTTGGTGCTGAAGCGCTGGCGGGGGCGCTAGTGCGGCGTGTGTCCGCCTAGCCGCTCGAGAGTCTGGGCAGCCTGTTCGGTCAACGAGCGCAGGCCGTGCTCGCCGAACACCTCGATGGCCGTGCTGAGCGCCATGCCCGCCGCCGCCCGGTCCGCGTCGCCGCCGCCCATATCCATGCGCGCTGCGTAGAGCTGCGCCAGATCGACCTGGGCGATGGCCCAGCCCACAGGGTCCCGCTCAGGCGACAGCTTGGTCAGGGCCTTGCGCAGGTCCGCGATGGCGTCGTTCAACAGGCGGGGCTGGGCGGTCAATTCTGCGCGGCGGGCCAGGCAACGAGCGCGGTCCTGGGCCAGGGCCCCGCGCAGCATCAGAGCCGGCTGGCGGCGCACGCCCCACAGGGCCCGTTCGTAGCAGCTGAGGGCATGGTCGAAAGCGCGCTCGGTCTCGCTGGCTTCGCCGAGGCTCTGCAGGGCTGAGGCCAGGGCCTGCTGCACGCGCGCCCAGTCCAGAGGACTGTGGTCGGGTATCAGGGCGTCCAGCGCCGCCACCAGCATTTCGACGCCCTCGGCGATCTCCTCGATCCGGCCAGTGGTCTCGCCAAAGCCGACGCGGGCGGCGGCGCGCAGGGTCTGCACCCGCGCCCAGGTCAGAGGTTCGTAGGCGATGTCCAGGCCGCTGGACAGCTTGTCCAGTTCCTCGATCGCCGCCTAGTGCAGGCGCGCGTCCCTGAGCCGCCCGGCGCAGCCCAGCAGCAGCTCGGCGCGGTCGCAGCGCAGATCGGCGATCATGCCCTTGGTCACGCCCTTGCTGCGCAGATGGGCGGTGAGCATGGCGATCGGTTCGTCGAAACCGGCGGCGGCGGCGCGGGCCATCTCGTACCCCCCCATCCGCAACACTTCTCGCGCGGCCAGACGGCACAGCTGGCCCGAGGCCAGGGCGGCGGCGGGTCCTCCGGGCGCGGCGGTCCGGGTATCCTTCAGCGCCATCTCGGCGACCGTGTTCAGCCCGTCGTCGCCATAGAGATCGGCGGCCAGCATGGCGCTCATCGCCTGCTCGCAGCGGGCGGCGGCCCAGGCCTTGACGGACTTCGCGCCCTTGAACCCCTGCACGGCCCGCTCGGCGGCCAAGGTGGCGTTGCGCAGGGCGACGGCGTCCCCAGTCCGCCGGGCCATTTCGCGCCAGACGCGGGCGGCCTCCAGGCGGCGCTGATGCGGCTCCTTGGCGCTGATGCGGCCGGCGGCGATGTCGGCGGCGCGGCACTCCGCGCGCAGCAGTTCGATATCCAGCACTTCCAGAAGCGAGGCGTCGCCGCCGGTCAGGCCGTCGCGCGGGGGCGCGCCTGTCTCGAACAGACGGCGTTTCAGCTCCCGGCCAAACTCGAACATCAGACCGCTCCAAGATGCGGTGCGGCCCATAGCGGGACGCGGCTGCGACTCTAACGCCCAACATGCAAAGGCGAAGCCGCCACGGGGCGCAAAAAGTTAACGGGAGTCAAATGGTCCCGAACGCCGGCTCGGGCAAACGACGGGCCGAGCCTGGGGGTCAGCAGATGACCGTGCCCAGCATGCGCCAGTTGCAGCCATCACGACTTCAGAAAATTCAGTTATGGAATAGAGATGAGAATGATGTTGCTAATTATTATCATATTACATGAATGCTACGAGCGATCGTATAGAAGATTCCGATCTATATTGAATAATGAGCTGGACTACGCCTTACCCTGAAGCAATGATGAGTCAATAAATCCCAAGGGAGGACGAAATGTCCAGGTTCGGAAACGTGGCCGTCTTGGCCGCCTGCTCCTTATTGCTCGCCGCTCCCGCCCGCTCGGCCGATGCGCCGCCAGCTCCGGCGCCGGTTCCCGACTATCACCCAAGTTTCGGGGATCTGATGACCATGGCCGTGCAGCCACGTCACATCAAAGTCGGGATCGCGGGGAAGGCGCGCAACTGGGCTTATCTGACCTATGAATCCAGCGAGCTGCGCAACGCCTTCGGGAGGATAGCGCGCACCATTCCGGCCTATCGCGGCAACAAGCTGGCGGATCTATTCACAGCCGGCGTCACGCCACAGCTCGATGAACTGGACGCCGCAATCAAGGCCAAGGACGGTAAGGCCTTCGACGCGGCCTATGGAAACCTGACCCAGGCCTGCAACACCTGCCATACGGCCCTTGAGCACGCTTTTGTGGTCATCCAGGCCCCGCAGACCTCACCTTATTCCGACCAGGACATGAAGGCCCGGTGATCCGAAGAACCGTCTGAAATCGTAGCCCCAACTTGACCTGCATGCTGGTAGCTGACAAATGACTTTGATAGTCATTCGCAAACCAAGGGCCTCGCCCCGTTGCCAAGAGATCGGGCCTGAATGAACGCTAGACCGAATGCCGGACGCTACAGCACCGGCGCCGTCGCGTTCCACTGGATCATGGCTCTGCTGATCGTGGTGGTGAGCGTGCTGGGACAGCTGCACGACTCCTGGCCCAAGGACACTCAGAGCTTTTGGATCAACATCCACGCCATGGTCGGGCTGACGCTGCTGGCGCTGCTGGTCGGGCGAATCTTGTGGCGTCTGAAGCACCGCCCCCCGGAACTGCCGGCGGACGCGGGCGAGCTCTCCCGCCGCCTGTCGCACCCGGTCCACATGCTGCTCTACGCCCTGCTGATCGCGCTGCCCGTGCTCGGCATCATTACCTTCATCTGGCATGGCCGGGTGTTCGACTTCGGCATGTTCAAGATCGATCCGGGCGTGGAGCGCAACCGGGCCGTCTTCCACCCGACCGAGGAGTGGCACGGCTATCTGGCCTATGCCCTGTGGGGCCTGGCGGGGCTGCACGTCCTGGCCGCCCTCTGGCATCACTTCATCAAGCGCGACGGGGTGCTGCTGCGCATGTGGCCGGCGGGCCGGGTCTGACCTAGCCGCGTTCCTTGGCCCGGTGGAAGGCCACCTTCGGGTAGCGCTCGATGGCGTAGTTGATGTCCCAGGCTGACTTGGCCAGGTAGACGGGCTGGGCGTCAATGTCGTCGGCCATGGCCGAACGGTGCTTGGAGATGAAGTCCTCCACATCCGCCTTGGCCCCGGTGATCCAGCGCGCCTCGCCGTAGGGCGACTGCTCGAAGATGACGTCCAGGGCGTATTCGCCGCCCAGACGGTCCTGCATCACCTCGAACTGGAGCTGGCCGACCGCCCCAACGATGAAGTCCGCGCCCATCTGCGGGCGGAACAGCTGGGTCACGCCCTCCTCGGCCAGACCCTCCAGCGCCTTCTTCAGATGCTTGGCCTTGAGCGGGTCCTTGACCCGCACCCGGCGCAGGATTTCCGGGGCGAAGTTGGGCAGCCCGGCGAAGCGCAGGGTCCCGGTCTCAGACAGGCTGTCGCCCACGCGCAGCACCCCGTGGTTGGGGATGCCGATGACGTCGCCGGCGAAGGCCTCCTCGGCCAGTTCGCGTTCGGCGGCCATGAACATGATCGGCGAATTGACCGACAGCTGACGGCCGGTGTTCTGCACCTTCATCTTCATGCCGCGCTGGAACTTGCCGGAGGTCAGGCGGAGCATGGCGATGCGGTCGCGGTGATTGGGGTCCATGTTGGCCTGGACCTTGAACACGAAGCCCGAGACCTCGGCCTCGCCCGGCGCCACGTGGGTTTCAAGACCATTGCGTACGGCGGCGACGGGCTTAGGCGGCGGAGCGTAGGCGCCCAGGGTCTCCAGCAGTTGATCGACGCCGAAGTGGCGCAGGGCCGAGCCGAACAGCACCGGCGTCAGATGGCCTTCCAGGAAGGACTGCGGGTCGAAGGGTTTGGAGGCCTCTAGCACCAGCTCGGCGCCCTCGCGGGCCTCGGCCAGCTCCTCGGGGTCCAGATACTGGACGATAGCGTTGGACTTGACGCTGACGGGCTCGGGATGCCCTTCGGGACCATCCTGGGTCTTGCGCGTATAGGGCAGGAAACGGTCGCCGCGCACGTCGACCATGCCGCGGAAACGGTTGCCCGAGCCGGCAGGCCAGTAGAGGGGCGCGGGGTCCAGCGCCAGCTTGGAGGCGATCTCGTCCAGCAGCTCGATGGGGTCCCGCGCCTCGCGGTCCATCTTGTTGATGAAGGTGATGATCGGGATGTCGCGCAGGCGGCAGACCTCGAACAGCTTCAGCGTCTGCGGCTCGATGCCCTTGGCCGCGTCCAGCACCATCACCGCGGCGTCCGCCGCCGTCAGCGTGCGGTAGGTGTCTTCCGAGAAGTCCTCGTGGCCCGGCGTGTCCAGCAGATTGAACATCAGGCCGGTGTGCTCGAAGCTCATCACGCTGGCCGACACCGAGATGCCGCGCTCGCGCTCGATCTTCATCCAGTCCGACCGGGTGCGCCGGTTCTCGCCGCGCGCCCGCACCGCGCCCGCCGCGCGAATGGCGCCGCCGGCCAGCAGCAGGTGCTCGGTCAGGGTCGTCTTGCCCGCGTCCGGGTGGGAGATGATGGCGAAGGTGCGCCGCCTCGCCGCTTCAGCGGCGATTCCTAAACGAGATTTGCCGGCTTCTGCGGCGGGGGACAGACTGCTCATAGGCGGGCGATAGCGCGGGCGAGGGGCGCTGGCAAATGCGCAGAGCCGGGAATAGCCTTGAGGTTTGTTTTCGGAGTCGCCCCATGGAAGCCTCTCGCCGTGATGTCCTGGCCGCCGGGGCCGCCCTGGCCGTATCGGGCGCGACGGGCCCCAGGGCGCAGACAGCCAACATGGCCCCGCCCGCGACCTGGGACCTGCACGAGCTCTATGCGTCGCCCGAGGCCTGGGCCGCCGACCGGGCGGCGCTGCAGGCGGCCTTGCCGGCGCTGGCCGGGTACAAGGGCAAGCTCGGGACCAATGCGGCGACGCTCAAGGCGGCGCTGACCGCGGCGTCGGACGCCGGGCGCAAGGCGGGGCGGCTGCAGCTCTACGCCGGGCTGATCGCCGACAGCGACACCTCGGTCGCCTCGGCCCAGGAGCGGCGTCAGCTGGCGATCGCGCTCGGCGGTCAGGTCAATGAGGCGTGCGCCTACATCCAGCCTGAAGTGCTGAGCCTCGGGGCGGCCAAGGTCGCCGCCTACCAGAAGGCCGATCCGGGCCTGGCGCGCTTCGCCTTCCAGCTGAGGGATACCTTGAGAAAGGCGCCGCACACGCTGGGCGCCGAGGCCGAGGGCGTGATCGCCGCCGCCGGAACACCCCTGGCGGGCATCCAGCAGATCAGGACCCAACTGGTGGACTCCGATCTGCCCTGGCCCGAGATCACCCTGTCGACCGGCAAGATCAGGCTCGATCAGGCCGCCTATACCTCGGCCCGCGAGGCGCCTGACCGGGCCGAGCGCAAGCTGGTGATGGAGACCTTCTTCGGCGCCTTCGACAAGTACAAGACCTCGCTGGCCACGGTGCTGTCGGCCCAGGTCCAGTCAGACATCTTTACCGCCAAGGCGCGCCGCTACGGCAGCGCGCTCGAGTGCGCGCTCGACAATGCGGGCGGGGTGCCGACCGGCGTCTACCGCACCCTGATCGCGGAGACCAACCGGGGCCTGCCGGCCCTGCACCGCTATTTCGAGGTCCGCCGGCGCCTGCTCGGCCTGCCGGACATGCACTACTACGACATCTATCCACCGCTGGTGAAACTGGACGAGACCTTCGATCTGACCCGCATCCGCACCCTGACCCTGGAGGCGACGGCGCCCCTCGGGCCCGACTATGCGGCGACTCTGGCCAAGGCGACCGCCTCGCCGTGGGGCGACTACCTGCCGCGCAAGAACAAGGTCTCGGGCGCCTACGAGAACGACGCCTATGACGTTCATCCCTATCTGCTGCTCAACCTGACCGGCAACTACGAGAGCCTGACCACCTTCGCCCATGAATGGGGCCACGCCATGCACTCGCTGCTGGCCGACAAGGCCCAGCCCTACGATACCGCCAGCTATTCGATGTTCACCGCCGAGATCGCCTCGACCATGAACGAGCAGTTGCTGGTCGATCACATGCTGGCCAACGCCAGGACCAGGGCGGAGAAACTGTTCTATCTCGGCCAGTTGCTGGAGATGATCCGCGGCACCTTCTACCGCCAAGCGATGTTCGCCGAGTTCGAGCTGCAGATCCACGAGACGGTGGAGAAGGGCCAGGCCCTATCGGGCGAGGGAATGAACGCCATGTATCTGGCGTTGCTCAACAAATATCACGGGCCCAAGGTCGTGATCGACCCGATGGTGGCGCCGGAGTGGGCCTATGTGCCGCACTTCTACTACAACTTCTACGTCTACCAGTACGCCACCTCACTGGCCGCCTCGACCTACTTCTTTGGCCAGGTGAAGACCGGCGGGGCCAAGGCGCGCGACAACTATCTCGGCGTGCTCAAGGCCGGCGGGTCGGACTATGCGGTGGATATCTTGAAGGCGGCGGGGCTCGACATGACCAGCCCGGCCCCCTACCGCGCCCTGGTGGAGCGCTTCTCGAAGACGCTGGATATGGTCGAGGCGCTGATCTGAATATTGATTGACGCGCGTCGGGCGGCGAAACCGGCTTCCACTTTCGCCTGACGCGCTCCTAGGCCGCCAGTAGGCGCCAGACTTCGCGGTCGACGATGGCGGCGTCGATCTGGCCTTCGACCTGGGCGTTCTGCAGACGCGCCATGGTGATCAGGTCGAGCGAGGCGAAGCGGATGCCGACCTGATCGGGTTTGCATTTCGCCGACGGGGCCACGAACAAAGCGGCGTTGACGTCTCCCGCCCTGGCGGCGATCAGGGCCGCGACCTTGGCGCCCTGTTCAGGATGGGTGCGCTGCAGGGTCGGACACTCGGCGAAGAGCTCCTGGCACAGCTGCTGGACATAGTTGAAGGAAACCGAGGCGAACCGCCGGCTGATTTCCTGAGGGGAAAGGTCATCCCGGTTCAGATTGAACAGGGTGTCGTTGAGCAGAAAAAGCATTTTACGGTCCGCATTCTACGGCGCAGAGAAGCCTTCACACTGACACGACAGCCTTTCGGTCCCGTGTAGGAACAGGGTTAACGCGCCTCGACCGGCTCGGTCAGGAAGTGGCGGCCCTGTTTGTCCTCGATTTCCACCACCCAAAGGTCGGGATCGGTGCGGATCGCCCGCTCGATGTAGCGGTCCAGATCCGGCTCCTGCTCGCTGAGGATCGGGGCCATCCACACCCGTTCGCCATCCCCGCGGAACGCCTCGGCATAGAGGCGCGAGACCCCCTCCAGACGGTTGTAGGTCTTGACCAGCACCGCGCCCGCCCGCGGATCGCCCTTGCGCGCGACCACGGCGAAGGCCCCGCCGAGTTCGGCGCGGCGGATCAGGGCCCCTACCCACAGGTCGGTCGACAACAGCATGCCGCGTTCATAACCCATAAACCCCTCTGAAACCTTGCCGCCGTAGAGTGCGCCCGTGGTCCAGAACGGGACCGGCGATAACGGCCTCAAAACGGGGACAAGATGATCGAGTGGACGCGCCGGCGTATCGCCCCGCCGTCGAAGGCGTTGTGGCTGGCCGCGGCGGCGAGCCTGGCCCTGCTGGCCGACGTCAAGCCGGCGGGCTCGCAGACCCCTTTTGAACTCTATCGCGAACGCACCGCCATGCTGGCGACCGGCGAGCGCTGCCGCCTGTTCGACGCCGATGTGAGCGCCGCCCTGGCTTCGGGCGCCGCCCAGGCGCGCACTGCGGCCCTGCGCGCCGGCGCGGACGAGACCACCCTCGCCCAGGGCGCGGCCGACGCCCGCCGGCAGGTGT
>CAIYVC010000083.1 GCA_903929535.1 uncultured Caulobacteraceae bacterium | reverse complement strand
GTCACGGCCGACACCGACAGGGCGACCTTGTTGACGGTGGAGGTCTGGCGGGTCGCGGTGACGACCACTTCTTCCAGGGCGTTGGCGTTGGGCTTGGCTTGCGCGAAAGCGGCGGTCGAGAAACCGGCGGCGACCAGGCTCGTGGACACGAGCAGAGCGGCACGAAGAGTCGTGTTGGACATTCGGTGTTTCCCCCAGGGTGGCGTTGTTTTTTGTCGTTTACGAAGCGAAACGGTCGAGGCGGGAGGCCAAAAAACCGTATTGTATACAATAGATTCCCAGCATTTGGGATCGTCACCCCGTCAATAGCGGCTGATCGCGGGGCGTCAAGTGCCGCTGGCGCGATAATCGCCTTAGGTCGCCGAGCGGTGCGCCGGGGCCACAATTGCCGCCTCAATGGCCTGTCAGGCGCCTATGTGAGGAGCGGTGAATCAGGTTGGATGGCCACAGACCCCTGTGGTCTAACGATCTGGATTTCAAACCGATACGGAGCGGGCCGGCGTATCGCATGGAGCTGATCTGCTATCTCAATCCGGGCTGGACCCCCTTCATCCGTCCGGCGCCGGCGATGGATGGATCAGACCCCGGACTCGTTCGCCTACCGCTGCCTGCCGCTGAACATCGCCAACGCCCACGGCTGGGAGGTGCTCACCCCCTTCGGCTTCGAGGCGGTGTGGGACGGCGGCGTGGGCACCGAGGCCGTCACGGTCACGCCCGATCCCGGCGCCCAGCCCGAACGGATGGCGGTGTCCATGTTCGGCCAGGGAGTCCTGACCTTCCACGTCGAGGGCCTGATCCGCACGCCGCCCGGCTGGAGCCTCATGGTCGGCGGTTCGCCCAACCGCTTCAAGGACGCCATCGCCCCTCTGGGCGGGGTGATCGAGACGGACTGGTCGCCCTTCACCTTCACCATGAACTGGCGCTTCACCCGGCCCCACACGCCGGTGCGCTTCGAAGCGATGGAGCCGTTCTGCTTCATGATGCCGGTCCAGACGGCGGCGACCGAGGCGTTCGAGCCCCGCTTCGAGCCGATGAGCGCGGACCCGGACCTGGAGCGCCGGTTCTCCGGCTGGAACCGTTCGCGCGACGACTTCCAGCGCCGCATGCGCGAGGCCCCGCCCGCCGCCTCGGCCGACAAGTGGCAGAAGCACTACTACCGCGGCGTGGACTCCGACGGCGAGGCGATCGCGCCGGAGCATCGCACCAAGGTCCGGCTGAAGCCGTTCGACCGCACGGCCGCGCCCCATGTGTTCGAGCCTCCCACGGCCGACGCCGCCGGACCGCCGCCCGCAGCAACCACGGGCTCTCTGGAACAGCTGCGACGCGACCTCGCCAAGCGCCAATGGCTGCTGGAGACGCTGGAGCGGCAAAGGGATCTGGCGCCCGCGACGATCAAGGTTGAACGGCGCTCGGGGCTCGGGGCCGACGAATTCCTCGAACGCTATTACGCCGTGAACCGCCCGGTGATCCTGACCGGCGAGATGGCCGACTGGCCGGCGCTGACGTTATGGACGCCCGACTACCTCAAGGCCAAGGCGGGCGTCCCCGCCGACGGCAGCCCCGCGACCATCGAGGCCCCGGCGCCGCTGGCCGAGGACCAGCGTCCCCTGGACCGCTTCCTGGATCCGGACGGCGAGCGCTCCAACGGCGTGATGTCGATCGGCCCCGCCGGAACCTTCGCTCCGCTGCAGCATGAACTGGCCAACAGCCTCATCGCCCAGGCCGCCGGGCGCACACGGTTCCTGCTGCTGCCCGCCGCGGAGGTGGGCCGGCTGTACAATTCCAACGGCGTCTTCAGCGACATTCCAGACCTGGAACAGGCGGTCGATGTGGGCCGCTATCCCCGGCTGGCCGAGGTGCGCGCCTATCAGGTGGAGCTGCAGCCGGGCGAAATCCTGTTCCTGCCGCTGGGCTGGTGGCGTCAAGCCAGGGCCTTGGATTTCAGCGTCACCCTCGCCTACGCCAACTTCCGCTGGGCCAATAACGGGTTCGAGGGATATCCGGGCGGCCCGGCCAACCCCTAGGAGGGGTGGTGGATGCGACAGGGATTGAACCTGTGACCCCCTCGGTGTGAACGAGGTGCTCTCCCGCTGAGCTACGCATCCGGGGCCGCTGAAGGAGGCGAGCCTATAGCCCGGCCCATCCATGGGGGCAAGCCGCTCGACCCACGAAAAAGGGGCGGATGCCTGAGCGCCCGCCCCTCCTCGATTTGCTGCTCCGTCCGAAGGACTAGAAGCGGTAGTTCATCTGCATGCCGATGGTGCGCGGGACCTCGATGGAGCCGTTGTACCACTGGTTCGCCTGGCCCTCGACCTTGTTCAGCCAGTGCTGTTCGTTGGCCGCGTTCTTCACATAGAAGGCGATTTCCAGGCTCTTGTAGTAGGCGCCCACGCGGGCGTTGACCTGGCTGGTCGGGTCGCCGTTGATCGTATTGGGCGAGGTCGGCGCGTTGAAGCTGGTCGTGCCGGGTCCCGTGCCGCGGGCGTACTTGCCCGAGTAGCTGTAGTCGACGCGGGCGTAGGTCGGCAGGTCGGCGAGGCGCCAGTCGTATTGCACCCCGAGATTGCCGGTCCAGTCGGGCACCCCGAGGTTGTCGCCCTGCAGAGCCAGGAGCGACCGGGTCTTGCCGCTGCCGGCCGGCGGGACGGGTCCCAGCACGGCGGAGGTGTAGTGGGCGTCGTCATAGGCGAGGTTGCCGTTGACGGTGAAGCCGAAGGCCCGCCCGGTGGCCCCCAGCTCCGCTCCGTTCGACACCGCCGCGGCGGCATTGGCGATGTAGGAGAAGGCGCAGAACACCATCGGCACCACGAACTGCACATTGGTCCAGTCGATGTGGAACGCGGCGGCGTTCAGCTGCATCTGGCCGTCGAACAGGCGGAACTTGCCGCCGACCTCGGTGCTCTTGACCGTATCGTGCTGGTAGGTGGTGGGCGGCTGGCCGCCGAGGTTGGCCAGATCCTGGGCGCAGGTGGCGGCGGGAATCGGCGGGTTGATGCCGCCCGGCCGCTGGCCCTCGGAATAGGTGATGTAGAGCAGGTCCGATGCCGTTAGCTGATAGGACAGGCCGATCTTGGGGGTGATCGGATGCTCCTTCAGGGTGCCGACGCTGTACTGGTAGGGGCAGCCGGCCTGGGCGTATTTCAAGGCGTTCGCGTCGCCGGACGCCTGGGCGGGATCGGTCGGGCAGGCGGCGTAGTTTTCCGGGAAGGCGGTCAGGGCTGTGGGGTTGGTCTCGATCGTGCCCGGGCCGAGGGACGACACGCCGACAAAGCCCGCGGGCGGGCCGGCGACATAGCCGCCGTAGATCTGGCTAAACTTCTGGGTGTAGTCGGTGACCCGCAGACCCGCCGTAATCTTCAGCTTGGGCGTGACCTGGAAGCTGGCCTCGCCGAAACCCGACAGCTCGTCCTCGGTGATGTCGATATTACGCGTGGAGTTGTCGACCAGGATGTTGCCGGGGGTTTCCAGCAGGGGCACCAGGGTGCCGCCGCCGGTGGTCCAGCCTTCATCCATCGGGTTGATCTGCTGGGCCGCGAACAGCTCGTTGTAGTTGGAGCCCACGTTGATGTGGTTGTTCTCATGCTCGATGAACATGCCGGCGACGAACTGGAAGCGCGAGGCCGGGTCGATGGTCGAGACGCGGAATTCCTGGGTCGTCTGGCCCCGCCGGTTGTTGAACAGATAGTAGTCCGCCCGGTTGGCCGGGCCCGGGTTGGCGGGCGCGGTTCCCGAAACGGTCGGGTAGCTCGGCAACTGCAGGAATTGCGGCGCGATGGTGCAGGTGGCGGTCAGGATCGGCGCGACCTGGCCCACGCCGCTGGGGCAGACCGCGTTGGTATAGTTGGCCAGCACCGTGTTGCGGATGCCGCCGCCGCCCATGAAGGTCCAGCCGCTGGTGCGGTCGGTGGTGTAGGCGGTGATCGACTTGAAGTTCAGCTTGTCATGCCAGTTGTAGTCGAGCGTCAGGTTCGGCGTGGTGAAGATGGTCCGGCGCGGGGACGGCTCGTAGATCACGTTGGTGGCTGACAGATAGCGGCCGTTGGCGGTGCCGTTCAGGTTGGAGAACCAGGTCTGGGCGGGAATGGTGTAGCCGCCGAAGGTCGTGGTCGGGAACGAGTAGCGCACGCCGTTGACGGTGCCGGTATGGACGATGGTGCGCAGCGGCACGAACACGGCGCCGGACGAGCTGCGGACTGTGGGGTTGTCCTGGTCGTAGGTCATCTGATGGACCACGCCGAGTGTCGCCTTGAAGTCGGGCGTGATCTGGAACAGCAGCTTGGCGTTCAGCGCGTAGTCGCTGCCCTTGTTGATCTGCGAGCCGAACTGGTGGCCGTCCCACTCCGAATAGCTGTTGAGCCAGCCGGCGCGGTCCTGCTTGAAACCGGAGATGCGGAAGCCGACCTTGTCCTGGATCAGCGGGCCGCCGAGCGCGACGCCGACTTCGTTGCCCACCCCGCCGCCGGCGACGGTGTTGATGCCGAAGCGCATGGAGCCGGTGTAGGTGGTCAGGCTGGGCTGCGGGGTGATGAAGCGCAGGGTGCCGCCTTCCGACGAGCCGCCGTACAGGGTGCCCTGCGGGCCGCGCAGAACTTCAACGCGGTCCAGGTCATAGAGCAGCGGGACGGGCGAGCCGGAGCCGGTTTCCAGGCCGTTGGAATTGCGCTTCTGGAACGCCAGGTCGTCGATATAGACGCCGGTGGTCGGGGCCGAGCCCGAGGTGCCGCCGATGGCGTTGCCGCCGATGCCGCGCAGGGTCAGCTGCGGGTTGTTCTCGTTGCCGGTGGTGCGGAAGGTGAAGCCGGGAACCTGCTGCGACAGGTCCTGCACGTTGCGGATGCCCTGCTGGTCCAGCGACTTCTGCGTCACGGCCGACACCGACAGGGCGACCTTGTTGACGGTGGAGGTCTGGCGGGTCGCGGTGACGACCACTTCTTCCAGGGCGTTGGCGTTG
>CAIYVC010000082.1 GCA_903929535.1 uncultured Caulobacteraceae bacterium | reverse complement strand
TGTCCGTGACAGGAGAAGCAGTTTTGCGACAGGATCGGGCGCACGTCCCAGTTCCAGTCAGGACGGTCCGGGATCGGCGCCATGCCGGCTTCGGCCACCTGGCCGCTCTTGTCGTGGGCGCAGGCCACGAGGATTCCAGCAGCTATGGCGACGGCGCTGACGCCGATGCCAAGATTCAGTCGGCTGATGCCGGCCATGGCGCTGGTTCCTCTCGCACGTTCAACAACTGGTTTCCCAGGCGTCTGTGCGCCTGTGGGGATCGAGGCGGCGAAACGAAGCGGCGGGCAGGCCGCCGACGCATCGCGAACTCATTATGAACAACAACAGTTATAGGGTATCAGGGCCCGCTTGTTATCGTCCACGGCTAATTTTCCGCCAAGCCACGGCGAGCACCGTACAGGCCAACTACAGGTTCTAACGGGTCGGGCGGACTCCACGTTTATGTAAAAAGCAGCGGCCCTCCTGCTGCTCACTCGGCCCGGCGTGCTACGGTGCGTCGGGCCATTTTCTCTGGAACTCCACTTGGCGGGATGTTTGGGCATGGACTTTAATCTTCTGATCGGCGGCAAGTCCGTCCCCGCCGCGAGCGGCGCCACTTTCGAACGCCACGATCCGGTTTCGGGCGAGCTGGCCAGCCGCGCGGCGGCGGCTTCGGCGGCGGACGCCAGGGCGGCCTGCGACGCGGCCCAGGCCGCCTTCCCCAAATGGTCGAGCATGGGTCCCAACGCCCGGCGCAAGATTCTGCTGAAGGCGGCGGACCTGCTGGAGGCGCGCACACCCGACTTCATCAAGCTGGTGTCGGGCGAGACCGGCGGCAGCGCCGCCTGGGGCGGCTTCAACTGTTTCCTGGCCGGCGGCATGCTGCGCGAGGCCGCCTCGATCACCACCCAGGTGACCGGCGAGACCATCCCCACCGACAAGCCCGGCTGCCTGTCGATGTCAGTGCGCAAGCCGGTGGGCGTCGTCCTGGGGCTGGCGCCCTGGAACGCCCCGGTGATCCTGGGCGTACGCTCCATCGCCGTGCCCCTGGCGGTCGGCAACACCGTGGTCCTGAAGGCGTCCGAAATCTGCCCCGGCGTCCAGAGCCTGATCGGCCAGGTGCTGGCGGAAGCCGGCGTTCCCGACGGCGCGATCAACGTCATCACCCAGTCGGCGGCGGATGCGCCGGCCGTGGTGGAAGCCCTAATCAGCCATCCGGCCGTGCGCCGGGTGAACTTCACCGGATCGACCCGGGTCGGCCGCATCGTCGGCGAGCTGGCGGCCAAGAACCTGAAGCCGGCCCTGCTGGAGCTGGGCGGCAAGGCGCCTCTGCTGGTGCTGGACGACGCCAATCTGGATGACGCGGTGGAGGCCGCCGCGTTCGGCGCCTTCATGCACCAGGGCCAGATATGCATGTCCACCGAGCGTGTGGTGGTCGATGAAAAGGTCGCCGACGTGTTCGTCCAGAAGTTCGCGGCCAAGGCCAAGAGCCTGCCCGCGGGAGACCCCCGCAACGGCAATGTGGTGCTGGGATCGCTGGTCAGCGAAGCCGCCGCGGCGCGGGTCGAACGGCTGATCCAGGACGCGGTCGACAAGGGCGCCACCCTGGTGGCCGGCGGCAAGCGCGAGGGCTCGATCATGGAAGCCACCGTGCTGGACCATGTGAAGCCCCACATGGACCTCTACTACGAGGAAAGCTTCGGGCCGGTGGCCGCGGTCATCCGCGCGAAGGGCGACGAGGCCCTGGTGGCGGTCGCCAACGACACCGAATACGGCCTCTCCTCGGCGGTGTTCAGCCAGAACATCAATCGCGCGGTGAGCGTGGCCCAGCGTATTGAAGCGGGCATCTGCCACATCAACGGCCCCACCGTTCAGGACGAACCGCAAATCCCCTTCGGCGGGGTCAAGGGTTCGGGCTACGGCCGCTTCGGCGGCCCCTACGGCATCGCGGAGTTCACCGATGTGAAGTGGGTGACCATAGAAAGCGAGCAGCACTATCCGTTCTGAGGCTGAGCGCGACAAATAGGCTCGCGCCTGCGACCTCTCTAGTCACGTGAAAGGCGTCATGATGATGTGGTTCAGCCCGCAAGCTGGTATTCACCCCGCGCCGGCGTCGGATCGCCTACGCAAGGTGCGCAGGCTCCACGGCCATGGCTGATGATCGCCAGGCCATCGGTCCATTGCTGACGGAGATCTCCTTGACCCAAAGTCAAAGGCGCACAGCCATCAAGCCGGCGCCCCCCGGGCGGGACAGAACCATCGACATGCACGGGGTCGAGGATCAGATCGGCTTCGTGCTGAGACTGGCTAAGCTCGCCGTGTTCAAGGACATCTTCGATACGCTCAACCCGTTCGGCCTGCGCCCGAGCGACTTCTCGGCCATGCGCGTGATCGCCGCCAATCCGGGCCTGAAGCAGCAGGACATCGGCCGGCAGCTGGGCATCAAGGGCCCAAACCTGGTGGGGCTGGTGGAGGAATTGCGGCGCAAGAAGCTGGTGCTGCGCAAGGTGGTTCCCGACGACCGCCGCTCCTACTCCCTGAGCCTCACCAAGGCCGGCCAAGACCTGCTGGAAAAGGCTGAAGAGGCCCATCAGAGCCATCAGGCGCGCATCGCCGAAGCGCTGGGCGACAATGACCCCGTCCTGTTCCTGAACTGCCTGCGCAACCTGACGCGGCTGAATGGCGGCGCTTCCGACCCTACAGACTGACGCCAGCCCCTTTGCGGCGAGTGACGGCAAGGGCCGCCGCGAAGGCATTCGCCAGGTCATCGACGAGAAGAACTACAAGCCGGGCCTGGGCGCCTACGACCGCAAGAAGACCAAGACGGGCGGCTGAACCGGCTCCGGCCAGGGCCTGCTCTGGCTAAGGCATGACCAAGATCGAGACCTTGCGGCCCTGGATATCCGCCTGGATGCCGTCGGCCCGAACGGGGGCCTGACGCCAGGAGACCTTGATCCTGGTGCTGTCCGGAACGCCGAGGGTGCGCAGCGCCACCTCGACGTCCTTGGCCCGGTTCTCGGCGACGGAATCCTTTTCTACGAAGTCCTTGCCGTCGGACATGCGGATCTGGCTGCGGAAGCCGGTCACCTGAACTTCCGACGCCTTGGCCGCGATGGCGTAGCGCGCGGCTGCGGTGATGGCGGTCTGGGCCGGGCGCCACATCCGGTCGCCCTGCTCGATCGGTGGCCCGAGGGTGACGGCCATGCTGAAGGCCAGTTCGAGGGTCGGTACGGGCATGGGAAAAGCGGTCATGGCTTCACTTCCAGATCGTGCTGAGACGGCTCAGCAGAAGGCGGCGTTCGTCGGCGGACAACTCGGGCAGGACGCCGGCGTCATGGGCGCGCATCTGGGCGCGGATCTGGTCGGCCAGGGCTCGGCCGGCCGGCGTGACGCGCAGGCCCTGAGAGCGTCCATCCGTGAGCCCCAGTTCGATCAGCCCACGTTCGGTCAGGCCCGCGGCCAGGGGCACCATGTTGGCCCGCTTGATCCCCAGCATGCGGCCCAGCGTGCTCTGGGTGATGTCCGGCTGCTCGTCGATCAGATGCAGGATGGTGGCGTCGGCGATGCGCAGATCCAGTTCGGCCAGCGACTGGGCCAGTTCACCCAGCAGAGTCGCGGAGGCGCGGCGCAGCTGATAGCCGAGCTGCCGTTCCAGGAAGGGAACGGTATCCGGATCGGATTCGCCTTTCGCTCTGACTGGCATGGTCCTCGGACTCGTTGGCCTACGCCTCCACGGTGATCAAGGCGTCGAGCGCCACCGCGCCCTGGCCCTTGGGATGCACCACCACAGGATTGAGGTCCACTTCCCTGATCGAAGGCGTGGCGGTCAGGGCGGAGCCGAGGGCGACCACGATGTCGATCACCGCCTCCACGTCCAGGGCGGGAGAACCGCGGAAGCCGCTGAGCAGGGCCCCGCATTTCAGGCTGTGCAGTTCCTCGGCGATGGCTTCGCGCGACAGATCGGGTGTCAGCAGACGCACGTCATGCAGCATCTCGGCCAGCACGCCGCCGAAGCCGACCAGGACCATCGGCCCCCAGTCCGGATCGTGGCGGCCGCCGATGATCAGCTCGACGCCGCCCTTGCCCATGCCTTCGACCAGAACGCCGTCCAGAACCAGTCCGGGCCGGGCCTTGGCGATGTTGCTGTGCAGGCGCGCCCAGCCTTCGGCCAAGCCGCCCGCGTCCTTGAGCGACAGGATCACGCCGCCCGCGTCGCTCTTGTGCGACAGGTCAGCAGATTGAGCCTTCAGCACCACCGGAAAGCCGAGTTCAGCGGCGGCGGCCTGGGCTTCATCCAGGGTGCGCGCGAAGCGCCCAGGTGGAAAGGAAACGCCCAGCGGCGCCAGAGCGGCCTTGGCCCGATATTCGGGAATGACTCCGTCCTCCAGCCCACTGATCGCGGGCAGCGGAGCGGGGGCCGCCACGGGGCGGCGGTCGACGGCGCTGAGACGCTTGATCGCGCGCAAGGCGCGTTCAGCCGTCGGGAAATAGGGGACATGGGCGGCGCGTAGGGCCGCGATGACCTCCGCGGGCACCTGCGCCCCCTCGTCCAGACCGGCATAGACCACCGGCTTCTTGCTGCCGCTTTCAGCCATCGCGGCCAGGATCGGGGGCGCCTTGATGCCGACGATCCGCGGGGCCTCTTGGATGATGCCGACAAGGACGGCTCCGAACCGCTCATCGTCCAGCAGGGCGGTCAGGGTGCGCCGATAGATGTCGGGATCGATCAAGCCCTGGGCGGTCAGGTCCAGCGGATTGCTGACCGCTACGAACTCCGGCATGGCCGCGCGCAACCGCGGCGCGGTGTCGTCGGTGAGCACCGGTACGCTGAGGTCCAGCTCCTCGCAGAGGTCCAGCGCCAGGGCCTTGAACGCGCCGGACTCGCCAAGCACCGCGACCCCGCCCTGAGGCAGGCTCTGACAGCGCAGGGCGATCTCGCTGATGTCGCCCAGTTCCTCGAGGGTCTCGGCCATGACCACGCCGGCCCGCTGCACGAACAGGCGCATGGTCTGATAGTCGCCCGCCAGAGCGCCGGTGTGGGTGGCGGCGGACTCGCGCGCCGCGCCGCTCTTGCCTGGATGCAGCAGTACGACGGTCTTGCCCAGATCGCGGGCCCGGCGCGCCGCGCGCAGGAAACGCTGCGGCTCGCGGAACTGCTCGACGATCATCGAGATGACCCGGGTCGAAGGGTGATCGATCAGATGCTCGATGTAATCCTCGACGCCCGACGCGGCTTCGTTGCCGGTCGAGACTGAGTAGGACAGCGGCAGATCGCGGCTGGCCAGGGTGACCATCAACACCGTGGCCATGGCGCCGCTCTGCGAGACGATGCCGATGCGGTCGCCGTCGCTCTGGGGCGGCGACGGGGGCTGAATGAAGGTCAGCGGGATGCCGTCGATGAAATTGACCATGCCCAGGCAGTTGGGGCCTTCCAGCACCATGCCCGCCGCCTTGGCCACGGCGGCGATCTCGCGCTGCTCGGCCATGCCCGCCTCGCCGCCTTCAGCGAAGCCTGAGGAGAAGATGATCGCCGAACCGACCTTGCGCCGGGCCAGGGCTTTGACCGAATCCAGCACTGCCGGACGGGGGATGGCCAGCACGGCGGCGTCGACGCCTTCGGGCAGATCGTCAATCGACTTGAGACAGGGACGGCCGCTGATCTCTTCCCGGTTGGGATTGATCAGGTGGATGTCGCCGGAGAAGCCGGCCTGCACCAGATTGGCGAGCAGCGACGCGCCCAGGGCGCCGGGCTTTTCCGAGGCGCCGACGATGGCGACCGAGCGCGGCCGCAGCAGGCGGTCAATGTTGAGAGCTGTGGCCTTGGCCATGATCCGGTCTCCAGCCAGCGGCTATTTCGTAGCCTTGGTTTTGTCGTAAGCGCCAAGGCCGGGCTTGTAGGTCTTGTCGTCGATGAACTGCTTGATGCCTTCCTTGCGGCCGTCGTTGTCGTAGCTGTTGGCCGCCTCCTGGGCGCGGATCAGGTAGTCCTGGGCGTTGTCGTAGGTCATTTCACGTACGCGGCGGATGGCGTCCTTGGTCGCCTTCAGCGCCACCGGATTCTTCCCCAGCAGCACCTTGGCCACCTCGGAAACCCGGGCCTTCAAGCCGGAGAGCGGCACGGCCTCGTTGACGAAACCCCATTCGGCGGCGGTCTTGCCGTCAATGTTTTCACCGGTCAGGGCGTGGTACATGGCCTTGCGGAACGAGGTCAGCTCGGTGGCCACCTTGGCCGCGCCGCCGCCCGGCAGGATGCCCCAGTTGATCTCGCTGAGGCCGAAGTGGGCCTCCTCTGCCGCGAAGGCCAGATCGCAGGCGAACAGCGGGCCGTAGCCGCCGCCGAAGCACCAGCCGTTGATCATGGCGATGGTCGGCTTCTGGTACCAGCGCAGCCGCGCCCACCAGCCGTAGGATTCCCGCTGGGCCCCGCGCGTGCCCCTCAGGCCCTGGGCCTCGGTCTCGCGGAAATACTCTTTCAGATCCATGCCCGCGGTCCAGGCCGTGCCCTCGCCGGTCAGCACCAGAACCCCGACGTCATCGCGGAATTCCAACTCGTCGAGCACCCGCATCATCTGGCGGTTGAGTTTCGGGCTCATGCAGTTGCGCTTGTCAGGGCGGTTGAACTTCACCCAGGCCACGCCGTCCTCGACGGTGAAGGCGACGGTTTCCAGCTCGGTCGGGTCGATGGTCATGTGCAGGTCTCCAGGCGCCCATCCAGTGGCGCGCCATGATGGCGAAAAGGAAATCGCGGCGTCCGAGCCCGGCCCGGCCGCCGCACAGTCAGGTCAGATCGGGAAATGTCCCGGCTCGGTTTCCATGGTGATCCAGCGCAGGTCAGTGAAGGCGTCGATCCCGGCCTTGCCGCCGAAGCGCCCATAGCCGGACGCCTTGACGCCGCCGAACGGCATCTGGGCTTCGTCATGCACCGTGGGGCCGTTCACATGGCAGATGCCGGACTTGATCTGGCGCGCAACCTTCAGGCCCCGCGCCGTGTCGCGGGTGAACACCGCCGCCGACAGCCCGTACTCGGTGTCGTTGGCCAGGCGGATGGCTTCGGCTTCGTCCTTCGCCCGCGTCACCGCGACCACCGGACCGAAGCTCTCGTCGCGGAACAGCTTCATGTCCGGCGTGACCTTGTCGATCACATGGGCCGGCATCAGCACGCCCTTGGATTCGCCGCCGACCGCCTGAACCGCGCCCTTGCCGACCGCTTCGGCGACCAGGCTTTTGACCTTGTCGACAGTCTTCTGATCGACCACCGCGCCCAGCGGGGTCTTGCCTTCGCGAGGGTCGCCGACGGCCATCGAGCCGACCTTGGCCGAGAACTTGGCCATGAAGGCGTCCGCCACCGCGTCCAGCACGATGATACGTTCGGTCGACATGCAGATCTGGCCCTGGTTCATGAAGGCGCCGAAGGCCGCCGCCTTGACCGCTTCGTCCAGGTCCGCGTCCTCCAGCACGATCATCGGGGCCTTACCGCCCAGCTCCAGCAGCACCGGCTTCAAGTTCTGCGCGGCGCGGATGGCCACCACACGCCCGACAGCGGTCGAGCCGGTGAAGTTGATCCGGCGCACCGCCGGGTGATCGATCAGGGCGCCGACCACCTCCCCCGCGTCCTCGGGAGCGTTGGTCACCAGATTGACAATGCCGCCGCCGAAGCCGGCCTCGATGAAGGCTTCAGCGATCAGGCTATGGGTCTTGGGGCATTGCTCGGAGGCCTTGAACACCACCGTGTTGCCGCAGGCCAGCGGCACGGCGATCGAGCGGACTCCCAGGATGATCGGCGCGTTCCAGGGCGCGATGCCCAGCACCACCCCCGCCGGTTCGCGCACGGCCATGGCGATGCAGCCAGGCTTGTCCGACGGAATCACCTCGCCTGAAATCTGGGTGGTCAGGGCCGCGGCCTCGCGGACCATGGAAGACGCCAGCATCAGGTTGAAGCGCGCCCAGCCCTCGGTGGCGCCGATCTCTTCCATCATCGCCTTGACGAAATCGGAGGCTTTGGCGTCCAGCGCGGCGGCCGCGGCCATCAGCTTGGCTCGGCGGGCGTTGGGACCCAGCGCCGACCATGCCGGCAGGGCGGAGGCGGCGGCGTCAGCAGCGGCTACTGCGTCCGCGACCGAAGCGCCGGCGGCGGTGGTGGCAAGCTCACCGGTGACCGGATTAAATCTTTGAAAGGTCTTGGCGGCGCTGCGGGACTGACCGCCCACGAGCAGATTGACCTGACTGGCCGACATGGTTTCGCTCCCTTATTATGTTATGATACATAACATCGAGATTTAGCCGCTGACAACCGCTTCCGTTTGTGACGCGGACCCGCCAAAGAAAGAGCCGGAGGAAACCATGCGCACCCAAGTCGCGATCATCGGCGGCGGTCCGGCCGGCCTTCTGCTGTCGCAGCTGCTGCATGTGGCCGGTATCGACAGCGTCGTGCTGGAACGGCAGAGCCGCGACTATGTCGAGGCCCGCATCCGAGCCGGCGTGCTGGAGCAGGTCACCGTCGATCTTCTGGAACAGGCGGGCGCCGGCGCCCGGATGCGACGCGACGGCCTTCCCCACGGCGGGTTCGCCCTGGCGTCAGACGGCGAGACCTTCCGCATCGACATGCAGGGCCTCACCGGAAAGTCGGTCATGGTCTACGGCCAGACCGAGCTGACCAAGGACCTCAACGACCTTCTAGCCCAGCGTGACCAACCGGTATTCGAGGCGCGCGATGTCGCGTTGCATGACGTTGCGACCGACAGCCCCTACGTGACCTACATCAAGGATGGGCAGACGGTACGGCTGGACTGCGACTTCGTCGCCGGCTGCGACGGCTATCACGGCCCCTCGCGCAAGAGCATTCCGGCCGATGCCGGCCAGGTGTTCGAGCGGGTCTATCCGTTCGGCTGGCTAGGCATCCTGGCGGACGTACCGCCCTGCGATCATGAGCTGATCTATTCCAATCACGAGCGCGGCTTCGCCCTGGCCTCCATGCGCTCGGCGACCCGCAGCCGCTACTATGTGCAGGTCGCGCTAGACGAGAAGCTGGAGGACTGGCCGGACGAGCGCGTCTGGGACGAACTGGCCATCAGGCTCGGCCCTTCGGTCGCGCCGCACATCACGCGAGGCCCCTCGATCGAGAAGAGCATCGCGCCGCTGCGCAGTTTTGTCTTCGAGCCGATGCGCCACGGCCGTCTGTTCCTGGCCGGCGACGCCGCCCACATCGTCCCGCCCACGGGCGCCAAGGGCCTCAACCTGGCGGCGTCGGACGTCCACTATCTGTTCGACGCCATCACCACCTTCTATCGCTCGGGCTCGCAGGCCGGCCTGGAAGGCTATTCCGCCTCCGCGCTCGCGCGGGTGTGGAAGGCTGAGCGCTTCTCCTGGTGGTTCACCAGCCTGATGCACCGGTTTCCCGACACCGACGCCTTCGGGCGCAAGATGCAGATCGCCGAACTGGACTATCTGCGTCATTCCAAAGCCGGCGCCGCCGCCGTCGCCGAGAACTATGTGGGCCTGCCGTTCTGACCCGGCGGGGCGCCCGCGGCATCAGTGGAAGAACGGCGGCCTGAAAAAGGTCAGCAGTCGGCCGCACACCAGCACTGAGATCCAGGCCGTCAGCGACACACCGGCCATGACCTTGGCGCGTGATGGCGCGTCCTCCCCTGCCCCCATCGCCCGCACTTGCGCGAACGGCCCGCTGTAGAAAAGGGCCACGTTGACGGCGGCGACGGCCATGAACACCAGCTTGAAATGGAAGGCGTGGTTGTAGGCGTACTGATCGGGGAAACCGGAAAAGAAGACGATCCCGGTGGCCAGATTCAGAAGCCAGGCGCCGACGCCCAAGGGCACTAGACGGTGCAGCGTTGACGGCGGAATGGCCTTGGCCATGCCCAGCACGCGCAGGTCAAACAGGCCCACAGTCCCGAGCAGCAGCGACAGGCCGAAATAGTGCAGGGTCTCCATCGTCGGCCACAGCCATTTGTGCTGCAGGACGAAGTGCGACAGGGCGGTCGAGCGGACCCACGCCTCCCAGGGAAGAATGCCGATATCCATCAGAAGCCCGCCTTAAGGTCCACCAGCATGCGGGTGTGGGTATAGGCCAGCAGGCGCCCGGCGGTGATGGCGGCCAGCCACAGGAAGATCGACAGGGCGGCGAGGCGCCGCGCCGACGGCGAAACGGTGTCGGGAGCGTCGGGCGTAAGGGTGCGCGCCGCGATCGTGGCCTGAACCCACACGGCCAGGGCCAGCAGGGTCATCTTCACGTAGAAGACCGGATTAGTGAGCGCCTTGGTGGGATAGGCGGCCAGCAGCAGCAGACCCGAGCCGATGTTGAGCGCCAGCGCGCTCCACAGCAGCGGGAGGAAGCGGCGCAGGGGTGCGATGGGGACCTGCCGCGCCACGCCCAGCAGACGCAGGTCGATGGCTGCCCCGCCACCCGCCAGCACGCCCATGCCGATCGTGTGCAGCACCACGATCAGGGGAAAGGCGACGGCGGATTCGCGCAGAAAGGTCGAGACGGCGCCCTGCTCTATCCAGCGGAAGATGGGGTCGAAGTCGGCCACGGCGGGCGCTTCCCATGCGGTGAAGTGTCAGATCGGCGGCGCCACTGCTCAGCTCGCCTTTGTTAGACGCCCGGCCAAGTCACATCAACTGATCCGGGAACAATCGGGCGGCGTAGATGTTGGAAGATGGACGGCGCGGCTTGCGCGTCCGGCCAAGGGCCTGGGGTTTGGCGATGATGGATACGATGGTTGCCTGGATTGCGGTGCTGTTCTCCGCCGCCGCCTTCGGCGGGTTCTTGTTTGGCCTGACCTCGGCGATGACTCTGCTGGGCCGCGCGGTTCCGTCCAAGCTGCCTGCCGTTCGCGTGCAGCGCCCCGTGCGCGCAGCTCCGCGCCTCTGGGCCTGATCGGCTATTTCAAAGACGCCTTGCCGTTGACGGCGGGGATCCCAAGAGCCTGAAACTCGGCCTGACGCGCGTTTAGACAATCGGCGCTGTCGCTGCCTTTTCCCAAACAAGCCTGCACCTTCTGAGCCCGTTCCTGCGCATGGGAAGCGTAGTATGCCACCGGCTTGGCGTCGGAGCAGGCCACGAACAGCATGCCGATCAGCGCCGCTGCGGCGCCCATCGCGACTGGCCGCCATGCGTGCAGATTGTCGGTGATCGGATCGTACCGGGACCCGGCCACACCCTTGGGTTCGATCATCTGCGCTTGCGTCCCATGCTTGAGGCCTCAACCTACCTGGACCCAAAGGAAAGCCAAGCGTTGCCGTAGGCGTCTGCACGTCTTTCGGTTTTTGCAGACACGGCACACGGATGCCGTCGGCGGCCGCTATAAGGCCCAGCGACTTGCAACCGACGGGACCACCGATGACCACAGACGCCCGACTAACCAGCGCGCAGGACACCGGTCATGGCGGGACTCAGGTGCTGATCAGCGCCGGGCCGGCCCGATTCGTGGCCGACGAGCCGGCAGAACTGGGAGGCCTGGACCTCGGCCCAACGCCGCACGAACTGGTCAGCGCGGGACTGGCCGCCTGCACCGCGCAGACGCTGAGACTCTACGTCAAGCGCAAGGGCTGGGCCCTCGGCCCCTTCCGCGTGTCGGTCTCCCACCACCGCGACGCGGGTCTTAGCCCGCCGGACGTGTTCACCCGCATCCTATCCCTGGGCGGGGCGCTGGACGAGGAACAGCGCAAACGGCTGGTGGAAATCGCCGAGCTCTGCCCCGTTCACAAGATGCTGACCCGCGGAGCCACGGTCAGCACCAGCCTAGCGGTGCTTGAGGATTGACGCCCTGCCCTGAAAATCTGCAGCTTCGCAGTAGCGGCCTCCTCGGCTAGGTTCACACTACAGCTGGGCAAACGGCGGTAACGGCCGCCCGCGACTTGGCGAAGCGCTCGAGAGACACTCATGACCACCAGCACCACCGCGACCGTCACAGCGATCTATAAGGCGATTGTGGGCGGGCTGAGCCCAACGTCAGACGACCTGACGGGCTATGTCACCCTGGTGGCGGGGCTGGGTTGGACCAACGATCAGGTCGCCACCTACATCGAGAACACGCCGTTCGTACTGAACGTGGTGGACCCCATCATCCGCGAATACCAGGCCGCCTTCGGCCGCGTGCCCGACCAGACCGGCTTGAACTTCTGGACCGGCGTCGCCGCGCCGAACGGTCCGGCCGGCGCGATCAACAACGCCTTCCTGACCAGCCTCGCCACCACCTTCGCCAACTCGGCGGAATTCCAGTCCCGTTACGGCACGGGTTTCACGGCTTCCACCGTGGTGAAGGCCACGGACACCGCCCTGGTGACCCAACTCTACACCAACGTGCTGGGCCGCCTGCCGGACCAGGCCGGTCTGACCTACTGGCTGAACGCGGGCGCTACAGTCAATCAGGTGCTGACCTCATTCGCCAATTCGACCGAGTTCGTGAATCTGGCCGCCAGCCCGATCGCCGCCTACCAGTCGCTCCAGGCGCAGGGCACGGCGCCCACGTCCGGCTCGCTGCTGAATTCCAGCGTCTTCGGAACAACCTATGTGCTTGGCGCGGGAGCCAATACACTCACCGGCCTGGCCAACAACGCCATCATCGACCTGACGACTACGGGCACGGGCGCGAATGTGTTCAGCCCAGCCCTGGGCGCCAACATCATCAATATCAAGATCGGAACCGGGACCGGGGCCGGGACGACATACAGCAGTGAAACGGTGAAGGGCTTCAAGACTGTCAACCTCACCACCATCAGCGCGAGCGTCGACACCGGTCACACCATCACCTTCGTCAACGATGACAACACCACGTTCAATGTGACGGGGAGCGAGCTGACCAGGATCGTTCTGTCGAGCGGATCGACAACCGGCGATAAGGTGGACGCCTCGGGCGCCACGGGCGGCGTTAACATCGTCGGCTCGGCGCAAAGCGACATCCTGATCGGCGGTTTCGGCAAGGACACCTTCAGCACGGGTGCGAAGGCAGGGATCCTGACCGGCAACGGCGGCGCGGACATCTTCGATGTTCACAGCGCCCAGTTCGGCGCCGGCGGCCAGATTACGACCATCACCGATTTCGTGGCCAAGACCGACAGCATCGGACTGATCAAGCAAGGTACGACGGCCTTCAACACCACGGTCATCGCAAGCGGGGCCGCGACCGTCACCTCGGTCAGCACTGCCATAAACGCCGCCCTTAGCGCACTGGCTGACGGTTCTACCAACGCTCAGGTCGACTGGATTCAGTACGCCGGCAATACCTATGTCGTAGAAAGCATCTCAGGCGTCCACTCAGGCATCGCAACCACCGATCTAGTGGTCAAGCTGGTGGGCCTGATCGACCTGAGCGGCAGCGCGGTCACGACCTCCGGCGCGGCCATCAACGGCTACTCGCCCAGCCTGCTGTCGTAACGCCCCCGGCGGGTCTGGACACCCGCCGCCGAGCGTGATCCGGTCCGGCCATGGCCAGCCCCCCGCCTTCCGTCATGGTGACCCGACGCGATCAGATGTTCTTCCCCCTGACGGCGGAGGAGATCGGCAGGCTGCGCCGGTTCGGCTCGGTCAGACGCTACGGCATTGGCGACTACCTGGTGCGGGCGGGGGAACAGGGCCTGGGCATGGCGGTGATCCTGTCGGGCAGGGTCGAGGTCACCCGCCGCGACGGCCTGGGCCATGACGAACTGGTCGTGCGCTACGGCGAAGGCGATTTCCTGGGCGAGGTCGGGCAGCTGTCGGGCCGGGCCGCCTTCGTTGACGCAAGGGCGCAGCAGCCGGTCGAGGCCCTGATGATCCCGCCGGAGGGCCTGCGCGGCCTGGTGGTGGCCGAGGCTGAGCTGGGCGAGCGGATCATGCGCGCCCTGATCCTGCGCCGCGTGGGGCTGATCGAGGCGGGCGCCGGCGGGCCGGTGCTGATCGGACCACTGGAGAACGCCAATCTAGGGCGGCTACAGAATTTCCTGGCCCGCAACGGCATTCCCCACCGCGTGCTGGACCCCTCCGTCGAGCATGAGGTCGACGCCCTGATCGCCTGCACCAAGCCGGGCCCGGACGATCTGCCGCTGGTGCTCTGCCCTGACGGTTCGGTGCTGCGCAATCCTGATGAGCGCGCCCTGGCCGAGCGCATCGGTATGTTGCCGAAACTCGATCCCGACAAATTCTACGATGTCGCCGTGGTCGGCGCGGGGCCGGCGGGGCTGGCGACGGCGGTCTATGCGGCCTCCGAGGGCCTGTCAGTGGTGGTGCTGGAGACCCGCGCCTTTGGCGGCCAGGCCGGCGCCTCGTCGCGCATCGAGAACTATCTGGGTTTCCCGACCGGCATTTCCGGCCAGGCGCTGGCCGGACGGGCCTTCTCCCAGGCGCAGAAGTTCGGAGCCGAGGTGGTGGCGCCGGCGGCAGTCAAGCGGCTCGATTGCAGTCAGCCGGATGGCTACCGGCTGGAGCTGACCGCGGGCGATGTGATCCGGGCGCGCACCGTAGTGATCGCGTCGGGCGCGGAATATCGGCGGCCCAACACGCCGGGGATGGCCGCGGTGGAAGGCGACGGCGTGCACTACTGGGCGTCTCCCGTGGAGGGCAAACTCTGCTCCGGGCAAGAGGTCACGCTGGTGGGCGGCGGCAATTCGGCGGGCCAGGCGGCGGTGTTTCTGGCCAGCAAGGCGGCCAAGGTCTGGCTGCTGGTGCGCCGGCCCGACCTGACGGAGACCATGTCGCGCTATCTGATCGACCGGATCGAGGCCCAGCCCAACATTGAGCTTCTGGGCAATACCGAGATCGAGCGGCTTGAGGCCGATGGGTCTGGAGCCCTCACCCGCATCGCCTGGCGCAACCGGGAGACCGGCAAGGGGGACGAACGGCCGATGCGCCACCTGTTCCTGTTCATCGGGGCCGATCCCTGCACCGACTGGATGAAAGGCTGCGACGCGGCGATCGACGACAAGGGCTTCCTGCTGACCGGACCCCAAGCGCGTCCAAGCGTGATCGCGACCTCGACCCTGTCGCTGCAGACCAGTCTGGACGGGGTCTTCGCCATCGGCGATGTGCGCTCCGGCTCGACCAAGCGGGTGGCGGCGGCGGTGGGGGAAGGCGCCGCGGTGGTCGCCCAGATCCACGGCTATCTGGCCAGTCACCCCCCGGATGCGCCCTCTGAAAGGATCCCGGCATGAGCTGCAAGCATCTGGGGATGTTCGCCAAAGTCACGCCCTCGGCGGACGGTTGCGAAGAGTGCCTGAAGACCGGCGACGAGTGGGTGCATCTGCGCATCTGCCGGGTCTGCGGCCACGTCGGCTGCTGCGACGAGTCGAAAAACAAACACGCCACAAAACACTTCCGCGCCACCGGCCATCCGGTGATGGAGGACTACTATCCAGGCGAGGGCTGGGGCTGGTGTTATGTCGACGAGGTGATGATCGAGCTGGGCGACGACGTGACCGAACATCCGCCCGGATCTGAGTGGTAAGCATGCTGACGATCCGCGGCCTCGCCGCCCTGGCCCTGCCGCTCGCCCTTGTCCTGGGGCTGAGCGCCCCGGCCCTGGCGCAGCAGCCGATCACCGTGTTCGCCGCCGCCTCCCTGAAGAACGCGCTGGATGAAGCCTCGGCGGCCTACGCCAAGGACAGCTCGACCCCGCCCGCCAAGATCAGCTACGCGGCCTCCTCGGTCCTCGCCAAGCAGATCGAACAGGGCGCGCCCGCCGATGTGTTCGTCTCCGCTGACACCGACTGGATGGATTATCTGGCGGGCAAAGGTCTGATCAAGCCGGCCACCCGCAAGGACCTGTTCACCAACCATCTGGCCCTGGTAGCGGCCAAGGACTCCACCGCCAAGCTGACCATCGCGAAGGGCTTTCCTATCGCCACCGCACTCGGCGGCCAGCGCCTGGCCATGGCCGGGCCGGACGTTCCGGCGGGCCGCTACGGCGAGCAGTCGCTGACGGCCCTGGGAGTCTGGGATCAGGTCAAGGACAAGACCGCGCGCGGCGAGAACGTCCGCGCCACCCTGCAGTTCGTGGTGCGCGGCGAGGCCCCGCTGGGCATCGTCTATGACACCGACGCCAACTCCGAACCGGCGGTGAAGATCGTCGGCCTGTTCCCCGACAACAGCCATCCCAGGATCGTCTATCCGGGCGCGGTGGTGGCATCGTCAGCGGCCGCCGGGGCGGCGCCCTTCCTGGCCTGGCTGCATGGCGCCAAGGGTGAGGCGATCTTCAAGAAGTACGGATTTATCGCCCTGCGCTAGACCCGCTTCCTGGTCTGCCGCCGCCAAAGCGAAGCGTATTCGCCGTCCTGGTCGATCAGCTGGGCGTGGTCGCCGCGCTCGACAATCTTGCCGCCTTTCAGCACCAGGATCTGGTCCGCATCGGCGATGGTCGACAACCGATGGGCGATGACCAGGGTGGTGCGTCCGCCGCGCAGGCGCCGCAGGGTGGCCTGGATCGCCGCCTCGGTTCGGCTGTCCAGAGCGCTGGTGGCCTCGTCGAGGATCAGCAGGCGTGGCTGGGCGATCAGGGCGCGGGCCAGACCGACGCGCTGACGTTCGCCGCCCGACAGCTTCAAGCCGCGCTCGCCGACCATGGTCTCCATGCCCTCGGGCAGGGCGCGGATGAAATCGCCCAGCTCCGCCGCGTCCGCCGCCGCCCAGACCTGCTGATCGTCCGCGCCCGGACGGCCGAAGCCGATGTTGGCGCGCACCGTGTCGTTGAACAGAGCCACGTCCTGGGGCACGAGGGCCACCGCCCCGCGCAGGGCGCTCTGCTTCAGCGCGCGCAGGTCGCAGCCGTCGATCGACACGGCCCCGTCCTGGGGATCGATCAGCCGCAGGGCCAGGCGAACCATGGTGGTCTTGCCCGAACCCGAGGGACCGACGATGGCGGTGGTGGATCCGGGCGGCGCCCGGAAGCTGACCCCATCCAGCCCTTGCGAGCGGGCAGTGTGACGGAAAGCGACCCGGTCGAAGGCCAGATCAGCCCCCAGCACCTGGGCTTCGGGCATCTCGCGGGCGTTGGGCGCGTCGGCGACGGCCGGGACCTGGCGGCGCAGATCGACCATGGCCTCCATGTCGATGATCGACTGGCGGATTTCGCGGTAGGCGAAGCCCAGGATCGCCAGGGGCGCGTAGATCTGCATCATCACCAGCACGACGCTGGTGACGTCGCCGGGGCCGATCTTGCCCGCCGCGGCGCTCATGCCCGCCAGGACCGCCATCACCGCCAGGCCCGCGTTCATCACCGCCGCCTGGATGACGTTGAGCATGACCAGGGAGGTATTGGCCTTGACCGCAGCCTGGGCGTAATCGGCCAGGGCCTCGTCGTAGTAGGCCGCCGAGCGCGCCTCGGCGCCGAAGCTCTTGACCGTTTCGTAGTTGAGCAGGGCGTCCACCGAGCGGCCCGCCGCCTCAGTATCGGCCGCGTTCAGCGCCCGGCGGTGATGGATGCGCCAGTCGGAGATCATGAAGGTGCCGGCGCCGTAGAGGATCACCGTGCCGATCGCCACCGCCGCGAAGCGCCAGTCGTAGACCTTGGCCAGGGCGCCGGCGGCCAGCAGCAGCTCCAGCACGGTGGGCGCCAGGTTGAACACCAGGGTGCGCAGCAGGTACTCGATGGAGCGGGCGCCGCGGTCGATGGTGCGCCCCAGCGCGCCGGTGCGCTTGGTCTGGTGATAGTCCAGCGACAGGCTGAGGGCGTGGGCGAAACTTTCCGCCGCCGCACGCCGCTGGGCGGCCTGGGACACCGGGGTGAAGATGGCGTCGCGCGCCTGGGGCGCGGCGGCTGCAAGGAAGCGGATGAAGGCCCAGCCGACCGCGATGCCGGCGAAGGACAGGCCGACCTGCGCCGAAGCGCTCTTGCCCTGGGCCAGGGTGTTGACGGCGTGGCCCAGCATGAAGGGCGCCCAGATGCCCAGCACCTTGCCGATCACGATCAAGACAAGGGCGACGGCGGTGCGGGTCTTCAGCCAGGGCGCCTGCGAGCGCATGATGATGCGCCATAGGTCGGTCATTGCGGCCAGTAGGCTGAGCTTGACGCCAGGGGGCGCATCGGCGGACTCGCCCTGCCCGCGCACCCGCGCCGCGCCGGGCCTCAACGTTCCGTCTCTGCAGCCAGCAGCAGGGTGGTCTGCAATCCCTCGCCAGGCGTCATCCAGTCGATACGCCAGCCACCGTTCGCCGGGACGATCCTGTAGGGGCCGTCAGTCAGAGGGGCGATGGAGCCAACCGTCACGGCGGCGTCCGCCGAGGCCTTGGCGGTCATGGCCTTGATCTGGTGCTGACCGGGCGGCAGAGCCTTTGGCAGGGTCAGGCTGAAACGGCCTTCGGGGCCGACCGGGGCCTCGATGGCGACCTGACCGTCGACGAGGATACGCACCGGGGCGTTGGCCGGCGCCACGCCGGAGATCACGGCCGCCCCGCCGCCGTCCACGTCAGCGGCCAGCAGCTTGAGGCTGGTCGCCTTGCCGCCCTGCAGCACCTGGGCCCCCGCGCCAGCGCGCAACATGGCCGCCGATCCGTCCGGGAGAACGGCGATATAGCCCTCAGCCTGGATGCGCCGCCCGCCGCTTTCGGCTGACAGGCCGTAGAGAGCCGGTTCCGACACCGGGCCGACAGGGGTCCGCCAGTCGCCATTGCCGTCGGCAGTGGTCTCCAGACGCGCGCCCAAGGGCGAGGCCAGGCGGACCTGGGACGAGGGCGCGGCGCGGCCGAACAGCGACAGGCTGGCGTCCGGTGCGCGGGCCAGGCCCCGCACCTGGGGCGCGGAGCGGTAACCTGTATCGGGCGCCTGGGCGGCAGCGGGCGCCGAGGACGCGGCTGCGGAGCCGGGGTCGGACCGGCCGCACGCCGTCAGCGCCAACACGCACGCAGCCCCGCTCGCCAGCCCCCTCAGATGCACCCGATCACTCCTTCGCCGCCAAATCATGCAACCCGATCCCATGCGGCATATTTATCCTTTGGAGCCCCTGCAATTGGACGGGGGACCCGATCATGCTTAGATCGTTGCTCTGGAGCGCGCCCGCAAGCGCGCTTTTTTGCTGATTGGACTTTGGAGACGAGATGACTGCTGCCCAGAACGCCCAAACGCCGAGCCTGGGATCGGTCTGCGTCTATTGCGCGTCGTCCGTCACTGCCAATCCCGCCTATCTGGCCGCGGCCCATGAATTCGGCGCGATCCTGGCCAAAAGCGGCGTGCGGCTGATCTATGGCGGCGGCGGCATCGGGCTGATGGGCGCCTGCGCGCGCGGAGCCCACGAAGCCGGCGGCAAGGTGCTGGGCATCATGCCTGCCTTCCTGCAGGACCGCGAGCGGGTCTACGACGAAGTCGAGACGCGGATCGTGGAGTCCATGCACGAGCGCAAGATGATCATGTTCGAGGAGGCGGACGCCTTCGCCGTTCTGCCCGGCGTTGTCGGCACCCTGGAGGAAGTGGTCGAGTTGATGTCCTGGCGACGGCTGGACCTGCACAAGAAGCCGATCGTCTTCCATAGCCCCGACGGCTTCTGGGACCCGCTGTTCCGTCTGGTGGAGCACACCATCGAACAGAACCTGACCCCCCCGTGGTTCGCCAAGACCTGGCGCTCGGTAGCGACGGCGCCGGAAATCCTGCCGGCCATGCGTGAACTGCTGATCTCCGGTCAGCAGTCCGACCCGAAGACCCCCGGCGTCGCCTAACCCCGAGTATAGGCCGCGATATCGGCCAGGGCGCCGCCGAGCAGATCGGCGACCCTTGCGCGCGCCCCGCGCTTGACCTCCACCGACGCATCGCGGGCGGCCTCAGCCTCGCTGCAGGCTTCCGCCAGAGCGAAGGCGCCGATGCCCAGGGCGGAACCTTTCAGGCTGTGGGCGGCGTTGCGCCAGTCCTCGTTGGAGGCGTCCGGATTGAGGCTGGGAAGGACGGTGCGGGCCTGGTCGGAAAACAGCGACAGCACCTCGCGCACGATGCTCCGGTCGCCGGCGACATAGGACTCCAGGTGGCTGAAATCGACGCTGGCGGTGCGCTCTTCGCCGGTCATGGGGCCCAGTCCTAAGCGAGTCAGAAGGCGTACTTTAGCGAGGTTTGCAGGGTTGTCTGTGACTGCGAAGCCGCGCCGCCCTGATAGGCGCGCGACGGACGGTTGCTTTGGACATGCAGCGCTTCGACCATGACGCTGAGATGGTCGCTGAAGGGGTGACGGTAGTCGGCGGTCATAGCCCAGCCGCGTTCGTTGTTGTCGTCCAGCGCCACGAAGGTGTTGTCGTGCACGTGGAAGGTGTCCACGCGGCCGGTGATCAGGTCCGAGCCAAGCTTGCGGCTGGCCAGCAGGTAGGCGGCGTCGAACGCGGCGTCGATGCGCCAGCCGACCGGCGTCACGAAGCCGGTGACGGTGCGCCCGGTCATGGCCTGGGCCAGGATCTCTGTCTTGTCGTCCGGCGCGAACCTCAGGCCCGCGTTCCAGAAGGTGGTGTCCCAGGTCCAGTTGAACCCGCCGACGCTCGTCCGGTCCCCGGCGTTGTCATAGTAGAAGATGTTGGCGGTCACGGCCCAGGGCGTGCGCCACTCGGCGCGGGCGTAGACGCCGGGGCGTCCGTCGATCTCATCGACCGAACGGCTGACAGGCCCCTGCGAGGTGGCGAAGAAGGGCTTGTGCGCGGGAGGAACCTGGGGGATCGGCAGGTCGCCGAACAGGGTCGAGCGCACGTCGTGCAGCGCCCATCCGCGCCAGCTCAAAAGCGTGCCGGAGGTGTCGTCGACGACGAACACGGCGCCGGTGGCCGAGATTTCCTGATTGTCCCAGCGGCGCGCCACGGTGGCTTCGGCGGCGACGGTCTTCACCTCTTCGCCGATCCAGCTGTTGATGGCCGAAGGGGTGATGGTGCGGCTGGGAGTCCAGGCCGGCCCGTCGTTCTCCATCGAAACCGGCGGATACATCAGGCCGAAGCGAGCGGAGTAGCGGAAGCCGTCGGGGCGCGGCAGAGGCTTGTAGCTGAGAAGCGCCTCCGACAGGCCCACGCCATGAATCTGACCCGGCTGGGCAACCGCATCGACATAGCCGGAGAGGTCCCAAGCGAATTGCGGACGCCATACCAGGTCCGCCGAAGCGATCTGCAGGCGCGGGGTCTCGCCGGAATGGGACGATCCATAGCGGGTCTTGCCGTAACCGCCGTCCAGCCAGGACTTCTCGCCGTCAGTGGCCGACAGGCGCGCATCGATCAGGCCGGAGATGACGGCGGGCGACACCAGATCGATCTGGGCGCGGGCTTGACCGGCCAGGCCCATCGTCAGTCCGCCGGCCAGCGCCGCGGCGCCGATCAGCGCGCGCGGGCTCATCCTCGCCGCGCGTCCTTGGGCACGACGCGCATACGGCCCGTGGGGACAGGATCGGCCTCGCGGACCATGAAGGCCATCAGGTCTTCCAGAGGCATGGGCCGAGCAATCAGATAGCCCTGGGCCATGTCGCAGCCCATCGCGGTCAGCAGAGCGTGGGCGGTAGGCGTCTCGACGCCCTCGGCGGTCACCTTAAGACCCAGGCTGTGCGCCAGATCGATGGTCGATCGCACCAGCAGAGTGTCCTTCTGGCCGTCGGCCATGCCCATGACGAAGGCCTTGTGGTCTGCACCCCTTGAAGTGATCCATCCCTGATGTTGGTCTGCGGACCGTTTTTGGATGGAAGAGCGAGATGGGAAGCAAGCGTCACAAGCCCGAGGAGATCGTAGCCAAGCTTCGTCAGGTTGAGATTCTGACGGGG
>CAIYVC010000081.1 GCA_903929535.1 uncultured Caulobacteraceae bacterium | reverse complement strand
GCGGCGAGCAGCTGGGCGGCGGCGGCGTCCCCCATATCCTCCAGCGCCGACCGGGCGCGGCGGGGCCATGCGGCCAGCAGGTCGTCGACCTTGGTCCTGACCTTGCGCAGGACGAAGCTGTCGCGCTTCTGCTGGATCTCATAGAGCTTGATCGCCGGCTTGCGGTTGGCCAGGGCAGTCGCCAGCGAGAAGCGGACGATCGGGGGACAGCGCAGGCCGAACACCAGTTCTTCCATCTCCAGGGGGCAGTCCTGCAGCCCCATGTCGCCGATCAGGCGCCACTCGCGCTCGTAGCGCCAATCGCCCGCCTTGGTGAGCAGAACGGCGTCGTCCACGGCCCGGGTCGCCGCAGGATCGCCATCGACCATGTCGCGGATCAGGCTGGCCTTGATGCTGCGCGAACCGCCGTAGGCGACCGGCGCCAGACGCACGCTCTCGGGCACGGAATAGCCGATGCAGACGCCATTATGCTGATCGCCGTAGTGGCTCCACATCAAAGGGCAGTTGGCGCGGGTGGCCATCGAGACAATGCCGTGGTCGTAGCGGTGCAGCACCTCCTGCAGCACATACCCGCCCAGCAGGTCCCTGGCCTCATCGCCGTCCGGCCGATCCAAGGAAGCGATCCTGTAGCGGGCTTGAGCCAGCAGATCGTCAGCAGACTTCCTGGCCAGTTCGGCGATGTGATCCAGCGGCGCCGCGCCGCTCTGGCGGATCGCCCTTGCGGTGGCGTGCAGTTCGCCCCCCACGCGGCGTTCGACCATCTTGCGCAGGATCCGTTCCAGCTCGGTGGAGGAGATGTCCTCATAGACGGTGGGCTGGACGTCGAGGGGATCGTTGAAGGTCGACGGATCGGCGAACCAGAGCCTGTCTTCGACCATCAGCTGCAGGGTCCAGGAACTGAACGTCCGGTACTTGTAGACCCGCGTGGGCGTCTTCATGGGCTTGGCTTCCTCGCTCGGTCTGTGACGCCGTCGGAGGGGGATGAGAGCCATTCCGATGGGAGGGGTCAAAGACAATCTGATGGGGCGAACCGATAGGCTCGCCGCCGCAGCGGGTTGTGGGGCGGGCGATGCCGGGTATGCTGATCGTCAGCACTCGTAGCGGTCAGGAAGAAGACGATGCAACGATCACCCAAGACGATGCGCGCGGGCGCGTGGATCGCGGCCCTGACCCTGATGGGCTTGGCGGGCGCGGCGGCCGCGCAGGACCTGTCGATCCTCGAGCGGATGCAGGCCGAGGATAAGGCGCCGCCCAAGAGCTTCGAGCCGACGCCGCCGCCATCGGACCCGCGCGATTTCACCGGGGTGTGGGAGGTGTCGCGGTTCGCCAAGACGCAAGGGGACACGGCGTCAACGCCGGAGCCGGAGTTCACGGCGATGGGCCTGGCGGAGGTCAAGCGGCTGGCCGACAGCGAGGCCGGCGGGCGGGTGGTGGCCGATGCGGGGACCCAGTGCTTTCCCCACGGCATGCCGCGCCTGACCTTTTCGCCCTATCCGATCCGCTTCACCTACATGCCGGGCAAGATCGTGATGCTGCACGAGGTGAACCACAATGTGCGCATCGTGCACATGGACAGGTCCGCGCCGCCGCCCGGCACGCCGCTGACCTTCCTGGGCTATACGGTGGGCCATTGGGAGGGGAACACCCTGGTCACCGTCACCGACCACATGAACGACCAGACGCGCATCGAGGCCAATGTGCCGCGCGGGCCGAAGCTGAAGGTGACCGAGCGCTGGACCAAGGCGAAGAACATCCTGGGGACCACCGACCTGGCGGTGACCGTGACTGCGGAAGACGTCGACTTCTTGGCCAAGCCGTGGGTGCGGCGGCTGTATTTCGCCTACCGCTCGGACGTGGAGCGCGACATCCCCTCGGAGGGGCTGGTGGAATATTCGTGCGAGGAGAACAACCGCAACGCGCCGGGCGCCGACCATATCGTGACGGCGAAATGAGCATGAAAAGCCCCCTGATCGCCCTGGCCTTGGCCTTCGCCGTTTCTCCCGTCGCCGCCTTGGCCGCCCCCGCCCCATGGCCGGGCCTGCCCGCCGCTCAGAGACCGGCGCCCGGAACGCCCAATCTGGTCGGGGTGTGGGCGATGCCCAAGCGGATCACCGCGCTGAAGACGCTGGACGGCAAGGCGCCGCCGCTACTGCCCGCCGCGCGGGCGGTCTATCGCGCGAATATCAAGGCGCTGAAGGCGGACCCGAATTCGGACCCGGTGGCCAAATGCTGGATGCAGGGCGTGCCGCGCCTGCTCTATGCGCCCTACCCCGTGCTGATCGCGCAGGAGAAGGACCGCATCAACTTCGTGCACGAGGTCAACCACACCTTCCGCGTCGTCAGCCTGACCCGACCCCTGCCCAAGGACGCCGACGGGCTCGATCCCCTGTGGCTGGGCTATTCGGCGGGGCATTGGCAGGGCAAGACCCTGGTGATCGACAGCGCCGGGTTCAACGACAAGAGCTGGCTGGACTATTCGGGCCTGCCGCACAGCGACAAGCTGCGGGTGCGCGAGGAATACCGGCTGGCCGGCGCCGACACCATTCAGGGCCGAGTGACGATCACCGACCCCGAGACCTTCTCCAGACCCTGGACCACCGCCTTCACCCTGGTGCGCAAGCCTGGGTACGAGCTGAAGGAGTCGGTCTGCTCGCGCGATCGGAAGATGTAGGGGCCCTACGTCGGAGGCAGGTCGTCGGGCAGTTTGGCCGGGGCCTTGGGGGCGGGCGGGACAGCCAAGCTCGGCGGAGCGCCCGGGGCGGATTCGGTCGGCAGGGCGGGGGGCGGCGCCTTGGCGGCAGGGGCTGCGGCGGGCGGCGCGTCGGAGACGGCGGCTTCTGCGTCGACCTTGGGCTTGGGCGCGGCGGGCGGCGGGGGCGGCGGAGCGACTAGGGGCTGAGCGTCCTTGATGGTCACGCCCGCGGGAACATTGCCGGCGATCGGCGCCTCGTCGTCAGCTGCCGCCACCTTGCGGGCGAAGGTCGAGGTCAGACCCAGGCCGAACCCGGCCACCGCGCAGAGGCCGAGAATGACAGCCACCGCCACCAGGAGAGATTTTTGCACACCGCCCATGAGGCGAAGCTAGCGCGCTTCAACCGGCGGCGAAAGCAGGCTTCGTGTGAGGGGAAGCGCCGAGGCCGAACATTATATTTCTGCAAATATAGCTGACCGAATATTGAGGGGCCGCGCCCTCTAGTCCTGCCGAGACCCTTATCGGCGGCGTGACAGCAAATGGAACTCATCTATACTGCGGTGAGAAAAGCGGTCCCGCACCGGAGGAAACTTCATGGCCTACACGATCAAGGTCAACGGCAAGGCCCAGACGGTGGATGTCGAGAGCGACACCCCGCTGCTGTGGGTCCTGCGCGACACCATCGGCATGGTGGGGACCAAGTTTGGTTGCGGCGCGGGTCTCTGCGGCGCCTGCACGGTGCATCTGGACGGGGTGGCGGTGCGCTCCTGCCAGACCCCGATCTCCCGCGTCGGCGTCAAGGCGGTCACCACCATCGAGGGCATCGGCGAGACGCCGATCGGCGCTTCGGTGCAGAAGGCCTGGATCGACCACGACGTGATGCAGTGCGGCTACTGCCAGGCCGGTCAGATCATGTCGGCCACGTCGCTGCTGAAAAAGACCCCGCGGCCGACCGACGACCAGATCGAAAGCGCCATGACCGGCAACATCTGCCGCTGCGCCTGCTACACCCGCATCCGCACCGCCATCCGCCAGGCGGCGGGCATGGCCCCGGCGCTTGTCGCCGCGCCCTCGCCCCAGATCCTGGTGGCTTCCGCCGCCGCTTCCGTTCCGACGAAGGGCTGAGATCATGGCCGACGACGCATCCTTCGTCCCCACCCGCCGCAGCTTGCTGCAGACCGGCGTCGCCGCCGGCGGCGGCCTGTTCCTGAGCTGGGGCCTGAGCGCCGAGGGGGCCACAGCGGCTCCGGCGGACGCCGCCGAGCTGAACGCCTTCATCGACATCGCGCCGGGCGGCATCATCACCATCATCGGCAAGAACCCCGAGTGCGGCCAGGGCATCAAGACCATGCTGCCCATGGTCATCGCCGAGGAACTTGAAGCCGACTGGTCCAAGGTCCGCATCCAGCAGGCCATGAGCGATCCGTCGAAATACGGCGTCCAGGTCGCCGGCGGCTCGACCTCGACCCCGGTCAATTACGATCCCCTGCGCCGGGTCGGCGCAGCGGGCAAGCAGATGCTGGTGGAGGCCGCGGCCACCACCTGGAAGGTCCCGGCGTCCGAATGCGTCGCGGCGATGAGCGTGGTCACGCACAAGCCCACGGGCCGCAAGCTGACCTACGGCGCCCTGTCGGCCAAGGCGGCCACGATCCCCGCGCCCGACCTGAAGACGGTCACGCTGAAGAACCCCAAAGACTTCACCATCATCGGCAAGTCGGTGCGCGGCATCGACAGCCCGCGCATCGTCAAGGGCGAGCCGATCTACGGCATCGACACCCAGCTGCCGGGAATGCTGTACGCCGCCTTCGTCAAATGCCCGGTCTATGGCGGCAAGGTGAAGTCGGCCAAGCTGGACGCCGTCTTGGCCATGCCGGGGGTGAAGAAGGCCTTCGTGGTCGAGGGCAACAACGAGTTCAACGGCCTGGCCTCCGGCGTGGCCATCGTCGCCGACAGCTGGTGGCGGGCCAAGAAGGCGCGCGAGAAGCTGGTGGTCGAATGGGACGAGGGTCCCGTGGCCGAACGGTCCAGCGCCAAGTTCGCCGCCGAAGCGGCCCGGCTGGCCCCGCTGAAGGGCCAGATCACGCTGCGCAAGGACGGCGACGCGGATGCGGCGCTAGGCAAGGCGGCCAAGGTGATCGAGGCCTCCTACTCCTATCCCTTCCTGTCGCACGCCAATCTGGAGCCGCAGAACTGCACGGCCCACGTCGTGGACGGCAAGGTCGAAATCTGGGCGCCGACCCAGAACCCGCAGCCGGGCCGCGAGATCGTCGCCAAGCTGCTGGGCGTCGCGCCCGCCGACGTGAAGATCCACATGATGCGCTGCGGCGGCGGCTTCGGCCGGCGGCTGCAGAACGACTACATGGCCGAGGCGGCCTGGATTTCTCGCGAAGCCGGGGCGCCGGTGAAGGTGCTGTGGCAGCGCGAGGACGACCTGGCTCACGACTTCTACCGCCCGGGCGGCTTCCACCACATGAAGGCGGGCCTGGACGACAAGGGCAAGCTGACCGGCTGGAAGAACCACTTCATCAGCTTCGCCGACCGCGACGATCCCAAGAAGTTCGCCAACGCGGCGGATATGGCGGCGACCGAACTGCCCGCGCGGCTGATCTCGGACCTGACCTTCGAGACCACATTGATGCCGCTTGGCATCCCCACCGGGCCGATGCGGGCGCCGCGCTCCAACGCCCTGTGCTTCGTACAGCAGTCCTTCATGGACGAGCTGGCTCATGCGGCGGGCAAGGACCCGCTGGCCTTCCATCTGGACCTGCTGGGCGAGCCGCGTCTGTTCGGCAAGACCGGCGAGCGTGACTCGTTCGACACCGGCCGCGCCCGCGGCGTGCTTGAGCTGGTGGCCAAGATGTCGGGCTGGGGCAAGACCGCCCTGCCCGCCCGCACCGGCATGGGCATCGCCCACTACTTCTGCCACCTGGGCTATTTCGCCGAGGTGGTGCAGGCCAGCGTCGAGACCAACGGCGCGATCAAGGTCGACCATGTGTGGGTGGCCGGCGACATCGGCAGCCAGGTGATCAATCCCACCGGCGCGCTGAATCAGGCGCAGGGCTCGGTGATCGACGGCATCAGCCAGGCCCTGGCCCTGGCGGTGACCTTCGAGAACGGCCAGGCGGTGCAGAGCAATTTCAACGACTATCCGTTGATCCGCATGCCCGCCGCCCCGCAGATCGAGGTGGCCTTCCTGAAGAGCGACAACCCGCCCACGGGCCTGGGCGAGCCGGCCCTGCCGGCGGTGATCCCGGCCCTGTGCAACGCCCTGTTCCAGGCCACCGGCAAGCGCATCCGCTCTCTGCCGATCGACGTGCGTCAGCTGAAGGCCTAGCTGGGTCGTCATCCCGGACGTAGCGCTCGAAGAGTGCGTAGATCCGGGATCCAGCCGGCGCCAACCTTGAAGCGGGGCTGCGGCAGCAACGGGCGGCAGCGTTAAGGTCTTCGCTGCTGGCTCCCGGATCGCCGCGCAGAGCGCGCCGTCCGGGATGACGGCATTTTGGACAACTGACACGCTTTGTCGCAGAGTGTGCGCTGCGGCATTCCTACGGGGGCCGCTCTCGGTTATAAGTTTCTGATGGCAATCGGTTCTCCCCCCGCAAAGCCCGCCGCCCTCATGCTGGGCCCGTTGATCTACGACGCCGTGGCGTCCGGGTTCGCCTTCGCCCTGGCCTTCGGGGTGACCTCCGGCCGCATCTGGGCCCTGGGCGCGGAACTGAACCTCGAACTGATGCTGCCGGGCGTGTTCGCCTACGCCGTGATCGTCATCGCCATCGCCTATTGGCAGGACCAGCACCGGGCGGTGTGGCGCTACACCTCGCTGTCGGACGCCATCCGCATCGTGCGCGTGTCCTTCTTCACCACCCTGGTGTTCGTGCCGCTGATGATCTGGGCGCCGGTGTTCGCCGACACCCCGCGTCTTGCGCCGGTCCTGACCCTGTTCCTGATGGCCGCCCTGATGGCCGCGCCCCGCGTGATCGCCCGCGCCCGCGCCGACGGCCGCACCCCGCGCCCCTTCACCACCCACCCCAGGGTCAACCCGCAGTCGGTGCCGGTGATGGTGATCGGCCAGCCGCAGCGGATCGAGCCCTTCATCCGCGAGCTGCACCGCGACTCCCACCGCGCCTACACCGCCGTCGGCATCCTGACCGAAGGCCGCGAATGGCACGGGCGGCATATCCACGGCATCGCCGTGCTGGGCGGGGCCGAGGACCTGGACGGGGCCATGGCCTATCTCAACCAGCGGCGCATCAGCCCGCACAGGCTGATCATCGCCGACGACGAGATCGGCGAAAAAGACATCGGCGAATACCTCGACATGGCCAGCCGCCACGGCCTGACCGTGGGCCGCCTGCCCCGGCTGATGGAGTTCAGCGACGACACCGCCGTCCAGGCGCGCGAAGCCCGCCCCATCGCGCTGGCCGACCTGCTCGGCCGCCCGCAGGCGGTGCTGGACCGCGTGGCGCTGCGCAAGCTCTTGGAAGGCCAGCGGGTGCTGATCACCGGCGCCGGGGGCTCGATCGGTTCGGAGCTGGCGCGGCAGGTCTGCGGCTTCCAGCCTAGCCGTCTGGTCCTACTGGAGAACAGCGAGTTCAACCTCTACACCATCGGCCAGGAGCTGGACGGCGCCGCGGGCGCGCCTTCGCGGCGCGACGTGCTGTGCGATGTGCGCGACGAGATCTCGCTGCAGCGGGTGTTCGCCGAGGAACGGCCCGACATCGTGTTCCACGCCGCCGCCCTGAAGCATGTACCCCTGGTGGAGGCCAATGCGGTGGAGGGCGTACACACCAATGTGCTGGGTACGCGCAATCTGGCCGAGGCCTGCGCCAAATACGCGGTGCGGGCCATGGTGATGATCTCCACCGACAAGGCCGTGAACCCGCACAACATCATGGGCGCGACCAAGCGCTGGGCCGAGGCCTACTGCCAAGCCATGGACCTGGCCGAGGGCGACACTCGTTTCACCGCCGTCCGGTTCGGCAATGTGCTGGGCTCCAATGGCTCGGTGGCGCCCCTGTTCCAGAGGCAGCTGGCCGCCGGCGGTCCGATCACCGTCACCCATCCGGACGTGACGCGCTTCTTCATGACCATTCCCGAAGCGGTGCAGCTGGTGCTGCAGGCCTCCGCCACGGGCCTGGCCGCCCGCGCGCCGCGGGGTGAGGTCTACGTCCTGGACATGGGCAAGCCGATCAAGATTCTCGACCTGGCCCGCCAGATGATCCGGCTGTCGGGCAAGCAGCCCGATGTCGACATCAAGATCGAGTTCGTCGGCCTGCGTCCCGGCGAGAAGCTGCACGAAGAGCTGGTGCACGAGCACGAGAGCCATTCGATGCCGCTGGGCGACAGCGGCGCCTTCGCGGTCAGCCCGCGCACCACCGACCTGGCCATCCTGCGCCGGCAGGTGTCGGAACTGGCCCGCGCCGTGGCCGTCCACGACGAGGACAAGGTGCTGCGCCTGATCCGCGCGGCGGTGCCGGAATTCCTGTTCCAGGGACAGGCGTCAGGAACCTGAGGGATTCTTTTTGGCGCTACCGCCTAGCGGCTGCTTGAGCGCGTTTTTTGGCGCTACCGCCTAGCGGCCGCTTGAGCGCGTTTTTTCGCGCTACCGCCTAGCGGCTGCTTGAGCGCGTTTTTTCGCGCTACCGCCTAGCGGCTGCTTGAGCGCGATCAGGCTTCGATGTCGGTCTTGGGCGGTTTGCCCGTCCGCGCCAGCACCAGACACAGGCCGATGGCCGGCAGTCCCACCGCGCCCGCGCCGACGAAGAACAGGGCGTAGGCCTGCATCAGGGTGTGGCCCTGGGCGACCAGCCCCTCGACGACCGCGCCGGAGAACCCTTTCAGGAACTTGCCGACCATGGCGTAGGTCGAGCTCAAGAGGGCGTACTGGCTGGCGGTGTAGCCCAGGGTCGTGAGGCTGGACATGTAGGTGACGAGAGCCACGCCTGCGACGCTGACCCCGAAGTTGTCGGCGGTCATCACCGCCGCGAACAGGCGCGGATCACCGCCATAGACGGCGGGCAGGGCGAAGGAGGCGATGGCCAGGGCCTGCAGGATGCCGCCGAGGATCAGCCCCTTGAACGATCCCAGCCGCGCCACCGCCAGACCGCCCACGGCGATCCCCGCAAAGGAGCCGACCAGGCCGAAGGAGCCGCGCACCGCGCCGACCACGTCCTTGGACAGGCCGAGGTCATGGTAGAAGGGCGTCGCCATCGGCCCCATGACGAATTCCGGCAGGCGATAGAGGCTGATGAACAGCAGCATCAGCAGGGCCATCGCCCCATAGGCCCTGAAGAAGGCGCAGAAGGGGCCCGCCACCGCGTCGAAAAAGCCGCGCGGGGTCCAGAGCGGGGCGTCGGTGGACTTGGCCCCCAGCACGGCGTCGGCCTGTTTCGGCTCGGTCGCCTTGAGCGTGGCCAGGACCCCGACGCTCATCAGCAGAGCCATCAGGACGTAGGACACGGGCCAGCCGAAGTGGTTGGCCAGGATCAGGATCAGGGCGTCGCTGACCAGGACCGCCACCCGGTAGCCGAGCTGATAGGCGCTGGAGAGCAGGCCCAGCTCCTCGCTGGTGTCAGCGGCCTCGATACGCCAGGCGTCGATGACGATGTCCTGGGTCGAGGAAGCGAAGGCAACCACCAGGGCCGCGCCGCCGATCGCCGCCAGACCGGCGGCGGGGGTCAGGAAGGCCATGGCCAGCAGGCCGGCGATCACCAGACCCTGGGCGATCAGCATCCAGCCGCGCCGCCGCCCGAGCCTGCGCCCCACCAGCGGCGCGTCGACCCGGTCGATCACCGGCGACCACAGGAACTTGAAGCTGTAGGCGAACCCGACCCAGGACAGGAAGCCGATGGCCTTCAGCGACGTCCCGGCGTCGCGCAGCCAGTAGCCGAAGGTGCCCGCGGTGAGCAGGAAGGGCAGGCCCGAGGAGAAGCCGAGCAGCAGCATGACCAGCACGCGCGGACGGCTCAGGGCAGCGAGCACTTCCTGCGAGGAGGCGCGCTTGGAAGGCTTGGCCGTGGAGGGCTGGGTCATCGGGCTCGATTCTAGTGTTTGGAGCGGGATTTAAGCGAAAAACCGGTTCCCACTTTTTCGCATCCCGCTCCGGGACGCGTCTGCGCCCAAATCAGGAGACCAGCTTGTCTTTCCGCAGCTCCGGCGTCCAGACCCGCGCGCCCCACCGGGCCAGGATGGCGCGCAGAGCGCCCACTTCGAGGGGTTTGGTCAGGAAGTCGTCCATGCCGACGGCCAGGCAGGCGCGGCGGTCGTCCTCGAAGGCGTCCGCCGTCAGGGCCACGATGGAGCCGGCGAAACCCTCCAGCCGCAGCAGCTTGGCCGCCTGGATGCCGTCCATCGAGGGCATGCGCACGTCCATCAGGATCAGGTCGTGGCCGCCGGTGCGCGCGGCCGCCACCGCTTCCAGACCGTTGGAGGCGCATTCCACCGCGCAGCCTTCGCGCTCCAAGAGGGCGCGGGCCAGGATGGCGTTGATCGGGTTGTCCTCAGCCAGCAGCACCCGCAGCCCCACGGCGCTCGCCGGGCTGATGCGTTCGTCGTCGTGAGAGGCGCCGGCGGGCTGGGCAGGGGTCAGCAGGGCCAGGATACGCTGGGCCACCGAGGCGCGGCGCAGGGGCTTGATCAGATAGCCGGCGAAACCCTGGGGCTTCAGGTCGGGGATCTCCTGCCGCTCGTCCGGGGCCAGCATGATCAGGGACGGCGCGCCCGGCGGCGGCTTCAGCCGCTTATCGGTCCCCAAGGCGCGGTCCAGCAGCACGGCGGCGTAGCCCTTGGCGCTGGCGGGCAGGGCATCAGCGGTGGTCGCATGGCCCCCGGCCGCCTCGATCTGGCGCGCGGCGGCCTGGCGCACCACGCCGCTGGGCGACGCCACCAGGATCTTGAGCCCCTTCAGGGCCGAGTTGCTGCGGCTGGCGGTCAATCCGGGGACACGGTTGAAGCGGGCCTCGAACCAGAATTCCGATCCGCCCTCCGGCGGCGCGGTCAGGCCGACGATGCCGCCATGGGCCGTCGCCAGGCGGCGGACGATGGCCAGGCCCAGGCCCGCGCCCTCCAACCGCTGGCCGGCGCCGGCGGCGCGGGCATATTCCTCGAAGATGCGGGCGCGCTCGGTTTCCGGCACGCCGGGACCGGTGTCGCGCACCGACAGACGCAGCACGACCTCGCCGTTGTCCGCCGTCACCTGACGCGCTTCCAAGAGCACGCCGCCGGTTTCAGTGAATTTGACCGCGTTGCCCGCCAGGTTGAACAGGATCTGTCGCAGCCGCCCCTCGTCGCCCATCACCGGGACTGCGCCCGCGCTGGCGGACCAGGCGATCTCCAGGCCCTTTTCCCGCGCGCGGGGGCTGAGCAGTTCGCAGACGCCCTGCAGCAGATATTCGACATCCACCGGGGCCAGTTCGAGATTGATGCTGCTGGACTCCAGCTTGGCCAGGTCGAGCACGTCGTTGACCAGGTTGAGCAGGTGCTGTCCGGACTCGCGCAGGGCCTGGACATAGGCCTTCTGGTCGGCGTCGAGCCGGGTGTCGGCCAGCAGGCCCGCCATGCCGAGGACGCCGTTCAAGGGGGTGCGCAGTTCGTGGCTGAGGGCGGCCAGATAGCGTTCGCGCCCGTCCAGGGCCTCCATCTCGCCCGCGTCGCCGATCACCATCCGCTCGCCGCGCGGCAGGGCCACCGAGCGCCAGACCCAGGAGCCGCCGCCGAGATCGGGGGTCTGCAGCCGTTCGCCAGGGGCCAGGCAGACCAGCCGCTCGACCGCGACGTCGGCGCCGTAGAACAGCACATTGGCCGCGGCCAGGACTCCGTCCTGGTCGAATACGGCGGCGGGCTTGGTGAGGCCCTCCAGGATGTCCGCGGCGACTGCCATGGGCGGCAACTTAGCCGTAGCGGGCTTAACGAGGGGTCAAACGCCGCAATCTGCTGGAGGCGTGGGGGCAGATCACGCTAAACACCCCCTAGCGCGGCCCTCCCAATCCGGCGGCGCTGGAGGCTTATCGGCAATGGCGAGAGGCAAGTCGGGCGGTTCCGGCTCTGGAGGCGGCAACAGCGGCGGCAAGCCTCCCGGCGCGCCCGGCGATGGCCCTCGCCCGCAAGGCCCGCCGCCAGGCCCCGCTCGGCGCACCCCGCTGCAGGCCGTGCTCTACTGGAGCGCGGTCAGCGGCGTCTGGCTGATCATCTTCATCGTCGCCTTCCTGGCGGTGTTCGCCTACGGCCTGCCCGACACGTCAAAGCTCTATCAGGTGCAGCGCCAGCCCTCGATCTCCTACCTCGACCGCTCAGGCGGCCTGGTGGCGGTGCGCGGCAGCCAGTTCGCGCCGCCGGTCAATCTGGACGAGCTGCCGCCCTATGTGCCTGCGGCCTTCGTGGCCATCGAGGACCGCCGCTTCTATCACCACTTCGGCTTCGACCCGGTGGGCATGGCGCGGGTGATCGTGGTCGACCTGCAGAAGCGCCGCTACGCCCAAGGCGCCTCGACCATCACCCAGCAGCTGGCGCGCAACCTGTTCCTCAGCCCCGACCAGAACATCCGCCGCAAGGTGCAGGAGCTGATCCTGGCGGTTTGGCTGGAGACCAAGTTCTCCAAGAAGGACATCCTCGCCCTGTATCTGAACCGGGTCTATTTCGGGGCTGGAGCCTACGGCATCGAGGCGGCCTCGCAGCGCTATTTCAACGTACCCGCCTCCAAGCTGACCGTGGGCGAGGCGGCGCTGCTGGCGGGGCTGATGAAGGGCCCCTCGCGCTACAGCCCCCTGTCCGACACCGCCCGCGCCGAGCGCCGCGCCACGGTGGTGCTGGACCAGATGGTGCAGACCAAGGCGATCACCCCGCAGCAGCGCGACAACGCCTTCGCCCAGCCGGTGCGGGTGTCGCGGACCCTGGCCAGCCAGCGGGCGCAGTATTTCATCGACTGGGTCGACTCCGACGTGCGGGCCATCCTGGGCAAGAGCAAGGACGACGTGCTGCAGCAGGACCTGGTGGTGGAGACCACCATCGACCTGCCGATCCAGGCCGACGCCGAACGGGCGGTACGCGACGGCACAGGGCCGGACGCCCAGGCGCGCGGCGTGCAGCAGGCGGCGCTGGTGGCGCTGGACGGCGAGGGCCGGGTGCGCGCCTACGTCGGCGGCGTAGACTATTCCGACAGCCAGTTCGACCGGGCGTCCGACGCCCGCCGACAGGCCGGTTCTTCGTTCAAGCCGTTCGTCTATCTGACCGCGATGGAGGCCGGGCGCACGCCGGATACGCCGGTGGTCGACGAGCCGATCAAGATCGGCAATTGGGAGCCGCACAACTTCACCAACAAGTATCTGGGCCCGATCACCCTGCAGACGGCCCTGGCGCAGTCGATCAACACGGTGGCGGCGCGGCTGGCCAACGAGGTCGGCACCCAGAACGTGGCGCGGACGGCCCATCGCCTCGGCATCACCTCGCCGATCCAGACCGATCCGTCGATGGCGCTGGGCGCGGTCGAGGTGGCCCCGATCGAGATGGCCCAGGCCTATACCGCCTTCGACAACGGCGGCTATGCGGTGAAGGCCTATGGCATCGAGCGTATCCGCACCGCGGCGGGCAAGGTTCTGTACGACCACAGCGTGGCCAAGCCGGCGCGGGTCCAGGTGATCGCCAATCCGGCGCTGGGCTACATGATCCAGATGATGCGCCAGGTGCTGATCTCGGGCTCGGGCGCGGGGGCGCGGATCAACGGCTACGATCTGGCCGGCAAGACCGGCACCACCTCCGATTACCGCGACGCCTGGTTCGTCGGCTACACCGGCGGCTTCGCCACGGCGGTCTGGGTTGGCAAGGACAACAACACCCCGATGAAGGCGGTGACGGGCGGCACCTATCCGGCGAAGATCTGGAAGAGCTTCATGTCGGGCGCCCTGCCCCGGCTGAACGTGACCACCATCCCGGGCGGCGAGCCTGCGCCGGCCGCGGCGCCCGCATCCGGCGATCCGATCGGCGATCTGCTGGAAGGCGGCGTTTCCGGGGCCGCCCCGCCGCCGCCCGCGCCGCCGGGAGCCCAGGCTCCGGCCAAGGCGGGCGCGGGGCCGGAGTTCTTCTAGCTAGACGGGCTCGCGTCCGAAGCCGTGCAGGCGCGCGCCGTGCTGGCGCAGCCATTGCCGCGAGGGCTTTTCCGAACCGCACACCTGGCGCACCAGGGCCCAGAAGCGGGGGCCGTGGTTGGCCTCCAGCAGGTGGGCGCATTCGTGGACGACCACATAGTCGGCGACCTCGAAGGGGGCCAGGACCAGCCGCCAACTGTAGCGGATCGATCCGGTATCGCCCTTAGCGGTCCCGCCAAGCAGCGTCCGGCGGGCGGGACGGCAGGAACCCCAGCGGCCCTTGGCGTCCATCACCGCGACCTTGGGTTCTGGCTGGCCGAGCGCCTTGGCGTGCAGGCGGGTGCGGGAACTCAAGACCTCCAAGGCGTGGCGGCGCAGCAACCGTAGGGCGGCCCGGCCAAAGGCGTCGCCCTCGCCGAAGGCGCGCAGCACCGGGGCGCCGTCGTCGTCCTCATGGAAACCCGCGGCGAGACGGCTCTTGGCAGGTTCGAGCCGATGGGGGCGCCCGAACACATCCACGGTCCCGCCGGGCTCCAGGGTCTGGGGCGTGGGCAGGGAGCGGATCTGGGCGGATATCCAGGCCGCGCGCTGTCCGGCGAAGGCCACCGCCTCGCCCAGACGCCGCTGCGAGGGGGCCGAAGCGATCACCTCGCGCCGGGTCTGGTCCACCCTGAGGCTGACACGGGTTGCGCGGGGGCTGACCTTCAGGCGCACGCGCTGGCCAGCGACCTCGATCAGGTCGCCCGCAGCGTAGCGATGGCCGAACAGGGTCATGGGGTTAGCTAGGGGCGAATCTGGGTGGGTTTTCAAGCGTTGCGCGCGAGGAGGCGCCGGCATCTTGACGCGCCTCTTATGTAATATAGTAATTACATTATGACTGATGAAGACGCCGACGCCCTGTTCCACGCCCTGGCCCATGCGCATCGCCGCCGCATCGTCGATCTGGTCAGCGCCCAGCCAGGAATTACTGTGGGCCGCTTGGCCTGCTATTTCGACGTCAGCCGGATCGCCGTCATGAACCACCTGGCCACATTGGAGCGCGCCGGTCTGGTCCTCAGCGAAAAGGCCGGCGCGTCCAGGCGCCTATACGTCAACACCACACCGATCCAGGCGATTTACGAGCGCTGGACCAATGCCTTCAGCGGCCATTGGGCCAGCCACCTCTTGAACATCAAACGCGCTTCCGAACAGGCGGCCCAGAAGGAAAAAGCCGATGAGTGAACCCAGCCGCCAGACATGGAGGGTTGTCATCGCCGCGCCCATCGAGACCGTCTGGAACACCCTGGTGAAAACCGACGAGGTGCTGCCGTTCCTGTTCGGCGCGGTCTGCGACACGCAGGACGGACTGAGGGCCGGCAAGCCGATGCGGATGGTTTCGCGCGACGGCAGGCATGTCATCGCCTATGGCGAGGTTCTGGAATTCACCCCGCCCACTCGGTTCTCGCACGCCATCAACTTCGCCATGGCGGCCGACGAGGCGCCGGCGAAAACGACTTATGAACTGCGCGAGGTCCCCGGGGGCACCGAACTGACTCTGACCTCCGAGGCCCTGCGGGATACCCAAACGGCGAAGATGGCCAAGAGCGGGCAGTTCATCGTGGACAACCTCAAGGCTCAGGCCGAAACCGGCAAGCCGGCCTTCGGCGGAAGAATGGTGCTCATGATGACGCCGCTGATGGGGCTGTTCACGCCAGAACGCTGCCGCGCCGAGCATTGGCCGCTGTCTCGCGTGCCGCTCTCCAGATCCAAAGCTGACTAAGGATTCAAGAAGCCGTGTCGAACGATCCCATCCGTTTCACGACCCATCTGCTGCAAACCGGGGCGACCACCACCGGCATTCCCGTTCCCACCGAAGTGATCGCCAAGCTGGACGGGGGCGCCCGTCCGGCGGTGCTGGTGCGGGTCAATGGCTACAGCTACCGCACCACCGTCGGCGTGATGCGCGGCCAGTCGCTGCTGCCGTTCAGTTCGCAGCACAGAGACCTGTCCGGAATCAAAGGCGGCGATGCGATCCATGTGGAAATCGGGCGCGATGCCCAACCCAGAACGGCGCAGCCGCCGGACGATCTGCGCCAAGCGTTATCCGAAGCCGGCGTTCTGACGGCCTTTGAGAAAATGGCGCCGAGCCGGCAACGGGCCGACGTGGACAATGTCGCCGGCGCCAAGGGCGAGGAAACCCGGGCGCGCCGCATCGCGGCGATCATCGCGAAATTGCGCGCTTAGGCCGCCACGCTGTTCGCATCCCGCTTGGACCGGCGGATGAAGTCGCGGGCGCGGGGGTAGATGTCGCGGCGGAAGCGGCCGCCGTTGAACACGCCGTAGTGGCCCACGTCCGGGTGAACGTAGAGCTCCTTCATCTCGTCCGGGATGCCCGAGCAGAGCCCGTGGGCGGCCTGGGTCTGGCCGACGCCGGAGATGTCGTCGTGAGCGCCCTCGACCGTCATCAGGGCGATGTCGGAGATCAGTTCCGGCTTCACCAGGCGGCCGCGATGGACCAGCTCGCCGCGGGGCAGCAGGTACTTCTGGAACACGATGTCGATGGTCTGCAGGTAGAACTCCTGGGTCAGGTCCAGGACCGACAGATATTCGTCGTAGAACTCGCGGTGCTTGTCGGCGGCGTCGCCGTCCTCTTTGACCAGGTCCTCGAAGTACCGCCAGTGCGCGTCGCGGTGCATGGTCTCGTTCATCGACATGAAGCTGTAGAGCTGCACGAAGCCCGGATAGACCCGCCGCATCACCCCCAGATAGGGGGCTGGGGACGGTGTAGATCATGTGCTGCTGGAACCAGGTGAAGGGCCGGTCCTCGGCCATCTTGTTGGTCACGGTGGGCGACAGGCGGGCGTCGATCGGCGAGCCCATGAAGATCAGCGAGGCGGGCCGCATCGGGTCCTTGTCCTCGGCCATCAGGGCGGCGGCGGTCAGCACCGGCGGGCCGGGCTGGCAGACGGCGACGACATGTACGTTGGGGCCGATGGCGGTGATCATGGCGCGCACGTGGTCAACGAAGTCGTGGAAGTCGAACCGGCCCTCATAGAGGGGCACATCGCGGGCGTTGGACCAGTCGCTGACGTAGACGTCGTGATCCTGCAGGAAGCCGCGCACGGTGCCGCGAAGCAGGGTGGCGTGGTGGCCCGACAGGGGCGCGACGATCAAGACCGAGGGGGCGGGGCCGCTCTGGCCGGCGGCGGCGGCGGCCTGGGGGTCGCGGCGGAAGCGCTGCAGCTTGCACCAGGCGGAGCTCCAGACCGTGTCCATCTTCACCGGCACCGACCGGCCGCCGATCTCGACGTCGTTGATGCGCCAGTCCGGCTTGCCGTAGCGGCGGGTGATGTTGGAAACGAGGTCGGCGGACGCGAACAGCTTGCGCGCCACCTCGGTGTGGGCCACCGGATTCAGGGGCGAGCCCCAGAAGTCGCGGGCATTGTCGGCGGCGAGCCGCAGAGGGATGGCGGCGTTATAGGCGGCTTCGTGCAAGGCGTAGAGCATACGGAAGGCCTCAGGCGTTTGTGCGCTGCAATATCAGAGCACCCCGATAGCCTGATGCAAAGAGATGAATCGCGTTCTTACGTCGGATTCACCCCTAGGATGCAGCCTTGGGCCCCGTTCGCATGGCTTCGCTGATCTGGGCGGCCATCTCTTGCGGCGAAAGGCTCTCGGCCAGGGGGCGGTCGAATTTCCCCTGCGGGTCCATCAGATAGATGATCGCCGAGTGGTTGACCGCGTAACCCTCTCCGGAACCCTGCTTCTGATAATAGACGCGGTAGGCCTTGGCGGCGGCGGCGACCTGCTCCATCGAGCCGGTCAGGCCCAGGGTCGGCTGGGGGAAGGCGGGCGTGGCCAGATAGGCCTTCATCTGGGCAGGCGTGTCGCGTTCCGGATCCACCGAAACGAACACGATGCGCAGGTCCTTGGCGGCGCCGCCGAGCTTGGCCTTGGTCGCGGCCAGGGTCTGCAAGGTGGTGGGGCAGACGTCGGGGCAATAGGTGTAGCCGAAGAAGACCGCGCTCCATTTGCCGTTCAGGACGCGTTGGTCGGTGGGATGGCCCTCCTGATCCACCAACTGGAAGGGGCCGCCGATCAGGGCAACGCCGCTGGAGGTGACAGTTCCGCTCGTCTGGACCGGCTTTTGCGGGCCGCACGCCGCCAAGGCGAGGAGGAAGGCCATCGCAAGGAAACCTGTTCGCGTCCGGCGCATGTCGTGTAGCCTGCAATCATGACCCTGGCGTCGCCAGATATCGCTGTCCGTCTGGATAGGGCCGCCACCGCGCCGAGGCAAGGCGCGGGCGCGCCGGGCGAGCGGCTGCGGCTGCGCACCCTGGTGGCGCTGCGCTGGGCGGCCATCGGCGGTCAGATGGCGGCGCTGCTGGTGACGCGCTTCCTGCTGCATTTCGACCTGCCGCTGATGGGCTGCCTGAGCTTCATCGTGCTATCGGCCCTGTTCAACCTGATCCTGGTCCTGGCCCTGCCGCCGCAGCAGGTGCTGAAGCAGTGGGAGGCCGCGCTCCAGCTGGCCTTCGACATCGTGCAGCTGGGCGGGATGCTCTATCTGACCGGCGGGCTCAGCAATCCGTTCGCGGTGCTGCTGCTGGTGCCCACGATCCTGGCCGCCTCGTCCTTGAAGGGCCGCGACACCCTGCTGCTGGCGGGCCTTGTGGTTCTGGTGATGCTGTTCCTGGCGGCGGCGTCCAGGCCCCTGCCCTGGACCACCGGTCTGGTGTTCGCCCTGCCCCGCCTCTACCGCTGGGCGGCGGCCCTGGCCCTGGGCACCGGCGTGGTGGTGACGGCCACCTATGCGCGCCGCGCGGCGGCGGAATCGGCGCGGATGGAACTTGCCCTGCACGCCGCCGAGAGCGTGCTGGCGCGCGAGCAGCGGATGTCGGCCCTGGGCGGGCTGGCGGCGGCGGCGGCCCACGAGCTGGGCACGCCCTTGGCCACCATCGCCATCGTGGCCAAGGAGATGGCGCGGGAATCTCCGCCGGGGCCGATGCGCGAGGACGCCGAACTGGTCTCGTCCCAGGCCCAGCGCTGCCGCGACATCCTGCGCCGGCTGGCCGAGGCGCCGGACGGCGGCGATGTGGTGCACGCCCGGGTCAGCCTGCCCCAACTGCTGGAAGAGGCGGCGGGCGGGGAGTTGGAACCGGAAGACGGGGTGCGGGTGGAATGGACCGTGGTCGGCGAGCCGGACACCGATCCGCCCGAGCTGATCCGCCATCCCGAGGTGGGCCACGCCCTGACCTCCTTCATCGAGAACGCCACGGACTTCGCGGTCAGCGAGGTGCGGGTGGTGGGCCGCTACGACTATGACTCCATCACCATCGAGGTGCGCGACGATGGGCCGGGCTTCGCGCCGGAAATCTTCGCCAAGCTGGCGAGCCCTATGTCACCAGCCGTCCGGCGGGGGAGAACTCGCCTTCAGGCCATCTGGGCATGGGACTAGGCTTCTTCATCGCCAAGACTCTGTTGGAGCGGACCGGCGCCAAGGTCGATTTCCACAACGCCCGGGGCGGCGGGGCGGTGGTGGCGATCCGCTGGCCGCGCGAGGCGATCGAGGCCCCTCCAGACTAAAACGCGCAAAAAGCTTGAGCCCGCGCCGAGAAGCTGGACAAGATGTCGCAGCTTGATTTGCCCTAGGATTGGACTGGACGATGGTCGATATCTCGGACGTCATTGCCGACCTGCCCGACAAATCCGTGCTGGTGCTGGACGACGACGCGCCCCTGCGCACGCGCCTGGGCCGAGCGCTGGAGAGCCGGGGCCTGCAGCCGACCCTGGTCGGCAGCGTCACCGAGGCGCTGGCCTCGCTGAAGGTGTTCGCTCCCGCCTTCGCGGTGGTCGACATGCGGCTGAAGGACGGCAACGGCCTCAGCGTGGTGGAAGCGCTGCATAACGCCCGTCCCGACGCCCGCGCGGTGATGCTGACCGGCTACGGCAATATCGCCAGCGCCGTGGCGGCGGTGAAGGCCGGGGCGGTCGACTATCTGCCCAAGCCCGCCGACGCCGACGACGTGGTGCGCGCCCTGCTGGCCCGTGAAGACGGCCCGGCGCCGCCGGAAAACCCGATGTCCGCCGACCGCGTCCGCTGGGAGCATATCCAGCGCGTCTATGAGCTGTGCGGCCACAATGTCTCGGAAACCGCGCGGCGGCTGAACATGCACCGCCGCACTCTGCAGCGCATCCTGGCCAAGCGCGCGCCGCGCTAGGACTGAACGCTAGCGCCGGGACCTGCCGGCGGCGGGGCGTTCGGCGATGCCGTAGCCCAGGCCCAGGATGGCCGAGAAGAAGGCCGCCAGCGACGGCTCCTCGAAGGCGAAGTCGACCATGCCGTGCACGGCGAACACCACGGCCACGGCCAGACAGGCCGCGCCGAGGGCCTGTTGCGTCGAGCGGCGGGCGACGCCGCGCGCGGTGAGGACCAGCACGATCCCCACGCAGGCGAACATGGCCAGGGCCCCGGGCACGCCCTCCTGCAGCAGCCATTGCAGATAGACGTTGTGGGCGGCGCCGAGGTGGCTGAGGGCCAGGCTGTTGCCCAGGGTCATGCTGGCGAAGTTGAAGGCGCGGAAAGACCCCAGGCCATAGCCGAGCCAGGGCGAGGCCTTGAACGTGGGCCAGTAGGCGGCGATCAGCTGCAGCCGGTCGTTGTTGAGCGGATCGGTCTGGCCCAGGCGGCTGGCGGTCTGATCGCCGCTGACCAGGAACACAGCCAGGCCGACCCCGGCCAGGAGGCAGACCACCGCGGCGAAGCCTGCCGTCAGGCTCTGTTTGGAGCTCTTGATCCAGGTCAGATAGGCCAGGCCGAACAGGGCGGCGGCGACCAGCGACAGCAGTCCGCCGCGCGAGGTCGACAGCAGCAGGCAGGGCAGGGCCAGGAGCAGCAGCAGGCCGTAGGGCCAAAGCGCCACCCATTCATCGAGCCGGGTCCGCTCGCCGGACTTGCGCGGCCGCATGACCGGCCGCAGCAGTATCATCAGGGAGACCGCCGTCAGGGAGGCGAACAGCGTCCCCGCCGAATTGGGGCTGAGGAACGAGCCCGACAGGCGCCCCACGCCATAGGGTCTGGGGACTCCGAAGATGGTGGTCGGGCTCAGCACCGAGGCGATGAAGGCCCAGCCGCAATAGAGGACGCCGCCCAGGGCGAGATAGAGGGCAAGCCGTTCGCTGCTTTCGCGGTTCGAGCCGAGGCCCGCGCCGATCAGAAAGACCGCGCCGAGGCCCAGGAGCTTGATCAGCTCCACCCGCGTGTTGACCGGATCCAGCGAGATGCTGGCAGGGGCGCCGGGGACATAGGTCCAGAAGGGATGGGCCAGGGGCGGGCCCAGGGGCAGGATGCTGAACAGGCCGATCGCCAGCACGACAGCGAACAGGATCGCCACGGACTTGGGCGGCGCCTGGGCGATGCGGCCCATCAGCGCCAGGACGGCGAACAGCAGCAGCTGCACGACGGCGAAGGTCAGGGCCAGGTCGCGGCTGTTGGCGCCGAAGATCAGGTGTTCGGCATAGAGCAGGACGGCCAGGATCAGAGCGAAGGGATCGACCTTCAGCCCGGAGTCATTGGGCATAGTATTTGCGGTAGGAGCGGTAGTAGTAGCCCGCGTCGCCGTAGCCGTACTTGGCCTGCTCGCGCACGTCGACCTGGGTCAGGGCGACGCCGGCGATGTCTGCGCCGACCGAGCGGAGCAGCTCGAACGCGGCCTGCACGGCCCGGCGGGGCGTGCGCCGCCACTGGGTCAGGAAGACCACCACATCGGCCTTGGGCGCCAGGGCGCGGGTGTCGGCCACCGGCAGGACCGGGGCGGTGTCCAGCAGCACGAATTCGAAGCGGGCCTTCAGCTCGGCCAGCAGGTTCGACATGGCCTGGCCGCCGAACAGATCCTTGGGCGTGAAGCTGGAGCGGGCGAGGGGCAGGAACCAGGCGCCCGAGGCGGCGTCCAGCACCAGAGCCTGATCCAGGCTCGCCTTGCCTGCCAGAACCTCCATCAGACCGACCGCGGGCTCCTGGCCCAGCAAGCGGTTGATATTGCGGCGGCGCACGTCGCAGTCGACGACCACGGTGCGGGTGCCGGACATGGCCATGGCGCGGCCGAGGCAGAAGGCGGTGGTGGTCTTGCCCTCGCCGGGCAGCGAAGAGGTCACCGCGATCACCCGCACGGCCTTGTCGACGCGGGAATAGACGATCGAGGTGCGCAGATTGCGGAAGGCTTCGGAGAAGGCCGACAGTGGCCGCTCCACCACCATGTCGGCGGGAGAGTCGCTGGCCCCGCCGCCCTTGTTCACGGTCGAGGACAGCAGAGGCACCGAGCCCAGGCTGGCGACGCCGAGGAAGCGTTCGATGTCCTCGGAGGTGGCGATGCCGCTGTCCAGCGCCTCGGCCAGCATGACCGCCCCGATACCAGCGCCCAGGCCGAACAGGATGCCCAGGGCCAGGTTCAGGCCCAGCTTGGGGAAGCTGGCGACGTTGGGAATCTTGGCCTTCGACACCACGCGCGCGTCGGACTCCTCCATGCCCTGCTGGGTGGTGGTTTCCTTGAAGCGGTTGAGGAAGCTCTCATAGAGGGTGCGCACGGACGTGGCGTTGCGCTCCAGCTCGGCCAGCCGCACGGCGGCCGTGTTGGTGCCGGCCTTGGGAGTGCCCAGCGCCCGCAGGTGCAGGTAGTCGATGCCTTCGGCCTTGAGGCTATTGCCCAGCATGGTCTTGGAAAAGCCGGCGCGGCGCGAGGCGGCGACGGCGCGCACGTCGACCACGATGGCGACCCCGGCGGCCTTCAACGCCCCGATCACCTGATCCAGCGAGGCCTTTTCGTAGCCGATGGTGAACAGGGAGGGCACAGCGCTAGAGCTCCAGACCCGGAACCAGATCGACCGACATGGCGGCGAACACCGCCTCGGGCATGGTCAGGGAGCGGCGCTCCTGCAGGTCCAGGAACAGAGACACGATCTCGGCGGTGACCCAGGGGCGCCCGGACGTGGGATCGAGCAGCCAGTGGACCAGGCTGCGGCTCTTGGGGGTCAGGGCGCGGTGACCCGAGCGCATCTGCAGCCGGTCTCCGGCCTTGCCCCAGGCGTGATAGATGGCGCGGTACTCCACAGCCGCGCCGCCGAGACGGCCCTTCAGCTCGGGCGCCGCCGCCAGGGCCTGGGCCTGGGACTTGCTGAAGACATGACCGACCGTGGAATAGATGCGGGCCAGCACCTGTTCGGGGCGCATCCGGCCGAAGGCGTCGCAGTCGGCGGGGCCGAGGGAGCCGGCGGCGGTGACCGGCAGGCCCAGAGCCTCGGCGGCCTTGAGGCTTGCCCCGGTGACCACCGGAGCGGTCGAAACGCCGCGCGGCTTGGCGTAGTCCGGCGCGTCGATCATCAGCCCTTCGGCCAAGCTGAGGGTGGAGCGGGTCCAGGGAAACGCCTTCAGCTCGCCCGGCGTGACATGGACCACCCGCGTGGTGATCGCCGCCGCCGGCTCGCCCGAGGCGTGGAACAGCAGCTGCAGCAGCACCGCGTCGCTCTCGCCGATCGACAGAACCCCGCCGGTCATGACGAGGCCGACCCCGGGACGGGCCTCCTTGAGGAAGCGGACATGGTGTTCGCGCGCCAGGATGGTGGAGGAGGCGCCCGGCGAATAGGCGTGGGGCAGGCCGAGCGCGGCGGCCAGACCGGCCATGCCCTCAGTGGCGATGGCCAGGTAGAACTGCACGTTCATGTGGCCCATCTCGTCGCACTGCCACGGGGTTACGCCCCCGCGCCAGATCTCGACGCCGAAAGGGGTTTGGCTCACCCGTGACCCTGGGCGTGGACGTGTTCGGACGGCTCGTCGCGGCAGGCGGCGCAGCGGCCCCGCGCCTCGATGGACACGGTCTGCAGGCTGTAGCCGGCCTCGGACGCCAGACCGCGCAGGGCCTTGTCGACGGGGGCGGCGATCTCCTCGGTGCGTCCGCAGCAGTCGCAGATCAGGAAGAAGGCGGCGTGACCGCCGGGCTCGCCGCGGCAAGCGACATAGGCCGAAAGGCTCTCGATGCGGTGGGCCAGGCCCTCGCGTTCGAGAAATTCCAGGGCCCGGTAGATGGTCGGCGGCTTGGCGGTCTCGCCGACCGAACCGGAGAAGCTGGAGATCAGGTCGTAGGCCTTGACCGGCTGGCCAGCCCGCATCAGCAGCTCCAGCACCCGGCGACGGGCGGGGGTCAGCTTCTGGCCCTGGGTCTCGCAGCGAGCCTCGGCCGACTTCAGGCCAGCCGTCAGCGCCCGGCCGCTAAGGCCCAGCGGCTCATGCGTATGGCCAGCGTGGTGAGTTCCCATGGCCTATCAGGTAAAGGCGATCCGGGCCGCCCGCAAGCGACCCGGCGACGCAGTCTTCTTCTTTGCGCTACCGCCTGGCGGCTACTTGAGCGCGCTCAGGCAAAGAGCTTGGCCCAGCGGCGCTTCTCGCGGGTCTTCCAGGCGCCGCGGTGATAGGCGTCCGAGCCGATCAGCGGCACCACGGTGGTGGCCTCGGCGAACACCATCTGCTCGTGGGTGGTCTGGACCTTGCCCCAGGAGGCGGCCTCCTTGAGGGTCGAGGAGGAACAGGCGCCGTCGCGCACGTCGGCCACGGTGATCTGCACGGCGTAGCGGTGCATCTCGGCCTCGACGCCGAGAATCTCGGCGCAGACCACGGTGTCCTGGGCGAAGTTCTTGGGCACGCCGCCGCCGACCATGCACAGGCCGGTGACTCCGGCGGCGATCTTGATGTCGGTCAGTTCGCGGAAGTCGGCCACGGCGTCGATCATCATGTAGGGCTGCTTGGCCGCGGCCCGCTCCTTCTGATGCTTGACCAGGCCGAAGCCGGCGGAGCTGTCGACAAAGGCCGGGCAGAAGATCGGCACGCCCTCTTCATAGGCGGTCTGGATCAGGCTGCCGGGCTTCTTGGCGTTGCCTTCCGACAGCCACTTGCCCATCTCCCAGATGAATTCGCGCGAGGAATAGCCGCGCGGCTCAAGCCGGTTGGCGATCTCCAGGATGGTGTGATCGCAGGTCTGCAGCTCTTCTTCGTCGATATAGGTGTCGTAGATGCGGTCGATGTAGTGCTCGCGCAGCTCATTGTCGTCGACCTGGCCTTCGGCCTGGTAGTGCTGGAAGCCGAGGGCCTCGAAGAAGTCCATGTCGACGATCGAGGCGCCGGTGGCCACCACCGCGTCGATCATGCCGAACTTCACCATGTCGCGGTACACGTGCATGCAGCCGCCGGCGGAGGTCGAGCCGGCGAGGATCAGCCAGGGCGAGCAGGCCTTGTCTTCCAGGGCCATGTTGAAGATGTCGGCGGCGCGGGCGGTGTCGCGCGAGGAGAAGCTCATCTTGCGCATGGCGTCGATCACGGGACGGGCGTCATAGGCGGTGATGTCGACGTGCTCGACGACATTGGCGAGCAGCTGGGCCTTGCGGTTGGACTCGGCGTTCATCTTGGGGGGTGTCCCTTTGGGAAGAGCGCCCGTCACAGCGAAAAGCCATCCCACCGGACGGAGCGACGGAGGGATGCCGGGTTAAACGCGCCAAACACGACGCTGATATGAAGGTTAGCGCTTACGCTTGCGTTGGCCGGCCTTGCCCTTGGGGCGGGAGAAGCGGACCACCTTGCGGGATTCCTCCTCGTCGGCCTTGGGCGTGGAGATGACCCGCTTGGCCAGGCCATACATGGAGGCCATGGGCGCATCTTGAACAATGGCGGCGTCGGTGTCGCCAAAGCCGTTGAAGCGGGTGTTCATGGCCACGCCGTAGGCGCCCAGCATGCCGATCTCGATGTAGTCGCCCTCGTCCACGTCCGCCGGCAGCCAGAAGGGGCCGGGCATGTGGTCGATGGAATCGCAGGTCGGGCCGTAGAAGCGGAAGGGCTTCAGCTCGCTGGAGGCTTCACCGTCACGGACCAGCTTCACCGGGAAGGGCCATTTGGTGTGGGTGGCGTCGAACAGCGAGCCGTAGGAGCCGTCGTTCAGATACAGGGCGTCGCCCTTCTTCAGCTCGACACGGACCAGGACCGAGGAGGCTTCCGCCACCAGGGCGCGGCCCGGCTCGCACCACAGTTCGGTGGTCTCGTGCACCATCATCTCGGCGAAGCCGCGGTGAATGGAGTCCATGTAGTCGCCAAGGTCCGGCGGGATCATGCCGGGATAGACGGACGGGAAGCCGCCGCCGACATCCACGACATCGGCGAACACCCCGGCGCGCACCAGGGCGCGGGAGGCTTGAGACATGGCGCCCTGATAGGCGGTCGGGCGCATGCACTGCGAACCGACGTGGAAGGAAATCCCCATCAGGTCCTGGGTGGCGCGGCGGGCGGCCAGCAGCAGGGCGGGAGCCGCATGGGCCTCGGCGCCGAACTTGCCGGACAGGGCGTACATCGAGCCCTCGTTGCCGACGGCCAGACGGACGATCAGGTTGAGGTCCTTGGCGCCGCCGGTGGCGTCCAGAATCTTGGCCAGCTCTTCGTGGGTATCCAGCGAGAAGGTGCGCACGCCGTGATCGAAATAGGCGGCGGAGATGGCCTTGCGGCTCTTGACCGGGTGCATGAAGGCCATGCGCGCGCCGGGGGCGTGCTCGGCCACCAGCTCAATCTCGGGGACCGAGGCCACGTCGAACGCATTGACGCCCTGCGCGTGCAGGGCGCGGATCACCCACGCCGAAGGGTTCGCCTTAACAGCGTAGAGAACGTCGCCTTTGAAATTGTCCTGGAACCAGCGCGCCGCTACGGCCAGGACGTCTGGCCGCACAAGGGCGACAGGACGTTCAGGCGACCGCTCGCGGACCAGGTCCAGCGGTTCATGGTACGTGTGCAATTCACGTAACCCCCGATTGATTGTTAACCCAGACCGGCGTTAGCAGCGTAGGTGGACTTTCGGGTCCGCCGGGAGAAGCGCAAATAGGGAAAAGGGGGGG
>CAIYVC010000080.1 GCA_903929535.1 uncultured Caulobacteraceae bacterium | reverse complement strand
GCTTCATCATGGCGGGCGGCGTGATCCAGCACGTGCCGGCCCTGTCGCCGGAAGCCTATCTGGAGGGGATCAGCAAGGCGGCTATCGAAGCGTCAATGCCGCCTCTGGCGGTGATCGTCAGCTATCCGTCCAACCCGACGGCCCAGTGGGTCGACCTCGATTTCTACAAGGAGGTCGTGCGGCTGGCCAAGAAGCACGACCTGATCGTGCTGTCGGACGTCGCCTATTCGGAAATCTACTTCGACGACAACCCGCCGCCGTCGATCCTGCAGGTCGAGGGGGCCAAGGACGTGGCGGTGGAGGTCAACTCCCTGTCCAAGACCTATGCCATGGCAGGCTGGCGCGTGGGCATGGTGGTCGGCAACGAGAAGCTGTGCGCCGCCCTGGCGCGGGTGAAGTCCTACCTCGACTACGGCGCCTTCACGCCCATCCAGGTGGCGGCGGCCAGCGCGCTCAACGGGCCGCAGGACTGCGTTGAAGAGATCCGCCAGATCTACAAGTCGCGCCGCGACACCCTGATCAAGTCGATGGCCCAGGCCGGATGGGACATACCCGCGCCGCCCGCCTCGATGTTCGCCTGGGCTCCCGTGCCCGAGCAGTTCAAGGAAGCCGGCTCGATGCTGTTCTCCAAGCTCTTGATCGAAGAGGCTGGCGTGGCCGTGGCCCCCGGCGTCGGCTTCGGCGAGCATGGCGAGGGCTATGTCCGCGTGGGCCTCGTCGAGAATGAGCACCGCATCCGTCAGGCGGCGCGCAACGTGCGCAAGTTCCTGGGCAACGCCGACGAGATCCTGGCGCGCGCCCATAACAAGGCGCCCGCGCTGTGAGCCCCATCAGCAAGACCTGGCGCATCGGCGTCGCGGGGCTGGGCAATGTCGGCGGGGGCCTGGTCAAGTTCCTGGCCGAGGCGCCGCTCTATGCGCCTGCAGGCGGACGGGCCGAGATCGTGGCGGTGTCGGCGCGCTCGCGTAAGCGCGACTTCGACATCTCCGGCTACGCCTGGTTCGACGACGCGGTAGCCCTGGCGGCTTCGCCCGACATCGACATCTTCGTCGAGCTTATCGGCGGCTCGGACGGTACGGCCAAGGCGGCGGTGGAAACCGCCCTGAAGCACGGCAAGCCCGTGGTCACCGCCAACAAGGCTCTGATCGCGGTGCACGGCCAGGCCCTTGCGGCGCTGGCGGAGGCGCAGGGCGTCCCGCTGCTGTTCGAGGCGGCGGTTATGGGCGGGACTCCGGCGGTGAAGATGCTGCGTGAGGCCCTGGTCGGGGAGGACCTGATCAGTGTCGCGGGCATCCTCAACGGCACCTGCAACTACATCCTGACCGAGATGGAGGCTTCGGGCCGCTCGTTCGCCGACGTGCTGGCCGAGGCCCAGCGGCTGGGCTACGCCGAGGCGGACCCGACCACGGACATCGGCGGCTTCGACGCCGCGCACAAGATCACCATCCTGGCCGCCCTGGCCTTCGGCTGCGCCCCCAACTACGCGGACGCCGAGATCGAGGGGTTGGATCAGATCGAGCTGCAGGACATCCGCCTGGCGCACGACCTTGGCTACCGGATCAAGCTGGTGGCCTCCGCCGAGCGGATCGACGGCGGAGTTTCGGTGCGGGTGCACCCGGCCCTGGCGCCGCTGGAGCATCCGCTGGCCCAGGCCGGCGGTGCGCTCAACGCCCTGTTCATCGAGGGCAAGAGGATCGGTCGCATCTTCGTGCAGGGCCCCGGCGCGGGCTCGGGTCCGACCGCCGCGGCGGTCGCCGCCGACATCTCCGATGTGATGGCCGGCGCGGTGCGTCCGGTGTTCCAGAAGCCTGCCTCCGAGCTCAAGACGGCGCGCGGCGTGGAGGGCTCCCAGCGCCTGCCGCGGGCCTATGTGCGCCTGCTGGTGCGTGACGAGCCGGGCGTGATCGCGGCGGTGTCGGAAACCCTGGCTGAAGAGAATGTCTCCATCGACAGCTTCCTGCAGAAGCCGGTGCACGACGCAGGCGGCGTACCCATAGTCCTGACCACCCACGCCACGCCTGAACCGGTGCTGCTGCGGGCCATCGAACGTATCGGCGCTCTGCCGCAGGTGCTGCAGCCGCCGCGTATGATACGGATCGCGCGCGTCTGAGAATCCAACAACAATAAAAGCCCTCGACCTGGAGAGACCGATGAGTTCGACGAAGTTTGACCGCACCCTGGTTCTGGATGCGGTCCACGTCACCGAGGAAGCCGCCATCGCGTCCTGGGGCATGGTTGGCCGGGGCGACGAGAAGGAAGCCGATCGCGCGGCGGTGGAAGCCATGCGCAAGGCGCTCAACGAACTGAACATCGACGGCCGCATCGTCATCGGCGAAGGCGAGCGCGACGAGGCGCCGATGCTGTTCATCGGCGAGCAGCTGGGTAAGGGCAACGGCCCCGCCATCGACATCGCGGTGGACCCGCTGGAAGGCACCACCCTGACGGCCAAGGCGATGGACAACGCCCTGGCGGTGATGGCCTGGGCCCCCAAGGGCACCCTGCTGAACGCGCCCGACACCTATATGGACAAGATCGCCGTGGGGCCGGGCTATCCCAAGGGCGTCATCGACCTGGACAAGAGCGCCGCCGACAATGCGCGGGCTATCGCCAAGGCCAAGGGCGTGCCGGTCAACGAGATCACCGCCTGCGTCATGGACCGCCCGCGCCATGCCGAGATCATCGCCTCCCTGCGCGCCGTGGGCGTGCGGGTGCACTTGATCACCGACGGCGACGTGGCCGGGGTCATCAACACCACCAATCCCGACACCGGCATCGACTTCTATGTGGGGCAGGGCGGGGCGCCTGAAGGGGTGCTGGCCTGCGCCGCGCTGAAATGCGTCGGCGGCCAGTTCGAGGGCCGGCTGGTGTTCCGCAACGCCGACGAGCGCGCCCGCGCCGCGCGCTGGGGCATCAAGGACCTGGACCGCAAGTACGACCTGCACGAAATCGTCCAGGCCGAAGCCATCTTCTGCGCCACCGGCGTGACCAAGGGCATGCTGCTGGACGGGGTGAAGATCGGCGGCGGCTATGTGCGCACCCACACCCTGGTGATGGATTCGGTCAGCCGCACGGTCAACGAAGTGCGCATGCAGCGTCCTATCTGACATGGCTGACGGGGCCGCCTCGGCGGGCCTGACAACCTCCGGGTTTCTCGGGGTGGGCCGCTCCTTGAGCGGGCGCGCCTGGCGTGAACGGCCCGCCGATCCGGCCCTGACCCGCTCGCACGCCATGAAGCATGGGCTTTCCGAACCTCTGGCGCGAGCCCTGGCGGCGCGCGGCGTCGGCGAGGATCAGGCCGCCGACTACCTGAATCCGACCCTGAAGGCCCTGTTTCCCGACCCGTCGTCCTTCCTCGACATGGACCGGGCCGCCGAAATCCTGATCGACGCGGTGATGCGCGACCGGCCGATGGCGGTGTTCGCGGACTATGACGTGGACGGCGCCTCCAGCGCGGCGCTGCTGGTGCGCTGGTTCCGCAGCATGGGCCGGACCCTGCCGATCTATGTCCCCGACCGCATCCTGGAGGGCTATGGGCCGAGCCCGGCCGCCTTCCGCCGCCTGCGCGAGCAGGGCGCCGAGCTGGTGGTGACGGTGGACTGCGGGGCCGCCGCCTATGACGCCATCGCCGCGGCGACCGAGATCGGGCTGGAGGTGGTGGTGATCGACCACCACCTGATGCGCGAGGACCCGCCGGCCGCCGCCGCCGTGGTCAACCCCAACCGGCCCGGCTGTAATTCGGGGCAGGGCAACCTGGCCGCCGCCGGGGTCGCCTTCGTGCTGCTGGCCGCGCTGAACCGTGAGGCGCGCCGCCGGGGGCTGTTCGAGGGGCGCAGCGAGCCGGACCTGCGCCAGTGGCTCGATCTGGCCGCCATGGGCGCCATCTGCGACGTCACCCCGCTGACGGGTTTCAACCGCGCCCTGGCCACCCAGGGGCTGAAGATGATGTCCAACTGGGCCAATCCGGGGCTGAAGGCCCTGATGCAGGTGGCTAAGGCGGAGGGGCCGGCGGGCGTCTTCCACGCCGGTTTCATCCTGGGGCCGCGCATCAACGCCGGCGGGCGGATCGGGCGGGCTGACCTCGGCGCGCGGCTGCTGTCGACCGACGATCCGGACGAAGCCCTGGCCCTGGCCGAGGAACTGGACGCGCTCAATATCTCGCGCAAGGACGTGGAGCGGGAGGTGACCGAGCAGGCCATCGCCTCGGTGGAAGCCGGGGAGGCCCGGCCTTCGGAGGCGTCCGCCATCGTGATTGCCGGCGACGGCTGGCATCCGGGGGTGGTGGGCATCGTCGCCGGGCGGCTGCGCGAGCGCTACCGCAAACCCGTGGTGGTGATCGGGGTCGATCCGGTGAACGCCATCGGCAAGGGCTCAGGCCGCTCGCAGCCAGGGGTGAACCTGGGCCGCGCGATCCAGGCCGCCTTCGAGGAGGGCCTGCTGCTGGCCGGCGGCGGCCACGCCATGGCCGCGGGACTGACGGTGCGCGCCGAGGGCATCGAGGCGTTCCGCGACTTCCTGGGCGAGCGGCTGACGGTCGAGAGCGCGGCGGCGACGGAGCTCGATGTGGTGGAGATCGACGCCCTGATCAGCCCGCGCGGCGCGGACCGGGCCCTGTTTCAGGACTTCCAGCGCCTGACGCCGTTCGGCCCCGGCAACCCGGAGCCGATGTTCGCCGCCGCCGACGTGATGGTGCAATACGCTCAGGCGATGCGGGGCGGGCACGTCCGCTGCACCCTGACCGACGGCGCCGGCGGCAAGCTGAAGGCGATCGCCTGGCGCGCCGAAGACACCGAGCTTGGCCGCGCGCTGCTGGCCGGGGGCGGCGGCCTGCATGTGGCGGGGCGGCTGAAGGCCGACGACTGGAACGGCCGCGAGGGCGTTCAGCTGGAGATCGAGGACGCCGCCGACCCGCGCCGCAACGGCCAGGGCTAAAACCGCCGATTTGCTGGCCCCGCTGGGCTTGCACCCCATAGGGAAGGCGGATATATCGCCCTTCCCGCGACAGTGGTCCCTTCGTCTATCGGTTAGGACACTAGATTTTCAATCTAGGAAGAGGGGTTCGACTCCCCTAGGGACTACCATCGCGGCCTTCCAGCGCACATTGGTATACGAACTTGCTAAGGTCCCTCAGGACTGGCATCGTCTGTATACGCAGGACAATCCCCCCGTCTGGTCTTGCCACGTCAAGTAAGTGATTTGCTCGCTCAACTCAGCGGTGAATCATCTGTTTGACGGGAGCGTATTGACGTTCGCTGTTCTTCGAAGAACAGTGTTATGATTACGGGCTCTTCCACGGATAAGGAGGGGCCGAGAGGGGCGGGATGTTGTCTAGCTACGACTACGACGGAGCCGATACGCACGAGGAATCCGTGCGCATCAGCGGACGGGTGAAATGGTTCGACCCTGGCAAGGGTTACGGCTTTATCGTCCCGGATGATCCTTCCCAGACAGGCCTGAAGGACGTGCTGCTGCACGTGACCAGCCTGCGCCAGGCGGGCCGCGAGAGCGCGCTGGAAGGCTCGATCATCGTCTGTGAAGTCGTCAAGCGGCCCAAGGGCTGGCAGGTCTGCGAAATCCAGGAACTGGACGAGTCCTCGGCCGCGCCGATGGCCCCGCGTCCGGCCCGCACCGATGGCTTTGGCCAGGGCGGCGCGCGCCCGTTCCGCGACCGGGACGACTTCAGCCGTGCACCGCGCCGCGCCGCGACGGCGGACGGCCCGCTGGAGCGGGTCAAGGTCAAGTGGTTCAACCGCACCAAGGGCTATGGCTTTGTCGTGCGCGACGGCCAGCCGGGCGACATCTTCATCCATATCGAAACCCTGCGCCGCAGCGGCCTTGAAGACCTGCAGCCGGGCGAGGACGTGATGGTTCGGTTCGCCGAAGGCCCCAAGGGGCTGGTGGTGGCCGACATCGAGGCCGAGCACTAGGCCGACCAGCCCAAAGCCCTGCATTGCGGCTACGGACGCCGCGTGGCAAGAACCCCGCTTCCCAGGTGTTGGGCAAGTTTCGGGGCGTAGCGCAGCCTGGTAGCGCATCTGCTTTGGGAGCAGAGGGTCGCAGGTTCAAATCCTGCCGCCCCGACCACTTGATCAAAACAGCGCCTGGAAAAATCGAGTTGCAGGACGGCCAAACCGAAGTAGGGATGGTCGCACAAAGCTGATCGGGACTGTCGACCACCATGCTCGCGCGCATCTTCCGCCCCGCCAAATCCGCCATGCAGTCCGGCTTGGCCAAGACGCTCGACTGGGTGCTGGAATTCGAGCCCGCCAGCGCGCGCAAGGTCGACCCCCTGATGGGCTGGACCAGCTCCAGCGACATGAACGGCCAGATCCGCCTGACCTTCGGCAGTCGCGATGAAGCGGTGGCCTATGCCCAGGCGCACGAAATCCCGTTCCAGGTGATCGAGCCGCAGGAACGCAAGAAGATCATCAAAGCCTACGCCGACAATTTCGCGCCCGGCAGAAGACAGCCCTGGACGCACTAGTTCGGACCTTGCGGTCCGTCAGCGGACCGGCGCCCTTAGCTCAACCGGATAGAGCACTCGCCTTCTAAGCGAGCGGTTGCAGGTTCGAGTCCTGCAGGGCGCGCCAGCCTTCGCCAGAGGCTACGGCTGGCAGGCCAGCCCGTAAGCGTCCAAGGCGGCGCGGAGGTCGGCGATCAGGTCGGCAGGGTCTTCAAGGCCGATGTGCAGGCGAACCAGGGGGCCGCCGTAGGCGGGCGGCTGGGTGCGGTAGGCCAGTTGCGGATCGCAGTGGATGGCCAGGCTCTCGAATCCGCCCCAGGAAAAGCCCAGTCCGAACAGGGGCAGGGTGTCGATGAAGGCTTCCACCGCTTCGGGCGATCCGGGCTGCAGGACGACGCCGAACAGGCCGTTGAGCCCCTTGAAGTCGCGCTTCCAGAGGTCGTGGCCGGGGGCGCCGGGCAGGGCGGGACAGAGGACCTGACGGACCTCAGGCTGGTCTTGCAGCCACTGAGCGATCTGAAGCGCGCTCTGCCCGTGGCGGGCCAGCCTGACCTCCAGAGTACGCAGGCCGCGCAGCAGGAAATAGGCGTCGTCGGGGGACACTCCGATGCCCATGTCGCGCAGGAAGACATCGATCCGGCCCATGACCTTGGGGTCGTCGCCGCAGGCCGAGCCCATGAAGACGTCCGAATGGCCGCCGACGTATTTGGTCAGGGCCTGAACGCTGACGTCGACGCCAAGCGCCAGGGGCTCCAGCAGCAGGCCCACGCCCCAGGTGTTGTCGATCACGGTCAGGATGCCCTTGGCCCGCGCTCCTTGCGTGATGGCGGGGATGTCCTGAATGTCGAAGGTCAGGGAGCCGGGGGATTCCAGCAGGATCAGCCGGGTGCTGGGGCCCGTCATGGCCATCACGGCATCGGCGGAGGCGTCTGGCGCGAAGTAGCGGGTGGTGACGCCGTAGCGCTTCAGGAGGTTGTCGCAAAAGCGCCGGCTGGGGCCATAGACGCTGTCAGTGACCAGAACCTCGTCGCCGCTCTTCAGCAGGGCCAGCAGGACGCCGGTGATCGCCGCCAGACCCGAGGAGAAGAGGCGAGCGGGGCCCGAGCCTTCCAGTTCGCCCACGCCCTCGGCGAGGGCCGTCTGCATGGAGAGGCCGAGACGGCCGTAGGTGGGCTTTGAGGTGTCGTAGAGGGCCTTGGCGTCCGGCACGAGCACGGTGGAGCCGCGCTGCAGGGGCGGAGCGACGGTCTTGACCTCGGCGCCCACGGCGCCGCCGGCGTGCAGCAGGCGGGTCTGTTTGGCGGGCGGCTTGCGGCCGGACGGGGGTTTGCTCATCGCTTGACGACCCGGGAAGACTGGAGGCGCATATTGCCCTATTCGGTTCCGCTTAGAGCCCGCTCGCGCGAGCCGATCAAGGAGCAAGGCGTATGCGGCCGAGGGTCTGGATGACCCCTGCAGTGAGTTTGGCCGTCGCCGTGACCCTGGGGGCGGCGCTGCTGAGCGCGTGCGGACGCCGCCCGGCGCCTGTGCAACCGCCCGCCGATCTGGCCGCCAAGCCCGCCGACGCCACCCTGGACAAGGTGAGGGCGCGCAAGCGGGTCAAGTGCGGGGTGACCGACAGCGTGCCGGGCTTCTCCGAACGCGGCCTGACCGGCCAGTGGCACGGCTTCGACGTGGATATCTGCCGCGCGGTGGCCGCCGCCGTGCTGGGCGATGCGCGGGCCGTCAGCATCACCGCCCTGACCAGCCGCACCCGCTACGCCGCTTTGCAATCGGGCGCAGTGGACCTGGTGGCGGGCGGGGCCTCCTACACCTTCACCCACGACGTGGCGCTCGGCCTCGATTTCGCGGGGATCAGCTACTACGACAGCCAGGGGTTTCTGACCGGCGCTCTGAAGCAGCCGCGTCCGCGCCGGGGCGCGCCGCCCGCGCCGCCGGTGGAAAAGGCCATCGCCGACCTTAACGGCAAACGCATCTGCGTGCAGGGCGGCTCGCCGGCGCAGCAGGTGCTGGCGGAGAGTTTCCGGGCGCGGGGGCTGAGCTATCAGCCGATCGTCAAGGAGGACCGCCAGCAAGCGTTGCAGGCCTATGAGCGGGGCGATTGCGACGCCCTGACCGACGACCTGACCGTGCTGGCCATCGACCGCGCCTCACTGGACCCCGAAAAGCATGTGATCCTGACCGAAGTGCTGGCCGACGAGCCGCTGGGGCCCGTGGTGCGCGACGGCGACGATCACTGGGCCGATATCGTGCGCTGGACCCTGAACGCCATGATCCTGGGCGAGGCGGCCAAGCTCAGCGCCAAGGACGTGGAGGCCTCGCGCCGGGATTCCGTGGACCCGCCGACCCGGAGGCTGCTGGGCGTCGAAGGCGAGGGCGGACGGCGCCTTGGCCTGGCCGACGACTGGGCGTTCCACGTGATCCGTCAGGTGGGGACCTACGACGAGATGTTCGAGCGCAACCTAGGCCCCAACACGGCGTTGAAGCTGGAGCGGGGCCGCAACGCACTTTGGAATGCGGAAAAGCCGGGGATGATGTACGCGCCGCCGCTGCGCTGAGTTAGGCGCCTGTGGCGATCTCGGCGTTCGGCTGCGTAGCCCATTCGGTCCAGGAGCCGTCGTAGACGGGCGCGTCCCAGCGGCTTAGGCGCGCTAAGGCCAGGGCGATGATGGCGGCGCTGACGCCGGAGCCGCAGGTGGTGACGATGGGCTTGTCGAGATCGACGCCCTCCGACGCGAATAGGACCTCAAGCTCTTCCTTGGATTTCAGGGCGCCGCCGACGATCAGTTCGGCGTGGGGTGTGTTGAAGGCGCCGGGCATGTGGCCGGAAGGCAGGCCGGGGCGCGGTTCGGGCGCGGATCCCTGGAAGCGGTCGCGGGCGCGGGCGTCGAGCACCTGGACGCCGGAGGCCAGGGCCGCCTTCACCTGATCGATGGCGCGCACCAACTCGGGCCGGAAGCGGGCGGTGAAGGGTTGGGTGACGCTGGTGACAGGGCCGGTCGACACGGGCCGCCCCTCCGCGAGCCAGCGCGGCAGGCCGCCGTCCAGCACGAACACCTCGTCATGGCCCATGGCGCGGAAATTCCACCAGACCCGCCCTGCGGACAGCAGACCCATGTGGTCGTAGACGACGATCCGGTCGCCCTCGGCGATGCCTAGCCGCCCGACCGCCTCGGCGAAGGCTTCGGGCGAGGTCAGCATGTGGGGCAGGGGGCTCGAGGCGTCCTTGATCTCTTCGAGATCGAACAGGACCGCGCCGGGGATGTGCTCCTTCTCGAACTCCGCCCGAGGCGTGCGCGGGTCGCCCGGCATGTAGAAGGGCGCGTCGACGATGCGCAGGTCCGGCTCCTTGAGCCGGTCGGCCAGCCAACCGGTGGAGACGATGGGGTCGCGCATCAGACCAGCCACTGGGGCAGGGGCAGGCCTTTTTCGCGCAGGAATTCCGGGTTGAAGATCTTGCTCTGGTAGCGGCTGCCGTGGTCGCAAAGCAGGGTGACGATGGTTTTGCCTGGGCCCAGCTCCCTAGCCAGTCGGATGGCGCCGGCGATGTTCACCCCTGTGGAGCCGCCCATGCAGAGGCCCTCGTGCTGCACGAGGTCGAACACCACATCGAGCGCCTCGGCGTCAGGTATCTGGTAGGCGTGGTCGACCGTCAGGCCCTCAAGATTGGCGGTGATCCGCCCCTGGCCGATGCCTTCGGTGATGGAGGTCCCTTCCGACTTCAACTCGCCCGCCGTGTACCAGCTGAACAGGGCCGCGCCGAAGGGGTCGGCGAGGGCGACGGCGACCTTGGGATTGTGCTCGCGCAGGCCCATGGCCACGCCCGCCAGGGTGCCGCCGGAACCGACCGCCGAGACAAAGCCGTCGACCTTGCCATTGGTCTGCTTCCAGATCTCCTGGGCCGTGGTTTCGATATGGGCTTGGCGGTTGGCGACGTTGTCGAACTGGTTGGCCCAGATCACGCCATTGGGCTCGGTCTTGGCAGGTTTCTCGGCCAAGGCTCCGGAATACCTCACATAATTTCCCGGGTTCGAATAGGGCACAGCGTCGACCTCGACCAGTTCGGCGCCGAGCAGACGGATGGCGTCCTTCTTCTCCTGGCTCTGGGTGCGGGGGATGACGATCACCGTCTTGTAGCCCAGCGCCGAGCCGACCATGGCCAGGCCGATGCCGGTGTTGCCGGCGGTGCCTTCGACGATGGTCCCGCCGGGCTTCAGGGCGCCGCGGCGTTCGGCGTCGCGGATGATGTAGAGGGCGGCGCGGTCCTTGACCGACTGGCCGGGGTTCATGAACTCGGCCTTGGCCCAGATTTCGCAGCCGGTGGCTTCGCTGGCGCGGCGCAGGCGGATCAGCGGGGTGTCGCCGATGGCTTCAACGACGCTTCGGCCGAGTTTCATAGACAGGCTCTTGGACAGCTTCGGATTGGAAGCCGACAGGTGTGGATTTTGGAGCCTTGTGTCAATCGACCCGGCAAGCCACTTGTTGGCGGGTAACGCCCGCCCGGAGCCTCCGCCTTGCCCACGCCCAACCTTGTCCATCTGAAGCGCTGGAACATTTCGCTCGGCGCCGGCCAGCCTCTGGTGGTGATCGCCGGGCTGAACGTGCTGGAGAATCTGGAACTGGCGCTGAGCGTCGGACGGCACCTGCAGGCGGTGACCGGCAAGCTGCGCCTGCCCTATGTGTTCAAGGCCAGTTTCGACAAGGCCAACCGCTCCTCGATCACGAGCTATCGTGGGCCGGGGCTTAAGGACGGGCTGGCCATGCTGGCCGAGGTCAAGAAGACGCTGAACGTCCCCATCGCCACCGACATCCACGAGATCGACCAGGCCGAGGCGGTGGCCGCAGTAGCCGATGTGGTGCAGATTCCCGCCTTCCTTTGCCGCCAGACCGACCTAGTGGTCGCCGCCGCCCGCGCCACCGAGGCCGCCGGAGGCGTGCTGCACGTCAAGAAGGCGCAGTTCCTGGCGCCGTGGGACGCCAAGAACATCATCAGTAAGGCGCGCGAGGCGGCGCCCAATCTGGAGATCGTGCTGTGCGAGCGCGGCTCGTCGTTCGGCTACAACAATCTGGTGGTCGACATGCTGGCCATCGGCGAGATGCAGAAACTGGGCGTGCCGGTGACCATCGACGCCACCCATGCGGTGCAGCTGCCGGGGGCCGATCCGCGCACCAATGGCGGATCCACGGGCGGGCGGCGCGAGGGCGTACCGGTGATCGCTAAGGCGGCGGTGGCGGCGGGCGCGGACGGGGTGTTTATGGAATTCCACCCCGAACCCGACAAGGCGCTGTGCGACGCGCCCAGCTGTCTGGCGCTGAGCGACGCGGAGGGCCTGCTGTCCACGCTGAAGGCCCTACATCTGGCCGTGCGCGCCTAGTTTGCGCCACTGGCCGCAAACCCCTAGAAACGGACGATGAATCTCTCCGCCCTCCAGCCCCTGTTGCAGGCCGTGAACAGCGCGCGGGTCGTGTGCGTCGGCGACCTGATGGTGGACCGCTACGTCTATGGCGATGTGAGCCGGATTTCGCCGGAAGCGCCGATCCCGGTGCTGCTGAAGGGCTCCGAGCAGACCATGCTGGGCGGCGTCGGCAATGTGGCGCGCAACGTGGCCAGCCTGGGCGGGCGGGCAGCCCTGGTCGGCGTGATCGGCGGGGACGTGGGCGCCAGCGAGGCTCTGGCCCTGGTCGGCGCTGACCGGGGGCTGGAAAGCCATCTGGTGGTGGCGCAGAACCGCCCGACGACCGTCAAGACGCGCTTCGTGGCCGGCGGCCAGCAGATGATGCGTCTGGACTCCGAGGACGCCCGGCCGATCCGGCGCGAAACCGAGGCCGGGTTGATCCGCGCCATCGAACATGCCGCCGAGGACGCGGGCGCTATCCTGCTGTCCGACTACGCCAAGGGCGCGGTGACGCCCGCCGTTGTGGAGGCCTGCCTGCGCGCGGCCAAGGCCACGGGCGCGGTCCTGATCGTGGACGCCAAGGCCCACAGCCTGATCAAGTATGGCGAGGCCGATCTGATCAAGCCCAACGCGCTTGAGCTGTCGATCCTGACCCATATGCCGACCGACACCGACGAGGAGGTCGAGGCGGCCCTGGCGGCGGTGCTGGCGGATTGCATGGCCAAGGCGGTGCTTGTGACGCGAGGGGCCAAGGGGATGTCGCTGGCGGCGCGCGGGCAGTCGGTGCGTCATATCCGCGGTGTGCCTCGCCGGGTGTTCGACGTTTCCGGCGCCGGGGACACCGGGCTAGCGGCCCTAGGACTGGCGCTGGCGGCCAAGGCGGACCTGCAGGACGCCGTGGAATTCGCGGTCCTGGCGTCCGGCGTGGCCGTGACCAAGGTCGGCACCGCCGTGGTGAGCCCGGCAGAACTGATCGACGCCGAGATGGCGGCTCACCTGGGCGTGGCGGAGGCCAAGATCGTCACCCTGGAGCAGGCCCGGGCGGAGGCCGAACGCTGGCGCGCCCAGGGGCTGAAGGTCGGCTTCACCAACGGCTGCTTCGACATCCTGCACCGGGGCCATGTCGCCTATCTGGGTCAGGCGCGGGCCTGGTGCGACCGGCTGGTGGTGGGGCTGAACAGCGACAGTTCGGTCAAGGCGTTGAAGGGGGAGGGGCGGCCGGTCAACGACCTGGAATCCCGCGCCCTGGTGCTGGCAGGCCTGATCCACGTCGATCTGGTGACGCCTTTCGCTGAAGCCACCCCCATCGAGCTGATCAAGGCGATCCGGCCCGACGTGCTCATCAAGGGCGCGGACTATACGGTGGACACCGTGGTGGGCGCGGACGTGGTCGCCGGCTACGGCGGTCATGTCCGGCTGGCCGATATCGTCGACGGCTATTCCACCAGCGCCGCCATCGCCCGGATGCGCGCCCAGGAGGCGTCATGACCCGCCACATCGTCCTGGTCACCGGCGGCGCGGGCTTCATCGGCTCCAACATCGTCGCCCGGCTGACCGAAGGCGGCGGCTATGACGTGGTGGTCTGCGACACCCTGGGTCAGGCCGACCTCGGCAAGTGGCGCAACATCGCCAAGCATCCCATCGCCGATTTCGTTGAGCCGCAGGACATGTTCGGCTGGCTGGAAAGCCGCTGGCGGGACGTGGAGGCGGTCGTGCACATGGGCGCGATATCCTCGACCACGGAGCCGGACGCCGACAAGATCGTGCAGTCCAACTTCATCCTGTCGCGTGACCTATGGCGCTGGTGCTGCGAGCGGCAGCGACGGCTAATCTACGCCTCTTCGGCGGCTACCTATGGCGACGGCGCCCTGGGCTTCTCCGACAAGGACGATCCGGAGACCTTGGCCAAGCTGCGGCCCCTGAACGCCTACGGCTGGTCCAAGTGGCTGTTCGACAACTATGCGATGCGTGAGCTGGCGCGGGGCAATGGTCCGCCGCAGGTGGCAGGGCTGAAGTTCTTCAACGTCTATGGCCCCAACGAGGGTCACAAGGGCGAGATGATGTCGGTGGCGACCAAGCGCTGGGCCCAGGCGGCGCGGGGCGAGGCGGTGACGCTGTTCAAATCGCACCATGCGGACTACGCCGACGGCGGGCAGCTGCGCGATTTCGTTTATGTGCGCGACGCCGCCGAGGTGGTCGCCTGGCTGCTGGACAATCCGGAGACGCAGGGAATCTACAACCTCGGCTCGGGCAAGGCGCGATCCTTCGCCGATCTGGCCACGGCCCTGTTCCGCGCGGCGGGCCAGGAGCCCAACATCGTCTACGCCGACATGCCGGAAACGATCCGCGACAAGTACCAGTACTTCACCGAGGCCGACATGAGCCGGCTGCGCCAGGCGGGCTACGACAAGCCCTTCACCTCGCTGGAAGACGGGATCGGCGACTATGCGCGCCGCTTTCTGTCCCAGGCCGACCCCTACCGCTGAGGCTCAATCCGGTGCGCGAAGTGTGGGAAGGCTTCAAGGACCGGATACAGTGGCTTTCGGGGCGCGCGGGCCTGAGGCGGCTATCGCGGCGCAGGCGCTGGGCGGCGATGATCGCGGTGGCCGTCCTGGCGGTGCTGGGCGTCGCCCTGATCGCCACCTGGGACGACATCATGCGGACGGGGCTGGATCCCAAGGAGCCGTTCCAGACCTATATGCCGCCCAAGGCGCCCGACTATGCGCAGGCGTCGTCCTGGGCGCTCAATCCGGTGGCGCAGAACCAGCACATCCCGACCGGGCCGGTGGACATCTTCTTCATCCATCCCACGACCTATAACGGCGGGCGCGACTGGAACGGGCCGATCGACGATGTGCGCTCGCAGCGGCAGATCGAGAAGATCATGCTGCCCAACTATGCCGGGCCGTTCGTGCGGGTGGGCCGCATCTTCGCGCCGCGCTACCGCCAGGCCAGCCTCTACGCCCAGCAGATGACCCTTCGCGAGGACGCCCGCGAAGCCCGGCGATTCGCCTACGCCGACGTTCTGGCCGCCTTCCGGCGCTACATGGCCCAATACAATCTCGGTCGGCCCTTCATCATCGCGGGGGTAGAGCAGGGGGCGGTGATCGCCGACCGGCTGCTGCGCGAGGAGGTAGGGCGCAACCCCGGCCTGACCCAAAAGCTCGTGGCCGCCTATCTGATCGACGCGGTTGTCCCGGCGGACGGCTACGCCCTCGGCAAGCCGATCGGCGCCTGCATCCAGCGCGGTCAGCCCCACTGTGTGGTGGGTTGGATGGGGGTGGACGAGGCGGATCCGAACCGTGCGCGCGAAGTGCTCGACCGGGCCCTGGTGTGGACCGCCGAAGGGGGGCTGGAGAACCTCGACGACCGTCCGGCGCTGTGCGTGAATCCCCTGCTGGGCATGGAAAGCGACGCCAAGGCGCCGGCTAAGCTGAACCTGGGCGCGGCCAATGCTTCGGAGATGGAGTGGGGCGTGCGCGCCGCCTTCATGCCGCGGCAGGTTTCCGCCCAGTGCGTGAACGGCGTGCTGCGGGTCTCGCACCCGCGGTCCGGCTCGCTGCGCCCGGCGGGAAACTGGCCAGACAAGTTCAAGGCGCGGCCCTACAACGCCTTCTTCGCCGACATCGAATCCGACGCCATGAAGCGGGTGGCGACCTACTACGGGCGGGCCGATTTCCCCCCCGGCGCGCCCCCCATCGAGCAGTCGGTAACCGTACAAGCGGCCCCCGTGCACACGGTAGACTGATTGACGGTTGTGACTCTACAAGGCAAAGATCGGGCTGGCGAAACCGGATCGGCTCGTTATGATCGATTCACAAGCCTTTCGGGAGGACGACTTATGACTTTTGGTAAATGGGGTAAGGTTGCGGTTGCGGCGCTCGGCGTTGCGGCTCTCAGCTCGGCGGTGTTCGCCCAGGACAAGGAAGCCCTGGTTAAGAACCGCATCGACTTCATGAAGGGCCAAGCGGCCGACAACAAGGCCATTGGCGACTACGCCAAGGGCATGGCGACCAAGGAAGCCGCGACCAAGGCGATCAACGACCTGATCGACCGCTCCGGCAAGATCGTGGCCATGTTCCCGGCCGGCACCAGCTCCACCGACATGCCCGGCAAGAGCAACGCCAAGGCCGCGATCTGGACCGATCACGCCAAGTTCGTTGAAATCGCCAAGACCCTGCACGACACCGCCGTGGCCGAAGCCGACGTCATCAAGACCGGCACGCCCGAAGCTGTCGGCGCGGCCCAAGCCAATCTGGGCAAGGTCGGCTGCGGCGCTTGCCACGGCCCGTACCGGGAAAAGCTCCCCGGCTAATGACAACACGGCAGACGTTCCCGGCGCTGCGGTTTAGCGCCACTTTGCTGGGAGCGCTTGCCGGCGTTCTCTGTCTTGTCGGTCCCCAGGCGAGCCAAGCGGCTTCGCCTGGGCCTGGCAATGCGGCGCACGGCGCCGTGATCTTCGCTGCCGCTGATTGTCTTGGCTGTCATACTGACACCAAGGCCAAGGGTCAGCTGCTGGCCGGCGGCGTCGGAATGACGACCGATTTCGGCACCTTCTACCCACCCAACATCACGCCCGACAAAGTCCACGGCATCGGCTCCTGGACCGAAGCTCAATTCCATCGCGCGCTTCGCGACGGCAAGGGCAAGGACGGCGAATACCTCTATCCCGCTTTCAGCTATCCGGCCTTCACCGGGATGACCGATCAGGACATCTCGGACCTGTGGGCCTATCTGAAGACCGTGCCGCCTTCGGCCCAGCCCTCAAAACCGCACGACCTGAAATTCCCCTTCAGCTTCCGGCCCGTCCTTCTCGGCTGGCAGATCCTGTTCCTGCACAAGGGGCCGCTTGAACCCGTGGCGGGCAAGAGCGCTGAATGGAACCGCGGCCGCTATCTGGCTGAAGCTGTCGCCCACTGCGGCGAATGCCACTCGCCGCGCAATGCGCTGGGGGGAATCGACGATAAACACGCCTATGCTGGCAATCCGGACGGCGGAGACGGTCAGCGCGCGCCCAATATCAGCTCGCACCCCAAGGGCATCGGCAAGATGAGCGAGGCCGATTTGGCCGAGCTGCTCAACACCGGCGCGACGCCTGAAGGCGATTACGTCGGCGGCGGCATGGCGTTGGTGGTGGACGGTACGGCCAAGCTGTCGGCAGCCGACCGCAAGGCGATCGCGGTCTACATCAAATCGGTTCCTGCCCAGGAATCGACCCAAGCCAAGAAGCCCGCGCCAAAGAAGGGCTGATCCATCCTGTTTGGATCGGCTATTTCGCCCGCGCCTTGCGTAGCGGCGGCATGACGCTGCACAGGTCCGCCGCGCCCGCCGGATGCAGGAAGAAGTCGTCCTTGCGGTTGGCCCGCAGGGTCGACCAGGCCTTGTAGGTGGCGCTGTCGGTCTTCAGCACCTCGAAATAGGGCCGGTCCGCACCGGTCAGCTCGGACGCCAGCCGCACCCGCTTGATCGAGATGAACTGCGCCGGCTTGGTGTAGACGCCCAGCTCGCCTTCCCCGCGCGGGAAGGAGGCCAGTAGAGGCATGCCGTCCAGCACCCGGCCGACCAGAGCGATGTTGCGATCCAGGCCCCGAGGCGCATGGCCGATCACGGCGTAGAGCTCCGCGCCCGTCCCAGTGTCGGGATTGAGGTCGCGGCCGACCCCGACCATGCCGTAGCAGTGGGTCATCCAGGCCTTGCCTTCGCCCTCGGCCACGGGCCAGGGGCCGGAGAAGCCCGCCTGATCGGCATAGGTGTCGCGCCAGGGCAGGGGATTGAACTTCACCCCTTCGGAGGCGCGCTCGTATTCCGCCGGCACATGCGCGGCGACGCCCTTGGGCAGAGCCTTCTTGCCGCTGGGGTCGCCCCATTGGGTGACGTAGTCGTCCTGCACCCGTTCGATGAACAGCCCGTCGTACCAATGCTCACGGGCCAGGGTGCGGATATTGGCGACATGCTGGGGCGCGAAGCCGGGCGCCAGCTGGATGACGATGCGGCCGCCCTTGAACAGATCGATCACCAGCAGGTCCTCGGCCTCCACCGCCTGCCATTCTGCGGCGGGCGCGGCGGCCAGGATGGCGCCGGGGGTGACGGGCTTGGGCGCCTGGGCCGCGGCGGGCACGGCAATGGCGGCGGCGATAAGGGCGGCGATCAGGATGGGGCGCATGCCTGAGCCTGTCACAGACCGACGCGCTGCGTACAGCCCTCAGGCCTCGTCCTCGGGCGCCAAGCGGTAACCCAGACCCGGTTCGGTCAGCAGGGTGCGCGGCTCGCTCGGGTTGGCCTCCAGCTTCTGGCGAACCTGACCGACCAGGACGCGGACGAACTGGGCGTCCACCTCCGCCTCGGCGCCCCAGACAGCTGCAATCAGCTGGCGGTGGGTGACTACGCGGCCGGCGTGCCGCGCCAGGGCGTAGAGCAGGTCGTATTCGCGCGGCGTCAGCTTCACCTCCTGGCCCTGGACGGTGACATTGCGCCCGGCGAAATCGATCTCCAGTTCCCCGGCCTTGAAGCGCGTGCGGGCGGAAAACCGGCGCTCACGCCCTCTGAGCGCGGCGCGCAACCGGGCCAGGAGTTCGCCGACGGCGAAGGGCTTGTTGACGAAGTCGTCCGCACCCAGGTCCAGGGCGGCGATCTTCTCCTGCTCGATATCGCGCGCAGACAGGACCAGGATCGGGACCTCCGACCACTGGCGCATCCGGGTGATGACCCACTTGCCGTCCAGGTCGGGCAGACCGAGGTCGAGGATCACCGCGTCGAACCGGTTTTGCGCCGCCAGGACCAGCGCCTGCTTGCCCGTGTCGGCGACCGTGACCTCGTAGCCCATGGTGGTCAGGACCGGCGTGAGGACCCGCACCAGTTGAGGCTCGTCGTCGACCAGTAGAATGCTGCTGCCTGTTTAGCCACGGGCGTGCGCCGGCAGGGTCAGAGTGACGATCAGTCCGCCGGCTTCTGCCTTGTTGCGCGCGGCGATGGAGCCGTTCATCGCCTCCACCAGCCCTCGGGCGATCGACAGTCCGAGGCCTGTGCCCTGGCTGACGCCGCTGGATCCGGCGGACCGATAGAACTTCTCAAAGATCCGGTCGGTTTCGCCCTCGGTGACGCCGGGACCGCAGTCCTCGACCTCGATCCTCACCTTGTCCCGTTCGGGATGTTAGCGGACCATGATCGGGCCGCCGGGCGGGGAGTAGCGGGCGGCGTTCTCGATGACGTTGCCGAGGGCCTGTTCCAGCAGGATCGGGTCGCCGTGGGCGATGGACTCGCCGTGCCCGGCGCGCTCCACGGCGCGGCGGCGGTAGGCGCCGATGCGGTCGGCGGTGCGGTTGACCACCTCGCCAACGTCGACGGGCTGGGACTGCAGGGTGATGCTCCCGGATTCCAGCTTAGTCATGCTGAGCAGGTTGGCCACGAAGCGGTTCAGACGCTCGGCCTCCTCCTCGATGGTGGTGAGCAGGTCGCGCTGCACATCCGGAGGAAACTGGCCGCCGAAGGTCTTGAGGCTGGTCGCCGACGCCAGGATGGCGGCCAGGGGCGTGCGCAGATCGTGCGAGATGGACGACAGCAGAGCCGCGCGCAGCTGCTCGGTCTTGGAGGCGGCGAGCAGGTCGGCCTGGGCTGACGACAACCGGGCGCGCAGCACGGCGGCGGCGCCCAGATCGATCAGCACGTCGATCAGCCGGTCGCGCTCGGTGTCGGGCCGTTCGTCGTCGGGCGTGCGCCACGCGGCGACGCCGAGGCTGATCCCATCCGCTTCGATCGTCCGGACCTGCCATCCGTTGGGCGGCTCCACGTCCTCACCGATGATCGAGGCCGTCTCGAGCTCGTCAGGGCAGGTCCAGGTGCGCCCGCCGTCCGCCAGGATGGCTTGGCCCTTTGCCGCCGCTGCGATGTGCTCAACCAGGTGACGGCGGATCACGTCCTCGTCCGCGGCGGCGGACAGACGACGGCTAGCTTCGAACAGGGCGCTGCTCGCCCGGGCGCGCAGACGGCTGCGCCGGACCTGATCGCTCAGCCGCCCGGCCAAGCCTCCGGTGACGACAGCCACGGCCAGGAAGAAGGCCAGTACGAAATAGTCCTCGGGACTGGTCATCTGGAAGGTGAAGCGCGGCTCCACCAGATAGTAGTTGTAGAAGATGAAGGTCAGGATGGCGGCGAAATAGGCCGGATAGGCGCCAAGGGTGGCCGCGCTGACGATCACACCCGTCAGCAGCGTCATGGCCAGCCCGGTCTCGTCAAGGGTGCGGTTCAGGATGATCGCCGCCATCGCGGCCAGAGCGCAGATGCAGGCCGCCGCGGGGAACCGCCAAAACCGTATCTGGTTGATCTTGGTCAGCAACGAAGCCTCGCACGACGACCGGCTCACCATAACGGCAATCGCCGCCACGGCCATTATGCCTGAATTATAAGGCGCTCATGCTTGAGGGCCGCGTCCGCCACCTCTCTATTGCGGCAGCGCTATGGGACACTGGCGCGACGTCGGCTGAGCTGCCCCGCTTGCCGCCGTCGTCTCATGGCGTGCAGACGCTCCGATCGCATCGGAGTTGTTTCGTGTTTGGACGGGAGACCAGACACCTCCCGCCATGGCAGGCCGGGGTCCCCTTCGGCTCCGCCATGGCGGGCGACTGGCCCTAGCCCACGTCCGGCGCTTCCGCCTTCCAGTCGAACAGGGCCCGCAGCGCCAGCAACGCCCGGCCACGGGGACTCTTGAACTCGGGGTCGCGGCTGAGGACCAGACGGGCGTCGTCCGCCGCTGTCTGGATCAGGTCGCGGTGCGCCACGGGGTCAGCCAACTTGTAGGCGGGGAAGCCGCTTTGCTTCAGGCCCAGCGGATCGCCGCCGCCTCGCAGCTCCAGATCCTTTTCGGCGATCAGGAAGCCGTCGTCGGTCTTGCGCAGGATGTCTATGCGGGCCTGGGCGGTCTTACCCAGCGGCAGGTCGTAGAGCAGGACGCAGGAGCTTTCGCGCGCGCCCCGGCCGACGCGGCCTCTGAGCTGATGCAGCTGGGCCAGACCGAAACGCTCGGCCTGCTCGATGACCATGATGCTGGCGTTGGGCACATTGACGCCGACCTCGACGACCGTGGTGGCGACCAGAACCGCCAGATTACCGTCCACGAACTGTGCCATCACCGCATCCTTCTGGGCATTGGGAAGCTGGCCGTGGATCAGGCCCACCTTGTCGCCGAAGATGGCCTTGAGCGACTGCGCGCGGTGCTCGGCGGCTACCAGGTCGCTGTCTTCGGATTCAGCCACCAGGGGGCAGATCCAGAAGGCCTGAGCGCCGCCATCCACCGCGCTCTTCAGGCGGCCCACGATCTCGGGCAGACGGGGCATGGGGACCGCGCGGGTGGCGACAGGCGTGCGGCCCGGCGGCTTTTCGTCCAGGCGCGAGACGTCGAGGTCTCCGTAGACCGTCAGTTCCAGGGTACGCGGAATGGGCGTGGCCGACATGGCGAGCAGATGGGCGGCGGCGCCTTTTTCCTGCAACCGGCGCCGGTCGGCGACGCCGAAGCGGTGCTGTTCGTCGATCACCGACAATGCAAGATCACGGTATGATACATCGTCCTGGAACAAGGCGTGGGTGCCGACGGCCACCGCCGCGTGGCCCGAGGTCAGAGCCTTGAGCTTCTCGGTCCGCGCCAGGCCCTTGTCGCGGCCGGTCAGCAGAACCACCCCCACGCCCTGAGCTTCCAGCGGTCCGGCCAGGGTTTCGTAATGCTGGCGGGCAAGAATTTCGGTGGGCGCCATCAGCACCGACTGGCGTCCGGCGGCGGCGACATCGGCCATGGCCAGCATGGCCACCACGGTCTTGCCCGAGCCGACGTCCCCCTGAAGCAGGCGGCTCATCCGCTCGCCGCCCATCAGATCGCCACGGATTTCGGACAGGGAGCGGATCTGGGCTCCGGTGAGCGAGAAGGGCAGGGCGGCCTCGGCCTGCCGGGCAATGTCGCTGGCGGGGATGGCGGCGGCGCTCTGGCGCTTGCGGCCGGCCTTGCGCTCGGCCATGGCCAGCTGGTGGGCGAGGAGCTCGTCATAGGCGAGGCGGCGGCGGAACACCGACTGGGGCATGAGGTCCGTTTCTGAGCGCGGGGCGTGCAGAGCGGCCAGGGCTTCGCGCCAGTGGGGCAGCTTTTCGCGGGCGGCGAAGGCGGGGTCGAGCCAGTCGGGCAGCTCCGGCGCCCGCTCCAACGCCTCCAGGACCAGCTTGCGGATCACGCGGGAGCTGACCCCGGCGGTGGCCGGATAGATCGCCTCGACGTCAGGAATGTCTCCCGCCCGTTCCACCGGGACCATATAGTCCGGATGGGCGATCTGCAGCTCCACGGCGCGGCGCTCGACCTTGCCGCTGACCACGCGGTCCGATCCGACCGGGTGCTGGCGCAGCAGATGCGAACCGCCGCCCTTGAAGAAGGTCAGATAGAGGAAGCCCGAGCCGTCGAAGGCGCGGATGCGGTAGGGCCCCGAAGGGCGATGCGGGGGGAGGTGGGCCTCGATCCGCACGGTGAAGGTCTGCACTTCGCCGTCCCGGGCCATGGCAGTATCGGTCTGCGTGCGCACGATCACGCCCTGCGGAGCCAGGAACACCAGGTCGCGCGCCAGCGGCCCGGCCAATTTCTCGACCAGGGGCAGTATCTTCGGCCCGACGCCCTTCAGCGAGGAAACGGACACGAACAGCGGAAACAGAATCTGCGGACGCATGGCGCGACTGTAGCGCGCGCCCGCCGCGCCCTCTATATCGACCCCTCCATGCAAGACGTGCGCCTCAAGAAACTACTGTTCCGGGCATCGCACCGCGGCTTCCGCGAGGCGGACATCATTATTGGCGGGTTCGCCGAGGCGCATCTGGAACAGCTGTCGCCCGATCAGCTGGACGAGTTCGAGCGGCTCATCGATCAGGAAGACCAGTACCTCTACGCCTGGATCATCGGCCGCGAGCCGACACCGGAGCAGTTCGAAGGCGAGGTGATGGACCTGATCCGAACCTTCCGTTTCTTCGCCCATTCGACCCTCGGCGCCGACCGCGGCGCCTAGAGGAATACGCTTGTCCCAGTCTTCCGATTTCAAACGCATCGCCACGGCGCCCGGTCGGCTCGACCTCGTCGGCGCGCCGGAGGGTTTCGACGCCCTGATCATGGCCGACCTGTTGCGCGTGCGCGGCGGGCTCAACGCCTTCATCGCCCGTGACGCGGCCCGCGCCGCCGCCTTCGCCGACGGACTGAAGTTCTTCGCCGACGACATCGAGATCATCCGCTTTCCGTCATGGGATTGCCTGCCCTACGACCGCATCGGCCCATCGCCCGGCGTCGCCGCCGAGCAGATGGCGGCGCTGAGCCGGCTGGCCCTGGACGCCGATCCGAAAAAGACCCGGCTGCTGGTCACGACCGCTCCGGCCTTGCTGCAGCGAGTTCCACCGCGCGAGGCGGTGAAGAAGGCCAGCTATCTGGCCCGCGCCGGCCAGGACGTGAACATCGCCGACCTGGAGCGCTATTTCGCGGTCAACGGCTATCAGCGCGCCTCCACCGTCGCAGAGCGAGGGGAATTCGCCATCCGCGGCGGGGTGATCGACGTGTTCGCGCCGGGCGCGGAGGAACCGGTCCGGCTGGATCTGTTCGGCGACTCCCTGGAGTCGATCCGCGCCTTCGATCCGGAGACCCAGCGCTCCACCAAGCAACTGAAGTCCATCGACCTGCTACCCGTGTCCGAGGTGCTGATGGACGCGGAGTCCATCGCCCGCTTCCGGCGGGGCTATGTGGCTAGGTTCGGATCGCCGGGCGACGACGCCCTCTATGCGGCGGTCAGCGAGGGCGCGCGGCGGGCGGGCGTGGAGCACTGGCTGCCGCTGTTCTACGAGAAGCTGGAGACCCTGTTCGATTACCTGGGCGACGGCGCGCTGATCGCCCTGGACCACCAGGCGCCGCAGTCGCGCGACGAGCGGCTGGCCATGATCGAGGACGCCCACGACGCGCGCATGGAGTCCGGCAAGACCAAGGGCAGCGTCTACAACGCCCTGGAGCCCACCGACCTCTATCTGAGCGCCCAGGAGTGGGACCAGCGGTTGGCGGCGCATCCGAACCGGCAGTTCAGCCCGTTCCAGCAGGAGCAGACCGACGCGGTGCTCGACATGGGCGCCAAGATCGGGCGCACCTTCGCGGCCGAGCGGGCCCAGGACAGCGTCAACCTGTTCGAAGCGGCCTCCACCCACGCCAAAGCCCTGGCCGCCGGCGGCAAGCGGGTGCTGTTCGCATCCTGGTCAGAGGGGTCGTCCGAACGTCTGGGCGCGATGCTGGGCGATCACGGGCTGAACAAGGTTCCGCTGGCGCCCTATTGGCAGGCGGCCAAGGCGGCTGACCCCAAGATTCCGCAGCGGGTCGTGCTGCCACTGGATAATGGCTTCGAGACGGACAGCCTCGCCGTCATCTCCGAGACCGATCTGCTGGGTGACCGCCTGGCGCGCCCGCGCCGCCGCCGTCGGGCGTCCAACTTCCTGGCCGAGGCCGCTTCCCTGACCGTTGGGGACCTGGTGGTGCACATCGACCACGGCATCGGCCGCTACATGGGGCTGAAGACGCTGGAGGTGCAGGGGGCGCCGCACGACTGCCTGGAGCTGCACTACGGCGGCGAGTCCAAGCTCTACCTACCGGTGGAGAACATCGACCTTCTGACTCGCTACGGCGCGGACGGTGAGAACGTGCAACTGGACCGGCTGGGCGGGGCGGCCTGGCAGGCGCGCAAGGCCAAGGCCAAGGACCGGCTGCGCGAGATGGCCGAGGGGCTGATCAAGATCGCCGCCGCGCGGATGCTCAACGAAGGCGCCGCGATCGACCCGCCGCAGGGCCTGTTCGACGAGTTCTGCGCCCGCTTCCCCTACGAAGAGACGGAAGACCAGCTCAACGCCATCGCCGACGTGCTGGGCGACCTGGCCGCCGGGCGGCCCATGGATCGGTTGATCTGCGGCGACGTAGGTTTCGGCAAGACCGAGGTGGCCCTGCGCGCCGCGTTCGTGATGGCCATGAGCGGCCAGCAGGTGGCCATCGTCTGTCCCACGACGCTTCTGGCGCGCCAGCACTTCAAGACCTTCACTGAACGCTTCCAGGGCTGGCCGATCAAGGTGCGGCAGCTGTCGCGCCTGGTCGCCGCCAAGGACGCCGCCGCCAACCGCGAGGGGCTGGAGAAGGGCGAGATCGAGATCGTCGTCGGCACCCACGCGGTGCTGGCCGAACAGGTCAAGTTCAAGGACCTGGGCCTGGTGATCGTGGATGAGGAGCAGCACTTCGGGGTCAAGCACAAGGAGAAGCTGAAGGCGCTGCGCGCCGACGTGCACATGCTGACCCTGACCGCCACGCCGATCCCGCGCACCCTGCAGATGGCGCTGTCCGGCATTCGGGAGATGTCGATCATCGCCACGCCGCCCGTCGACCGGCTGGCGGTGCGCACCTACGTCATGCCCTGGGACCCGGTCGTGGTGCGCGAGAGCCTGCTGCGGGAAAAGTATCGCGGGGGACAGGCCTACTATGTCGCCCCGCGCCTGTCGGACCTGCCTGACCTGGAGCGGTTCCTGCGCGAGCAGGTGCCCGAGGTGAAGTTCGTGGTCGGGCACGGCCAGATGTCGCCAACCCAGCTGGAAGACGTGATGAGCGCCTTCTACGACGGCCAGTACGATGTGCTGCTGTCGACCACGATCGTGGAGTCGGGCCTGGATATCCCGACCGCCAACACCTTGATCATCCACCGGGCGGACATGTTCGGCCTGAGCCAGCTCTATCAGCTGCGCGGACGGGTGGGCCGGGCCAAGGCGCGGGCCTATGCCTATCTGACCACCCCGATTGAGAAGCAGATCACCCTGTCGGCGGAAAAGCGGCTGAAGGTGCTGCAGTCGCTGGACAGTCTCGGCGCCGGTTTCCAGCTGGCCTCACACGACCTGGATATCCGGGGCGGCGGGAACCTGCTGGGCGACGAACAGTCGGGCCACATCCGCGAGATCGGGGTGGAACTCTACCAGCAGATGCTGGAGGACGCGGTGGCCGAGCTGCGCGAGAAGGGCGGACCGGAGATCGGAGCCCAGCGCGGCTGGTCGCCTCTGATCAACACCGGCGCATCGGTGCTGATCCCCGAGGAGTATGTGCCGGACCTCAACGTCCGCATGGCGCTGTATCGCCGTCTGTCAGAGGCCGAACGCCCGGAAGACCGCGAAGCCCTGGCGGCAGAACTGATCGACCGCTTCGGGCCTCTGCCGGAAGAGGCGGACCAGCTACTGAAGGTGGTGGCGATCAAGGGCCTCTGCCGTCAGGCCAATGTGTCCAAGATCGACGTCGGTCCCAAGGGCGCCGTGGTCACCTTCCGCGACGACCATTTCGCGGATCCGATGGGTCTGGTGGGGCTGGTGCAGAAGAACCAGGCCTTCTGGCGCGTGCGGCCGGACCACAAGGTGGTGGTCAGGGGCGAGTGGGAGACCCCGGATCAGCGGCTGGCCGCCGCCGAGCGGATTCTGTCGCAGCTGGCCAAGGTGGCGCTGCAGGCCGCCTAGTCGCTTAGGGCGAAGCGGACCCCCAAGCCCATGGCGAGCTGATCGACCGAGCCCAGCTGTTTGACCAGAGGGCTGTTGGCGTCGTCGCCCATCAGGTGATGGTAGGTCACGTCCGCGGTCAGCCGCCACCGGGGCCGCAGCTTGTATTCCGCATTGGCTTCTACACCGGCGAAGTGCGATCCGGCGCGAGCGGTGTAGGGGTTGGCGATCAGGGGGCTGGCCAGGGCCTCGCCCGGCGTCACGCCGAAATAGGTCCCGTTGAAATGGTCGTCCGCCCAGCTGTAGCGGGGACCGGCCGCGATCATCCATTTGCCGGGGTGGGCGACGAAATCGGCGCCGGTATTGACCAGCAGGCCGCTCTGGGAGGTCAGGCCCTTCAGAGCCTCGATGTGGATACGCACGCCCTTGGTCGGCCAGATATCCATGAAGCCGCCGCCCTGCAGCGAATAGCCGATGTTGCGCATGCCGACGAGCTCGGCGCTGTTGCCGCGGTCCTCGCGGATGGAGGCGGCGGCGCCGAACGAAAAATGCTTGGTGTGCAGAATGGCGAAGGAGGCCGCGTCGTCAGGGGCGCTGTAGGAATCGAATTCCCAGGGCCTGCTGATGGCCAGATCGCCGCCGGGGAAGACCGAATACTTCTTGCCGCCCTCGTAGGTGGGAGCCGCTTCGGCCCGCAGGGTGGCGTTCAGATCATAGCCGAACACCGTGATCGGCTCGGCGGAGGCCGTGCCGGCCATCCCCAGAGCGGCCACGCTGACGGCCGCCATCAAAATCGACTTCACTGTACGCTCCCCTTGGGTTCCTGGAGCTAACGCACAGGGTGTCCGGGGGATGCGTCAGTCCGGGATATTCAATGGCGGCTACTAGTTTGGAATCATGAAGCGAATCCCCGTCGACACCGAAAACTGATCGCGGCGGCCCAACTGGCGGACCAGGGGGCTGTTGGCGTCGTCGCCGAGAAGGCGGTGATAGCGGGTGTCCAGCGTCAGGCGGATCTTGGGGCTCCACTTGTATTCCGCGGCGCCTTCGAGCCCGACGAAGTGGGCGCCGGCGCCGACCGTGTAGGGGTTGTCGATATAAGGGCTGGCGATGGCCTCGGCCCGGGTCACGCCGAAGTAGCGGGTGTTGAAGGTCGCATCGGCCCAGCCGAAGCGGGGGCCGGCCGCCAGGCGCCAGCGGCCCTGCTGGGTGATGGCGTCGGCGCTGGTGTTCACCTGGATGCCATATTGAGCGGTCAGGCCTTTGAGGGCCTCCACATGCAGGCGGAGCCACGGGGTGGGCCAGACGTTGGCAAAACCGCCGCCCTGCAGCGACCAGCCGATGCTGCGCATGCCCATCAGCTCGTCATTGTTCAGGCGCGCCTCGCGGAAGGAAGCGGCGGCGCCGATCACGACCCGCTTGGTGCTGATGACCGAGAAGCTGGCCGCATCGTCCGGAGCGGCATAGGCGTCGAAATCGGCGGGCTTGCTGACCGCCAGACTGCCGCCGGGCGCCGGGGCGACGCGGCGCGAGCCGTCATAGGTCGGGGTGATCCAGCCACGCACGGCGATGTTCAGCTTGTAGCCGAAGATGGTGCCGTCCTGCGCGTGGGCGGAGACGCCGCAAAGGCCGGTCAGGACGAGGCCCAGAAAGGCCGCCTTCAAATGGGATTTCAACCGCAAGCTCCACTGCTTCAAGACCGTCGGGGACGCCTACTGAGACGTCACTGAATAGTCTGAGTCCTATAGGCCAGCTTGCTCTATCGCGCGGTGCGCCAATTCGACGTCATCGTCATGGACCATCAGCCGGGAGGGAATGGCGCCTTGCCAAAGGCCGCCGGCGCCTGAATCGAAGACGAAATTGTCGATGCCGGCGTCGGTCAGGACCGAGCGGAGGACCGAGAGGCGCACGGGATCCATGGTGCGCTCGATCTCGATCATGAGATCAGCCGGCCTTGGCCTGCTGCAGCCGGGCGGCGGCCCGCTCCAGGGCGGCGCCGGCGGTTTCGCCACGCTCCACCTCGGCCACACCGATATCGAACTCCACCACGAAGGGCGGGCGGCCCTCACCGGCGTCGAAGGCGGTGCAGCCGATCACCGCGGCGATCCGCTCGGAGGCGGCGCGGGCGGACATCAGGCTGGTGGAGGGCAGCGCCAGGGCGAAGGTCTCGGGGCCGAGGCGGGCAGCGGTGTCCTCGGCGCGCACGAGGCGGCCGATCATGGAGCCGATCTGCGGCACGGCGCGGTCGACCCAGCCCTCGGACCGCAAGGTAGCCAGTTCGACCCGCTCGGTCAGTTTCAGGACGCACACCGACAGGGCGCGGTTGCGGTCGCGCGAGGACTGGGTCAGCCGGGCGAGGTGGGCGGCGAACAGGTCGCGGGTGAACAAGCCGGTAGCCGCATCCATCAGGCCGGAAGCGCGGGCGCGGTTCAGGGCGCTGCGGATCGAAGCCTGGTGGCGATAGGCCTTGGCTAGTTCGATCACCCGGTCGGCGGTCTGGCTTTCGGGGGTGTCGGGGCTGGCGACATCCGAGACGCCGCGATGGAACACCTCCTGCAGGGACAGGCCCGCGTCCGGGCGCAGGTAGAGCAGGGCGGGGATATGGTAGAGGCGGGTGTTGCGGCGCATGCCCGCCGCGATCGACAGGGACTCCGCCTGGCTGTCGCCGGCCCACAGCACCACGGCCTCGAAGGGCTGGTCGTGCAGATAGTCGAAGGCGGTGTAGGCGGTGAAGGCGCCGGTGACTTCGGCGCCGTTGGCGGTCAGGGCGTTGGACAGGGCCAGAAACTGGGGCGCCGGTTCGCCGATAGCCAGGATGCGCCAGGGCGCGTCGCCGGGATGAGGCGGGTCCAGCACGCGGCCGCGTTCGGAGAAGGTCTCGGCGCGCAGTTCATATTCTTCCTGGGCCGTGGCGGTGCGCACCAGGGATTCCAGACGGAAGGCGGCCTGGGCGGGATGCAGGGGTGCGGCCAGGGTCAGGTCGAAGGCCAGCAGATCGCTTTCCGGGTTGGGCGCGCCGATGGCGATGATCGGCAGGCGCCGAGCGCCGCTGGCGGTCTTCAGCCGCATGGCCAGGTCGTGAGCGTCCTCGCCATAGCTGGCGGTGTCGATAATGGCGGCTTCGATCTTGAGGTCGGCCAGGGCGGCGATGCCCGCATAAACACCCCGCGCCGTCAGCGTGCGCCAGCCCAGACGGTCAAGCCCCTCGGCCAGAGGGCCGGCCAGGCTGTCGTCGCGCGCAAGGATCAACACTCGGGCGTGAACCGGCACGAAGCATCCTCAAGACATGAGCCGGCGCCCTCCGCCGCTCCCCGCAGGCGCTATTGACGCCCTTTCCCGTTACCAGAGGCTTTATGGGGAGGTTATTGCCGCGCCACGATGAAGATCAGGATCGCGCCGTCCGCCGTGCTGGAGATCAGCCGATGGCCTTCGCCGGAAACGAAGTGGGGCACGTCGATCCTGGCCAGGGGATCATCGGCTAGAAGGCGCACGGTCTGGCCCGGCGCGGCGCGCTCCAGGGCGCGGCGCAGGCGCAGGGTCGGCACGGGACAGCGATGCCCGCGCGCATCCACCAGCACTTCGCTCATCTGAACAAAGCCTTCGCCCGCCGCGTTGTGATCCGGACCGTCATCATCCGAGCGAGGCTAGCATGGCCACCCGTCCAACCTGGCAAGGACATCTGCGGCTTTCTCTCGTGAGCTGCCCGGTCGCCCTCTACACCGCGACCTCCTCCACGAGCGAGGTGCATTTCAACCTCCTGCACAAGGAGACGATGAACCGCATCCGCATGATCCCGACCGACCCGGACACGGGACCGGTGGAGCGGGCCGATCTGGTCAAGGGCTTCGAGATCGACAAGGGCCGCTACGTCGTGGTCACCGACGACGAGATCAAGGCGGTGGCGCTGCAGCATCTGAAGCGGCTTGATGAGGCCCTGCAGGCCAGCGAGCACGCCATCGCGCTGGATCCGAACAATGCGGAATCCTACTTCATCGCCGGCAATATCCTGTCCGCTCTGGACCGCCCGACGGAGGCCCTAGCCTATTTCGAGCGGGCTATCGCGCTCGAGCCCAACTATCCCGAGGCGCTCAACAACCTCGGCAATGCCCTGCAGGCGCTGAGCCGCTGGGACGAAGCCCTGGCGGTCTACGAACAGGCCCAGAGCCTGCGCGCCAACCTGGCCCCCGCCTTTTCCAACCGAGGCTTCGTGCTGAGGGAGCTGGGCCGGTTCGACGAGGCGCTGGAGGCCTATGAGAAGGCGCTGGACCTCGACCCCAAGCTGACCGACGCGCACAACAACCTCGGCGTGATCCTCAATGAGTTTCACCACTACGAGGAATCGCTGGCCGCGTTCGACCGCGCGATCGCCATCGACCCCGATTTCGTCGACCCGCGCTGGAACAAGTCCTACGTCCTGATCCAGACGGAGCAGTACGCCGAGGGGTGGGAGCTCTACGAGTGGCGCTGGCTGCGCAAGGACCTGGAGAACCGCGAGAAGCCCTCCGACCAGCCACAGTGGCTCGGAGAGGGTGACGTCGCCGGCAAGACCTTCCTGATCCGCGCCGAGCAGGGCCTGGGCGACAGCCTGCAGATGCTGCGCTACGCGCCCCAACTGGCCGAGATGGGCGCGCGGGTGGTGGTCGCCGTGCAGACCTCCCTGGGCGAGATCGTCAGCACCATTCCCGGCGTCAGTCAGGTGGTGGTCGAAGGCGAGAACCTGCCGCAGCATGACTACTACTGCATGATGATGTCGCTGCCGCTGGCCTTCAAAACCACGATCGACACCATCCCGGACGAGGTTCCCTACGTCTGGACCAGCCTGGCGGCGCGCCAGCCTGGGCGGGCCGGTTCGGGCCAAAGACGCGACCGCGGGTCGGCCTGGCCTGGTCGGGCAACCGCACCCACAAGAACGACCATCGCCGCAGCATACCGCTGAAGACCCTGTTGCCGCTGCTGAATGCCGATGTGGATTTCGTCTCGCTGCAGGTGGAGTACCGCGAGGATGACGAGACCCTGCTGAACGCGGACGGCCGCATCCGCCGCTTCGACGGCGAGATCAAGACCTTCATGGATACGGCGGCGCTGATCCAGCAGATGGACATGGTGATCTCCGTCGACACATCCGTGGCGCACATGGCGGGCGCCCTGGGCAAGCCGCTGTGGGTGCTGCTGCCCCATACACCGGACTATCGCTGGCATGTGGGCCGTACGGACAGCCCCTGGTACCCCACCGCGCGGCTGTTTCGTCAGCCTCAGCACCACGACTGGGACAGCGTGGTCGACCAGATGGCGGTTGCGATCGCGGACTTCGGCCAAGTCATGGCGGACCAGGCCTTGCCTCCCGAAACTCTGGCGCGGGGAGACGGGCCGGACCAGACGGCGCGGCGCGAGGCGGCGATCGCCCTGTACAATCACAACAGGGCGGTTGAGGCGCTGCGCAAGCGCTCGAAGACCTTGGCGGGGGAGGGCGATCTGGAAGGGGCGCTGGTTCTCAGCGAGCAGGCGGCCGAGCTGAGACCGGACTATGCGGAAGTCCACAACGATCTGGGCAACCTGTTCGGACGCCTCTATCGGCTGGACGAGGCGATAGCCGCCTATCAGCGGGCCGTCGCCCTGAACCCGACACACGTTCCGGCGCTCAACGAGCTGGGCCGTCAGCTGCGCACCCTGGGCCGCTCCGAGGAGGCGCTAGCGATCCTCGAACGGGCGCGCGACCTGAAGCCCGACGAGGCGGGCATCCACGGCAACCTCGGCAATGTGCTGCAGGACATGGCGCGTTTCGACGAGGCCTTGGCCGCCTTCGACCAAGCCCTGGCGCTGAAGCCGGAATTCCCGCCCGCCGCCTGGAACAAGGCCCTGCTTCTGCTGCTGCTGGGCGATTACGAGCGCGGCTGGCTGCTGTTCGATTGGCGCTGGCGCCAGGACGTTCTGCTGGCCGAGAACGTTGTCCCGCCGTCCCCCGACTGGCTGGCCCGGACCGACCTGAGCGGAAAGACGGTGCTGCTGCACAGCGAACAGGGCCTTGGCGACACCCTGCAGTTCTGCCGTTACGCCAAGATGATCAAGGCCCTGGGCGCCACCGTGGTCCTGGAGGCGGACAAGCCGCTGATGGGGATCCTGGCGACCCTGGAAGGGGTCGACCGGCTGATCGAGAAGGGCCAGCCGCTGCCACGGTTCGACTATCCCTGCCCGCTGATGAGCCTGCCCCTGGCCTTCAAGACCGAGGTCGCCACCATCCCGGCGGACATTCCCTATCTGCGGGCCGATCCAAGGCTGGCACAGGTCTGGGCCCAACGGCTGGGCGCGAAGACCCGGCTGCGGGTCGGGCTGGTCTGGTCGGGCGGCCACCGCGCGGATCAGCCGGAGCTATGGGCGCTGAACGACCGGCGCAACATCGTCCTGTCCAAACTGGCTGCCCTGAAGAACCCGAACGTCGAATTCTACAGCCTGCAGAAGGGCGAGCCCGCCGAGAGCGAACTACCGGCCATCGAAAAGGCCGGCTGGGACGGGCCGCCGATCATCAACTACGCGGCTGACCTCAAGGACTTCACCGATACCGCCGCCCTGATCGAGAACCTGGACCTGGTGATCGCCGTGGACACCTCCACCGCCCACCTCGCCGGGGCGATGGGCAAGCCGGTGTGGATATTGAACCGCTTTGACAACTGCTGGCGCTGGCTGACCGACCGCGAGGACAGCCCCTGGTACCCGACCGCGCGCCTTTATCGGCAACCGAAGCCGGGGGATTGGGAGAGCGTGATGGCGCGGGTTGCGGCTGATCTGGAGGCGCTGGCCGGCCGGGACTGAGCCGCGTGGTGGCGAAAACAGCCGCTTTTTGCTATCCAGCCGCCATGAACGATGTCGCCCGCCCGACCCTGGTTCCGCCGAACGGCCACAAGAAGGTGCTGCTGCATTCCTGCTGCGCGCCGTGCTCGGGCGAGGTGATGGAGGCCATGCTGGCCTCGGGCGTCGACTACACGATCTTCTTCTACAACCCGAACATCCATCCTGAGCGCGAGTATCTGCTGCGCAAGGACGAGAACATCCGCTTTGCCGAGAAGCATGGCGTGGGCTTCATCGACGCCGACTACGACAAGGACAACTGGTTCGCCCGGGCCAAGGGCATGGAGCGCGAGCCGGAGCGGGGCATCCGCTGCACCATGTGTTTCGACATGCGCTTCGAGCGCACGGCCCTCTACGCCCACGAAAACGGATTTCCCGTGATCACCAGCTCGCTCGGCATCTCGCGCTGGAAGGACATGAATCAGATCAACGGCTGCGGCCACCGCGCGGCGGCTCGGTACGAGGGGCTAAGCTACTGGGATTATAACTGGCGCAAGGGCGGCGGCTCGGCGCGGATGATCGAGATCAGCAAGCGGGAAGAATTCTACCAGCAGGAATATTGCGGCTGCGTCTATTCCTTCCGCGACGCTAACAACCATCGCCGCAGCGTGGGACGGCCGGTAATCGAGATCGGCACGCAGTTCTACAAGGCCGAACCGGCCACCGATGGCGAATAGGCCATCTTTTCGTCTGTCCGTTTAACGCCCGGACCGTTGAAATATTCCGGATATTGAGATTCACTATGCCTCGTAACAAGGCGGCGGCTCCGGCGTCTTTGCGTCCGTGGGGATGGTCGGAGCGCTTCTGATTTCAAAACCTGGAGGGAGTGAACCATGCGAGATTCCAGTAAACTGGGACGGCTGGCGTTGGGCTGCGGGCTCGGCGCGGTAGCGGTTCTGATGACGACCAGCGCCCTGGCGCAACGGGACACCGGTCGCAACCTGTACAACGGCCCGGATCATACGCTTGAGATCACGGCCCCCGCTGGAGATGCGGGACCCGCGCCTGCTGGATCCATCGCGCCCAACACGGATCCGCACGACCTGAACGGCCATTGGGTCTCTTTCGGAATCAAGCATCTGGCCGGCTCGGAAGCCGGCGTACCCGCCCCGCTGAAGCCCAAGTACATGGCGTTGCTGGAAAAGCGGATGCGCGACACCAACAGCGGCATTCCGGAGGGCGACGCCTCGACCCAGTGCTTCCCGCACGGCACGCCTCGCGCCATGGAGTCGCCTTATCCGGTGGAAGTGGTGATGAGCCCCGCCGGCCACGGCCACCCGGCCCAGGTCACCATCCTGATGGAGACCCTGCACAACATCCGCCGCATCTATTTGACGGATAAGCACTTCCCCAACATGGGCGAGAGCTTCCTGGGCGAGTCCATCGCCCATTGGGAAGGCGACACCCTGGTGGTCGATACTCAGAAGATGAACACCCGCACCTACTTGGACGACGAGGGCACGACCCACTCGAACAAGGAACGTGTCGTCGAACATATTCACAAGAGCGCCGATGGTACGAAGCTGGAGGTGCTCCAGACTGTCTACGATCCGGTGACCCTGTATCACCCTTACACCACCCGCACGGCGTTTCGCTGGCGCCCGGATATCCGGAACCAGGAGTTCATCTGCGAAGAGAACAACCGCAACAAGGTCGACAAGAACGGCATCACGACCGCGAAGTAAGGCTTAGTGCTTCGGGTGGCCTGCCACCCGAAGCCGCCCTGCGGGCGCTAGCCGGCCAAAGTCACCAAAATCGTTTATTGGCGAAAGCCTTGCCGGATCCTGACTTGAAATATCGTTCAAGGCTTCGCGCAAGAAGTTGGCTTTCCACGGCGACATAGGATTTCAACGTCAGTGGCAACAGAGCCTTGGTCGATATGACTTGGCCAGATCGATGCAACGTCACACGGCGTTTCAGGTCGTTCGTGGAGCCGACGTAGATGTCGCCGTTGGCGAGCTCAAGGAAGTAGACGTACCACACCGGCAACCCGTCCCCCTTCGCTCCTGCGGAGCTTCGGGCGACACCCTACGCACGCTTCGTGTGGCCTGCCACCCGAAGCCGCCCTGCGGGCGGCGTAGGGTGGCGGAAGAGGTGGGATTCGAACCCACGGTGGGCTTGCACCCACGGCGGTTTTCAAGACCGCTGCCTTAAACCACTCGGCCACCCTTCCAAGGCCGCGAGCCATGCCACGAAGGCGGCGCGGGCGGCAAGAGCGGTTGCGGCGGATAAGACTCTGCTAGGCTGGCTGCATGCTCCAACCCAGACAGTGCGGCGCCTGCACCCTCTGCTGCACGGTCATCGCCGTGGAGGAACTCGGCAAGGCGCAAGGCGTGGACTGCCAGCACTCCATCCCGGGGAAGGGCTGCGCCATCCACCGCTCGCCGCTTCGTCCCCGCGCATGCGGCCGATTCGAATGCCAGTGGCTTATCCAGCGGCAGATGCCCGACAGTTTCAGGCCCGATCTGACCGGCGTGGTTCTGACGGCGATCGACAGCCCGCCCCGGCTGCTCGCGGTTTGCGATGAGGCCGACGCTTTGGCCTGGCGCAGGGAGCCGATCTATTCCTTCCTCAAGCGTCAGACCCGCTCGCAGCTGATCGCGCCCATCACCGTCCTGGCCAGGTCGGGCCCGCGGCTATGGCTGCTGACAGCGACGACCGATCTCGATCTGGGCGAGGTGAGCGCCGACTCCGTCCTGCAGGTCGTCACAGCCGACGACGGCACGGTGACCGTCTCTGTCCAGCCGCCCGCGCCGCCGCCTTAACCTTGTTTCAAAACCCGCCGTTTACCGTGATCCGACTCAAGTGACGGGACACGGGCGTATGGCGCTGGCGGCGAATTGGACGTTCGAAAACGACAAAGGCTTGGCTCTGCGCACGGCTCTGCTCGCCCTGGCGGCCGCGAGCCTCGCGGCCTGCGCCGGCGGACCCAAGCCCCAGGTCGGCGTCAACGGCGAACCCACCTCGCACTACACCGGCTACAAGGTCGGCAAGCCCTATGAGGTGAAGGGCGTCTGGTACTATCCGAAGGACCAGCCCAACTACGACGAGATCGGCATCGCCTCCTGGTACGGCGAGCAGTTCCACAACCATTACACCGCGGACGGCGAAGTGTTCGACATGGCCATGCCGTCGGCCGCGCATAAGACCTTGCCGCTGCCGAGCCTGGTGGAAGTGACCAACCTGGCCAATGGCCGCACGGTGATCGTGCGGGTCAACGACCGGGGGCCTTTCGTCGGCAACCGAGTGATCGACATGTCGAAAGCCGCCGCCGACGAGCTGGGCTTCGTGGCCACGGGCGTGACCAAGGTGCGGGTGCGCTATGTCGGTCAGGCGCCGCCGCCGCCCGAGCCCAAGCAGACGCAGGCGCTGAACAAGCTGCCGAAGGCGCCGTCGTCGCTGCCCTCTCTGCCTTCCTTGCCCGCTCTGCCGCCCCTGGCCCCGCCGCCGATGGCGCCGCCACCCACGATCGTTCCGATTATCGCTCCGATCGTAGCCCCGATCCTTTTGGGAGGGGGCGCCGCGGGCGGCCTTCCGGGCGCTTCGGGCGGCGGCTCCGTCCCCGCCGCACCGCCGGTCACTCAAACCCAATTGCCGGCGATCCAAAACGCGAGCCCGCCGTCCTATGTGGCGAGCACAGCGCCGCCGGCGACGACGCCCTCCAACACCGGGCTGACGGATGTGGATTCTCTGCTCAACGGCGCGTCAGGCGGCGGTGGGACCGGGACCGGCGGGTCCTCAGTGGCGTCCTCGGGCGGCGGAACTCCCGCCGCCGCGGCGCCGAACAACAACACTCTGGCCTCGTCCGCTGCGGCGGCCATGCCCATGGCGGCGTCAGCCGCAGCCGCGGCCTCGGCCGCCGGTTCGGCAGCAAGCGGCGCGGCGGCCCCCGCAGCGGCAGGAGCGCCCGCAGTCGCGCCGGGCGGACTGGCGGTCCAGGCGGGCGTGTTCTCCAATCCAGCCAACGCCGCGCACCTGGCCGAGCGCCTGGCCGGTTCGGGCGCGCCGCAGGTTGAACCCTTCGAGCGTAACGGGCAGACCCTCTATCGGGTGGTGGTGCGCGGCCTGCCCAATCAGACGACCGCCCAGGCCGCCGCGTCACGGGCGGTCTCGCTGGGAGCGCCCGACGCCCACATCATCGGCGGGCTGTAACCCCCGAAATCGGCTTCAGCCCGCTTGCGCCGGCCCGCGAACCGGCCAATGTGAGAGCCGTGTCGCGCGGTCAATTCATCACCTTGGAAGGCGGGGAGGGCGCTGGGAAATCCACCCAGGTCCGTATCCTCGCCGAACGGCTGAAGGCCGCCGGTATCGAGGCCGTGGCCACGCGCGAACCGGGTGGCTCGCCCGGCGCCGAGGCGATCCGCGCACTGCTTGTCACCGGCGATCCGGATAGATGGTCCGCGGTCAGCGAAACCCTGCTGATGTACGCCGCCCGGCGCGACCACATCGAGCGTACCGTGCGTCCGGCGCTGGAGCGCGGCGCCTGGGTGATCAGCGACCGGTTCGCCGACTCCAGCCGGGCCTATCAGGGCGCCGGCGGCGGGGTGTCGCCCGACTTCCTGGAGGCGATGGAGACCCATGTCCTGGAGCACACCCGCCCGGACCTGACTCTGATCCTCGATCTGCCGGTGGAGCAGGGCCTGGCGCGCGCCGGTCAGCGGGGCGGGGCGGAGGCCCGGTTCGAAGCCAAGGGAACCGCCTTCCACGAGCGTCTGCGCGACGCGTTCCTGGCCATCGCCGAGGCCGAGGTGGGCCGCTGCGTGGTGATCGACGCCACCGCGACGCCTGAGACCGTGTCCGACGCCATCTGGGCCGCGGTCCAGGCCCGCCTGCCGTTCGGGCAGGGATCATGAGTGGCTCCGAAGCGCCGCATCCCCGCGAAGTGTTCGGTTATGACGGCGGATTGGCGGTGGAGACGGCGTTTCAGGAGTCCCTGGATCGGGGTCGGCTGCATCACGCCTGGCTGCTGACGGGGCCCGAGGGCGTGGGCAAGGCGACCTTCGCCTATCGCGCGGCGCGGCGGCTGCTGGGTGCGCGGCCCGACGCCGCTTACGGCCTGCTGGGCTCCGATCCCGCCCATCCGGTCAGCCGTCAGGTCGCCTCGCGCTCGCACCCGGATCTGATGGTGCTGGAGTTGGCCACGGACGACGGCAAGCCGCGCAGGAGCATCCCGGTGGACGAGGCGCGCAAGCTGCCCGAATTCTTCTCCAAGGCGCCCGCCAGCGCGCCTTACCGGGTCGCCATCATCGACGCCGTGGACGACATGAATATCAATGCCGCCAACGCATTGCTCAAGACTCTTGAGGAGCCTCCGGCGCGCGGCATCCTGTTCCTGGTGTCCCATGCGCCGGGCGGACTGATCGCCACCATCCGCTCGCGCTGCCGCCGTCTGGCGTTCGCGCCGTGGAGCGAGGAGCGGATCCAGGGCTTCCTGCAGGACCGGGCAGGGCTCGGGGCGGAGGAGGGGGCTCGGCTGGCGCAGATGGCCAAGGGCGCGCCCGGACGGGCCCTGTCGATGGCCGAGGGCGGGGCGTTGCAGGCCGACGCCGTGGCGCACGAGATTCTGCGCCGCCTGCCGGACGCCGACGACGCGGCCCTTCTGGCCGTCGCCGACGGCTTCCGGGGAGCCGAGGGCGCCAAGCGCTTCGATCTGCTGCTGGAGCGGCTGGCCGATCAGGTCCACGGCATGGCGGTGCAGGCCAGCGAACAGGGCGCCTCGGGAGAGATCGAGCGGTGGGCCGAGGTCTGGCAGGGGCTGGCCGCCTTGCCTCGTGAAGTCGAGGCGGTGAACCTGGACCGTACCGACGCCTTCTTCACCGCGATCGGTCGGCTGCGCCAGGCGGCGAGGGCTTGAGGCCGTGCTGATCGACAGCCACGTCAATCTGCATGCGCCGCAGTTCGCCGACGATCAGGCCGAGGTGATCGCCCGGGCGCGGCAAGCGGGCGTGGGTCTGATGCTGACGATCTGCGACAAGGTTTCGTCGTTCGAGGCGGTCCACGCCATCGCCATGAGCCACGACGACATCTGGGCCACGGTCGGTACACACCCGCACGAAGCCAAGGAAAATCCGTCGCTTGCCGCGAAAACCTTAGCGGACCTGGCGGCGCGGCCCAAGGTTGTGGGCATCGGCGAGTGCGGTTTGGACTTCCACTACGACCTGTCGCCGCGCGAGGTGCAGGCGGCGGTGTTCCGGGTGCATGTGACTGCGGCGCGGGAAACCGGTTTGCCGCTGGTGGTGCATACCCGCGAGGCGGACGACCTGATGGGCCAGATCCTGGAGGAAGAGCACGCGCGCGGGCCCTTCAAACTCTTGATGCACTGCTACACCTCCGGCGCTGATCTAGCGCGGCGGGCGGCGGCGCTGGGGGCCTGGTTCTCGGTTTCCGGCATCGCCACCTTCAAGGCGGCGGACGAGGTGAGGGCGCTGATCCGCGACATGCCCGCCGACCGCATCATCGTGGAGACCGACTGCCCGTATCTGGCGCCGGTTCCGTTCCGAGGCCGCCGTAACGAGCCGGCCTATATCCCTCATATCCTTGGCAAATTGGCTGAGGTCAGGGAATGGTCGCTAGCCGAAGCGGAGCAGCGGACCGAAGACGCCTTCTTCGCCCTGTTCGACCGTATTCCGAGGCCGGCGGCATGAGCGGGCGGCTGGAGTATGTGATCCTGGGCTGCGGCTCGTCCGGCGGCGTGCCGCGGGCGGACGGCAATTGGGGCGTGTGCGATCCGGCCGAGCCCAAGAACCAGCGCAGCCGCTGCTGCATGATGGTGCGGCGGCGCTCCGACGCCGGGCCCGAGCAGGAAACCACTGTTCTGATCGACACATCGCCCGATCTGCGGCTGCAGACCGCCGCCGCCGGGGTCAAACGGGTGGACGCGGTGCTCTACACCCACGATCACGCCGACCAGGCCAACGGCATTGACGATCTGCGCGCCTTCTACCTGCGCCACCAGCGGCGCACGCCCTGCTACATGGACGCCCACACCCGGCGGAACCTGGCGCAGCGCTTCTCCTATGTGTTCGAGGGGGAAGGGGGCTATCCGGCCATCTGCGAGCCTATGGAACTCCCGGCGTTCGGCGCCCATTGGAGCATCGACGGACCGTCCGGCGCCATACCGGTGCAGACCTTTGACCAGGACCACGGCGACATCAAATCGGTGGGCTATCGTATTGGAGATGTTGCCTATTCGAGCGACGTCGTTGACTTTCCCGAGGCGAGTTTCGAGGTGCTGGCGGGGGTCAGGGTGTGGATCGTGGACGCGCTGCGCTACAGAGCGCATCCGACCCACGCCACAGTCGAACAGGCTCTGCGGTGGATCGAACGGGTCAAGCCCGAGCGGGCCATCCTGACCAACATGCATATCGACCTGGACTATGAGACCCTGCGGCGCGAACTTCCGGCCGGTGTCGAACCGGCCTACGACGGCATGACGTTCGTCTGAGACGTGGGACGGAAGATCATGAAAATATTGGCGATTATTCTGGCTCTAGGCACAGCTTCTCCGGCCATCGCGGCAACCTGCGCGCCGGCAAAGCTGGTGCATATCGTGACGACCGAGACCACGCCCGGCATTGATCCGGCGTCCTTCGACGCTCTGCCCAAGAGCCTTTACCGCCAGGGCGCCACGCGCTCTCGGCTGGAGGAGCAGCAGGACGACAAGAACAAGATCCAGGGCCTGGCGGTGATCGACGAGCCCAACATCTGGATGGCCAATCTGTACGACCGCACTGGGCGCCACATCGTCGATCCAGGACCGGTGTTCAACACCCACGCCGTGGTGTTCGCCGACGACCGCATTTCGCCCAAGATTCTGGACCTGGAATTCGGCTGCGAGGCCGAGTTCATCGCCGCCAATGCGCCCAAGGTAGACCGGACCGAGACCATCGATGGCGTGTCGCTGAACGTCCATCGCCTGAGCGACGGCAAGGAAGCCGTTGAAATCCTGGAAAAACCGGACGCCGCGACGCCATCCTTCGCGCGCTATTACCGCGACGGGAAACTGGTCTGGGCCATCCGCTACGACCTGTACGAGATCGGCGCCCAGCCAGATGCGGACATGTTCACCGCGCCCAAGGGCGTGAAATACGTCGAAACCACGCTCCAGCCCGATAAGTAATTTCTGATAATATTCCTTAGGCGCAATTCGGATATGGCTTTTTGAGCCGTTCCCTCGCGAGCGCCGGCCGGGAAAAACGAAAAACGCCGGCCGGGTCCTTTCGAACCCAGCCGGCGATCTTGTTCTGGGAAAAGCGGGAAACCGGGCGCTAGCCCGGCTTAGCCTATTCCTTGATCAAAAGGCGTAGCCAACTTTCACGTAGACAAACCGGCCGTTGAAACCGAACGGCGAATATTCCGGAAACTGGCCGACGCCGTTGGTCGAGATGTTCTGACCATTGAGGACGTACGGCGGCGTCGTCGGATAGGTGTCGAACAGGTTCTGGACACCCAGCGACAAGTGGACATGCTCGCCGACCGTCGCCCTGCCCTCCAGGTCGATCAGCGTCTTGGCGGCCAGGGTGTAGTCGCCAAGAGTGTTGCCGGTGTTGAACGGCTGCAGCAGCGAGCCGTAGTAGGTCGCCGTGGCGGTCAGGCCATAACGGCCATAGGTCCAGTCGGTGACCAGCGAGCTCTTCCAGTTCGGCTGGCCCTTGGTCAGGCTCTCGATGCGGTAGTTGGTGAGGAAGGCCGGCGCCGGGTTCAGGGCCGACAGCTGCGGCGTGGAGCGGATGGCATTGATCGTGGTCTGGTTGTGGCTGGCGCTCAGGCTGAAATCGAACCGCCCGATGTCGCCGGTGGGCCGCCACTTGTAGGTCGCCACGAAGTCCTGCCCCGTGGTCGTGGTGTCCACGCCGTTGGTGAAGAACCGCGCCGCGCCGATCTGGGCCGAGGCCGGGAACAGCGCCAGGACGTTGGCCTGGGTCAAAGGATCGGAGAGCGTGATCCGGTTGTTCAGGCGGATGATGTAGCCGTCCAGGGTGGCTGAGAACGGCCCCGCCCGGAACACGCCGCCGACGGAGTAGTTGGTCGACTGCTCCGGCTTCAGCGGGATGGCGCCGATGAAGGACGCCACCGGGTTGGAGGCCCGCAGAACCGCGTTGGTGATCTGCTGGCCGCCCAGGAAGGTGATGGCGCTGTAGCTGATGTATTCCTGCTGCAGCGACGGGGCGCGGAAGCCCGAGGAGATGGCGCCGCGCAGGGCGAAGTTCGAGTTGAAGTCGTAGCGGGCGGCCAGCTTGCCGGTCAGCTCGCTGCCGAAGTCGGAGTAGTTTTCGTAGCGCCCCGCGATATCGATATCGAGGTTGTCGATCGGCTTGGACTCGATGTCGGCGTAGAGGCTTTCCGAGGTGCGGCTGGCGCTGACGGCGTCGCTGGGCGAGAAGCCCGGGAAGCCCTGAGTAGCCGCGGCGCCGACGGTCTTGGACGGAGTCACATAGCCCCCGTTGGCGTAGGAGGCCGGCTCGCCGGCGAAGATCCGGTACTGTTCGGTACGCACCTCGGCGCCGACGGCCAGATTGACGTCGGACATGCCCAGCAGCGACAGCTTGCGCGTGCCATCCAGGTTGGCGACGGTCTGCTGGTATTGCGGCCCGCCGGCGTTGAAGGTCGTGGGGCTGTTGGGCCCGAGCGACACGTTGATGGTGTCGATCACGCCGAATTTGAACCGGTTGTAGCCATAGGTCAGGCTGGCGTCCCAGCTCCACGGGCCGGTGGCGAACTTGGCGCCGCCCGCGACCGTCGCATCATCGATCTGGCCATGGATCTTGGGCAGGTAGCCGTTCGGATAGACAGCCAGCAGATTTGTGGCGGGAACCGAGGTTTCCTGGATCGCCCGGCGCACATTGGCGGCCGAGTTGCTGTCGCGGTGCTGGAAGCCTCCGAAGGCATACAGATGCACCTCGCCGGACATGTCGTACCCGGCGTTCAAGTAGCCGGTGTACTGATCCAGCTTGGGATCGCCGTACCAGTTGTCGATGCGCGAGAAGGTCTGCTCGCGCGGATCGAAGGCGGTTCCCACCAGGGGATATTGCTGGCGCGGATCAGGTCCGGCGCGGGTCGTGTGGGCCTGGGTCTTGTATTCCAGGGTCGCGGTCACGAAGCCCTTGTCGCCCAGGGAGAAGCCCTTCCACCCCGAAACAGTGGTCGTGGCGCCATCGTTCAGATGGCGGCTGCCAGGCAGAGCCGCCCCGGTCGGATTAGGAGCGCCGGTGGTGTTGTAATTGACGTTGGTGTCATAGACCCCGGTCGTTACCGACACGTCGCCGCCGCTTCTGGCCTCGCGCAGACGAAGGTTGATCACGCCCGCGATGGCGTCCGATCCATACTGGGCCGAGGCGCCGTCGCGCAGCACTTCCACATTGGCCAAGGCGCCCAACGGGATGGTGTTCAGGTCCATGGCCGCGGCGCCGTAACCAACCGATCCGTTCAGATTGACCAGCGACGAGGTGTGGGCGCGCTTGGAATCGATCAGCACAAGAGTCTGGTCGGGCGACATGCCGCGCAGGGTCGCCGGGCGCAGGCTGTCGGTGCCGTCGGTGACGGCGGGATGGGTGAAGTTCAGGGACGGCAGGGCTTCGGACAGGGCCTGGGCCAGGTCCGTGCTGCCGATATGGGTCATCTGGGTGGCCGAAATCACGTCGACCGGGGCCAGGGTGTTCAAGGCTGCGCGCGGCGCCGAGCGGCTGCCGGTGACCACGACGGCCTCGACGGTTTCAGCGGCGGGGGCGGCAGGCGCCGCCTGCGCCAGAGCATCTGTCGCCATCAGCGACGTTACCAAGGCCGTCGCGGCCAATAGGTGTAATCTCATTCAGTAGACCTCAAGTTTTCCGGACGCACTATCGAGTTTTTCGAGCGCCCCACTCCCGAAAAGAGAGACAGTTTCAATCCGCTACAAGGCGCAAATTGTCCCATCACCTAAGTAATATGCCGCAGTGTTATTTTGGCCTCATACGGAAGTATTGTTTTCGATATCATGGGATACAGTTTCTTGAGGAATGATCATATTGGAGGCATGCAGACGCCCTGCCCTGCGCCGATCAAGGCTATGGGCGGCGCACGGGGCCCAAGCCGCAGATGCGGCGTGGCGATTCCCCTTACGGAGATGCGTCGCCCACTAATGGGCCGACAGGCCACCTCAACCGTTGCGCTGAGCGCCGGGGCGGTACGATACTCGCGCAAGGATGGCTGACGTCATAAGGGGTCGCGCGGTCCGACAAGACCCATAAGAACATGACCCAAGTCCGGCTCACCCGTCGCAATCTCGCTCTGTTCGCCGCGCCCTGTCTGGGCCTGGCAGGCATCGGGCTGCCGCTGACGGTCTATCTACCAAGCTTCTATTCCGCCCAGCTGGGCATGGATCTCAGCGCCGTCGGCGTCGCCTTCATGGTCGTGCGGCTGTTCGACATCGGCCTGGACCCGCTGCTGGGCGTGGTCATGGACCGGACCCGTACGCCGATCGGCCGGTTCAAGCCGTGGCTTGCCGGCGGCATTCCGCTGCTGATGCTGGCCTCGGCCATGCTGTGCTTCGCCCGGCCCGGCGTCGGCTCGGCCTATCTGATCGCGGGACTGGGCCTGGCTTATGGCGGATGGTCGATCTGCGTCCTGGCTCAGACCGCCTGGGGCTCTCTGCTCAGCCCCCACTACAACGAGCGCTCGCGCATCTACGGCTGGTGGCAGGCCTTCAACCTGATCGGGCTGCTGCTGATCCTGCTGCTGCCCATCGCCGCCAACCGGGCCGATCCCGGCCCGACCACGGGGGTGCGGGCCATGGGCGCCTATCTGATCCTGATGCTGCCCCTCTCGGCGGCGCTGGCGGTGCTGTTCGTCAAGGAGCCCGAGCCCTCCTCCACCGCCCCCGTGGCGCGACTGTCGGACTGGCCCAAGCTGATGGCGTCCTCTTCTGTGCGCCGCATCCTGCTGGCGGACCTGATGATCGGCCTGGCCTTCGGCATGGACGGCGCTCTGTTCCTGTTCTTCTTCACCAAGGCCAAGGGTTTCACCGCCGCCTTCTCCAACGTCGGCCTGCTGCTCTATTTCCTGGGCGGGCTGATCGGCGGACCATTGTGGACCCTGGTGGCGAAGAGGACCGGCAAGCATGTCGCGCTGGCGGCAGCCTGCCTTTCAAGCATCGCGGGCCTGTTGGTCCTCTATGTCATTCCCAACGGGAACATCGCCTGGGGCGCCATCGCCTCGGTGATCAGCGGCCTGCCTTACGCCGCCTCAAACCAGCTCGCGCGCTCGCTGATGGCCGACGCCGGAGACGAGGAGCGGCTGAAAAGCGGGGTGGACCGCACCGGCCTACTCTACGCCATCTTGACCGGCACAGCGAAGGTGGGCGCGGCGCTGGCGGTCGGCATCACCTTCGTGGGGCTCGACAAACTTGCCGGTTTTGACGCCGCCAGCGACCACAACAGCCCCAGGGCGATCATGGGGCTGCACGCCTTCTTCCTCGGCCTGCCCGCCCTGCTGTTTATCCTCGCGGCCCTGGTGCTGATCCGGTATCCCCTGACCCGTCAGCGCCACGACGAGATCCGCGAGGCGCTGGAGCGCCAATCCGCCAGCTAGGCCGTTCTCCCATGCCCTTCGAGCCGCCCTCCCCGCAGATGCCGCCCCTGGACCGCCTGCTGGAGGTGATGGCCCGCCTGCGCGACCGCGACGGCGGCTGCCCCTGGGACGTCGAGCAGACCTTCGCCACCATCGCTCCCTACACGGTGGAGGAAGCCTATGAGGTGGCCGACGCCGTGGAACGCAACGACATGCGCGACCTGAAGGAAGAGCTGGGCGACCTGCTGTTCCAGGTGGTGTTCCACGCGCGCATGGCCGAGGAGATGGGCGCCTTCACCTTCGACGACGTGGCCGCGGCCATCTCCGACAAGATGGTGCGCCGCCATCCACATGTGTTCGCCACTGAGAGCTACGCCGACCTGACGGAACAGACCTCGGCGTGGGAGGCGATGAAGGCCACAGAGCGCGCCGCCAAGGGCAAGGCCGCCAGCCTGCTGGACGACGTGCCGGCGGGCCTGCCCGGCCTCACGCGGGCGGTGAAGCTGACCAAGCGGGCCGCGCGGGTCGGCTTCGACTGGCCGGACTTCGGACCGGTGATGGACAAGCTGCGCGAGGAGATGGACGAGCTGCAAGTGGAGATCGACGCCGGCGACCTGCCCAAGGCCCGCGCGGAGCTGGGCGACTTCCTGTTCGTGGTGGCCAATCTGGCGCGCAAATTGGACGTCGATCCCGAGGATGCCATCCGCTCGTCCAACGCGAAATTCACGCGCCGTTTCAGCCACATAGAAAAGGTTCTTGCGAAACGCGGGTCAAGCCCGGCGCAGTCGACCCTGGCGGAAATGGACGGCCTTTGGGACGAGGCCAAGGCGCTGGAACGCAAGGCGCTCTAGGGAACCAAGGCCCTCGGATAGAGCCGCTCGAAACGCCCTAAAGCCTGGGCGTCGAGCTTGACCTGCAGATGCTGGCCACCGTCGGGCAGGTCTTCGCGATGGGTGATGCGCCCATGGCGGTAGAGCCAGGCCAGGGCCTCGCCGTCGCCGGGGCCCAGATCGGCCGAGATCGGCGCCTCGTCGTCCACTAGGCGGCTGAGGTAATCCAGCAGGGCCTGGCACCCCTCCCCCGTCACCGCCGACACCGCCACGGCGGGATGATCGCCGAATTCCAGGGAGCGGCGGCTCTTGGCGAACAGGGGCTCGCGGGCGTCCGCGTCCAGGTTGTCGATCTTGTTCCAGACCTCGACCAGGGTCTGGCCTTCACGGCCCGCGTCCAGCTGCTTCAGCACGGTGCGCACATCGGCGGCCTGGGCCTCGGTCTCCTCGCTGGAAATGTCGCGCACATGCAGGACGACATCGGCCTCGCGGACCTCCTCCAAGGTGGCGCGGAAGGCGTCGACCAGTTCGTGCGGCAGGTCGGAGATGAAGCCCACAGTGTCGGACAGGATGGCGGGGCGTCCGCCCGGCAAAGCGACGGTGCGCAGGGTCGGGTCCAGGGTGGCGAACAGCATATCCTTGGCCTCGACCTCGGCTTCGGTCAGGCGGTTGAACAGGGTCGACTTGCCGGCATTGGTGTAGCCGACCAGGGCCACCGTGGGGAAAGGCGCGCGCTTGCGGGCGTCGCGCTGCAGGGTGCGGGTGCGCCGGACCTCGTCCAGCTCCTTCTTCAACCGCCCGATCTTGTCGGCCAGCAGACGGCGGTCGGTTTCGATCTGGGTTTCGCCGGGGCCGCCCATGACGCCGAAGCCGCCGCGCTGGCGCTCCAGGTGGGTCCAGGTGCGCACCAGGCGCGAGCGTTCATAGGCCAGGCGGGCCAGTTCGACCTGCAGCCGGCCCTCGCGGGTACGGGCGCGTCGGGCGAAGATCTCCAGGATCATGCCGGTGCGGTCCAGCACCTTCACTTCCCAGGCCTTTTCCAGATTGCGTTGCTGCACCGGCGTCAGGGCGTCGTCGACCACGGCGACATTGACCTCCAGCGCCTCGCAGAGGTCGTGCAGCTCGGCCACCTTGCCCTTGCCGAACAGAGTTCCGGGGACAGGCGTACGCAGCGGAGTCACGCGGGCTTCGCGCACCTCGAGATCCAGCGCCTCGGCCAGGCCGACAGCCTCTCCCAGACGGGCTTCAGGCGTGCGCAAGGCACCCGCCCCGGCGCGAACCGGGTGGATGACAAGCGCGGTCTGTGGAATGGGCGTCCAGTCTACGGAGCGCCCGCCCCTGTCGTTATGATTTGAACTCAATCGTCCTCGTCCGCGGACGGCTCGTACAGCTGCACCGGTTGGGAGGGCATGATGGTGGAAATCGCATGCTTATAGACAAGCTGCGATTGGCCATCACGGCGCAGCAGAACGCAGAAATTGTCGAACCAGCTGACCATGCCCTGCAGTTTGACGCCATTGACCAGGAAGATGGTCAGCGGCGTGCGGGACTTGCGGACGCTGTTCAGGAAGGTGTCTTGCAGGTTCTGTTTTTTTTCGTTCGACATTCGTCGACCCCTTATTTTGTTCGGAAGCCAAAACGCCTCCACACACACAGCGACTGTAACCGGGGCTCAGCCCGGGCCGCAAGGTTTTAGGTGCAGTGCAAACAAGACCGTTTTCAGGCGTAGCCGTAGACGCCGGTAAGCCAACGGTTGAGAGAGCCGGGCGTTCCTAGACCGCGGTCTGGGTCACATGCTCGATATAGGCGGCCCGAAGCGCGCTCGCTACCTCGCCGGGGTGGCCGTTGCCGACGGGGCTGTCGTCGATGCGCACGACCGGCATCACCAGAGCCCCTGCCCCCGTCACGAACACTTCGCGCGCCGCCTTGGCCTCGGCCACGGTGAACGGCCGCTCCTCGACCTTGTAGCCGGCCTGTCGGGCCACATCGATGATGCTGAGACGGGTGACGCCGCGCAGGATGTTGGCGCCGGTGTCGCGGGTGCGCAGAACGCCTTCGCGGTCGACGATCCAGGCATTGGAGGAGGCGCCTTCTGTGACCAGGCCGTCGGCATCGACCAGCAGGGCTTCGAAACCGCCCTCCTCCTTGGCTGCCTGCTTGGCCAGGACATTGGGCAAGAGGTTGATGGTCTTGATATCGCAGCGGCCCCAGCGGTTGTCCGGCAGGGTGATGACGCTGACGCCCTTGGCCGCCTTGGCCTCGGCGCCGTCGCGGTCGATGGAGCGGGCGGTGATGACGACCGTCGGGGCGACGGGAACGGTCGGAAAGGCGTGATCGCGGCGGGCGACGCCCCGGGTGACCTGCAGATAGACGATGCCGTAGCGCACCCGATTGCGGCGGACAGTCTCACGCAGGGCCACGGTCAGGGCCTCGCGGCTCATGGGCATGTCGATCTGCAGTTCGCCCAGGCTGCGCTTCAGCCGCACGAAATGGCCTTCGGCGTCGGCTAGCTTGCCGTCGATCACGGCCCAGACTTCGTAAATGCCGTCGCCCAGCTGGTAGCCGCGATCCTCGATCGAGACCCCGGCGTCGCCTTGGCGCAGGAAGCGCCCGTTCACATAGGCAAGACGGCTCATCAGTCTTCTTCGCTCTCTTCACCCCGCAGAGCGCCCACGCCCAGGGACTTCAGCTTACGGTGCAGGGCCGAGCGCTCCATGCCGATGAAGGCGGCCGTGCGCGAGATATTGCCGCCGAAACGCATGATCTGGGCGTTCAGGTACTCGCGTTCGAACACCTCGCGGGCGTCGCGCAGCGGCAGGGCGATGATCCGCTCGGGACCCACGGCGCCGGCGGACCCGGCGGCGGCCACCTCGGCGGGCAGCATTTCGGCGGTGATGACCTCGCTGGGATCGCCCGATGCCAGGATCAGCAGCCGCTCGATATTGTTGCGCAGCTGGCGGACGTTACCGGGCCAGGCGTGAACCTGGAGGGTGGCGATGGCGTCCTCGCCGAGGATGCGCCGCGACAGGCCCTGGGCGGCGGCGATGCGGTCGACGAAATATTCCACCAGCTCGGCGATGTCCTCGCGGCGCTCGGCCAGGCCCGGCACCCGGATCGGGACCACGCCCAGGCGATGATAGAGGTCCTCGCGGAAGCGGCCGGCGGCGATCTCTTCGCGCAGGTCGCGCGAGGTCGAGGAGACCACCCGCACATCCACCTGCACGTCGTTGCCCCCGCCCACGCGGCGGAAACGCTGCTCGATCAGCACCCGCAGGATGCGCGCCTGGGTCTCCAGCGGCATGTCGCAGACTTCGTCGAGGTAGAGGGTGCCGCCGTGCGCGCGCTCGAACACGCCGATCTTGCTGGGCTGACCGCCCTCGCCTTCCTCTCCGAACAGCTCCAGATCGACCCGTTCCGGGGTCATGCCGGCCGCGGCGATGGGCACGAACTCCCCCTGCCCCCGCTGGCTGTGGGTATGGATCAGACGCGCCACCAGCTCCTTGCCCGAGCCGGGCGGGCCGGAGATCAGAACGCGGCTGTTGGCGGGAGCCACCTTGGCGATCATGCCCCGTAGCTGCTGGGCGGCCTGGGAGTGGCCGATCATGCCGTCGGGCGTCAGGGTCTGGACGCGCAGGCGGCGGTTCTCGCGGCGCAAGGCGCTGGTTTCCAAAGCTCTCTGAACAACAAGCAGCAACCGGTCGGATTTAAACGGCTTTTCGAGGAAATCGTAGGCCCCGCGCTTGATCGCGCTGACCGCAGTTTCAATGTTGCCGTGGCCGGAAATCATAATGACCGGCAGGTCTTCGTCGAGGGCCTTGACCATGTCGAGCAGCTCCAGCCCGTCCATGCCGCCGCCCTGCATCCAGATGTCGAGCACCAGCAGCGCAGGCTTGCGCGCCCGGATGCCCGCCAGCGCCTCTTCGGAGTTGGAAGCGGTGCGCACGGCGTAGCCGTCGTCCGTCAGGATGCCGGCGACCAGCTCCCGGATATCGATCTCATCGTCCACGACCAGAATGTCGGCAGCCATACGTAATCCGTTCTCTAAGCCTGCGCGGCCGCGCCCGCAGGCTCGGCCGCATCGTCGTTGTCGCTCGCCCTCATGGGCGGGAATTTCAGAATGACCTTGGCCCCGGGCAGGCGCGCCGCGTCCTGCATCACCAGAGCGCCGCCATGCTCCTCCATGATGCGCTTGACGATGGCCAGGCCCAGGCCCGTGCCTTTCTCGCGCGTGGTTACATAGGGTTCAGTCAGCCGGTCACGGTCCTTGTTGGGCAGTCCGACGCCGTTGTCCTCGATCTCGAACGCGACCTGATCGTCGTCGCAGATCAGGCGCGCGGTCAGCCGCCCTTCCAGGTCCGGCTCAAGGACACGGCGACCGGCGATGGCTTCGGCGGCGTTCTTGAGGACGTTGGTCAGAACCTGGCCGATCATTCGACTGTCGGCGTTAATGACGGCGGCGGGCGCCGGCTCAATCACCTCGACCACGATGTCGGGGCTAGCCACGCGCTGGGCGAACACGGCCTGGCGCAGCAACTCGCGCGCGTCGGCCTCTTCGAACCGCGGCGCCGGCATCCGCGCGAAGGACGAGAACTCGTCAACCATCCGGCCGATGCCCTCCACCTGGCGGATGATGGTGTCGGTGCAACGGTCAAAGGTGTCGAGGTCGCTGGTGATCTCGGAGCGGTATTTGCGGCGCAGGCGCTCGGCGGACAGCTGGATCGGGGTCAGCGGGTTCTTGATCTCGTGGGCGATGCGGCGGGCGACGTCGCGCCAGGCGGCGTTTCGTTGGGCGGCGACTAGGCGGGTGATGTCGTCGAAAGTCAGCACCAGACCGTCGGCGGCGCCGCCGGACGCGCGGACACGCAGGCGCTTGGTGTCGCCGCGCCGCACGACGTCGATCTCGTCCTCGGCGTCCTGCCCGCCCTGGGCGGCGCGGGAGGCGACCTCGGCCAGCTCCGGCGCGGCGTCGCTGAGCGGGCGGCCGAAGACGTCGGCCACATCAAGGCCCAGCAGGGCCAGGGCGCGGCGGTTGACGGCGGAGATGCGGCCGAGGGAGTCCAGGCCGATCACGCCGGCGCTGACCTCGGCCAGGACGGTTTCGATGAACTGGCGGCGGGATTCCGCATCACTGTTGGCCTGGCGCAGAGCCTTCTGCTGGTCCTGAAGATCGCTCGTCATCCGATTGAAAGCATTGGACAAGACGGCGATTTCATCGGGATCGTTCTTGACGTCGACACGCGCGTCCAGATCCCCCGCGGCGACCCGGTCGGCGGCCTGCACAAGGCGCGCCACGGGCTCGGCGATGCTGCCCGCAGCGGCCAGGGCCAGCCACACGGCGCCCACCAGGATCAGCAGGGTGGTTTCGCCGTAGCTGAGGGCGAAGGCGGTCTGGATGGAGCGGCGGCTGGTTTCGGCGTCACGGTAGTCGGCGAGCGACGACGTCGCCCGGCGCAGCTGCACCAGCATGCCCGGCTGCACGAAGCGCGCGACATAGAGATAGGCGTCCGGATAGGCGCGCAGACGGTAGATGGCCCGGAAAAGGTCCTGGGCCTCGAAGGGCGCTCCGGTGATCTCGCGCGCGGCCGCCTTGAGGGTGGCGGGCGGCGGCATGACGAAGGCCGGCGCGCTGGCCGTCTCGGCACGGGCCAGGATGCGGCCATCGCCGTCGATCAGATAGACAGCCGGGAATTCGTGATAGGCGGCCAGCTGCGCCAGGCCCTGGCTGAAACGGATCGGGGCGGCCTTCAACGTCGGGGCGGCGTCGTTCACGTCGCCGGCCATGGCGGTCATGTGCCGCTGCAGGAAGGCCAGCTGGTCGTCGTAGTAGGACTTGTCGATCTTGACCGAGTTGTCGATCACCGACTGGACACGCTCGCTGAACCAGCTGTCTAGGGCTCGAGTGACCAGGGCGCCGAAGACCATGGCCACGACGATGGCGGGCACCACGGCCACCAGAGAAAACAGGGTCACGAAGCGTAGGTGCAGGCGCGCGCCGGCGTTGCTGCCCCGTTCGAACATCAGCTGCAGCACCCGCCGCGCGGCGGACGCCGCCAGCAGCAGGATCAGCGCCAAGTTGATGCTGAGAATGATGAGGACGGTGCGGCTGACCGGGCCGATCTGGCCCACGCCAGGCGCGGAAGACGCCAGATAGACGGACAGGGCCGTCAGGGCGGCGGCGACCCACCAGCCAAGTCCGAACAGGCGCGAGCCCCAGAAGCGGCTCGGCGGACGGGCCGAGCCCGTGCGTCCGTCTATGGACTCGCGACTGGAAAAGCCTGACATCGCGGCGCAACCTATGAGCCTGTGCCATAAACTCAACAGCTATGTGGCCCTGGCGCCATCACTTTTCTGATGCGCTATCGCCTAGCGGCTGCTTGAGCGCGGAATTGGGTGTCCCCTACCGCCCTGGCCTTACCTTCTCGATGCCCAGGTCCTGGATCTTCTTGCGCAGGGTGTTGCGGTTGAGACCCAGGATTTCCGCCGCGCGGACCTGATTGCCGCGGGTAGCGGCCAGGGTCAGGCGGATCAGGGGCAGCTCAACTTCCTGCAGCACCCGGTCGTAGAGGCCCGGCGGCGGGCCGCTTTCGGGCTGTTCGGCGAAGTAGGAGATCAGCTTGCGCTCCACCAGGGCGCTGAGGGTCGCGGGCCCCTCCTCCGCCGTCGGAGCGGCGGTGTTGTCCTGCAGTTCGCGCTCGACGATGCGGGCGGTGATCACGTCCTCGGCGTAGAGGGCGCAGATGCGGCGGATCAGGTTCTCCAGCTCGCGCACATTGCCCGGCCAGTCGTGAGCCTTGAGCCTCTCCAGCGCGCTCTGGTCGATGGTCTTGGCCGGCAAGCCCTCGCGGTGGGCGCGCAGCAGGAAGGCGCGGGCCAAATCCGGGATGTCCTCGGCGCGGTCGCGCAGCGGCGGCAGGCGCACGGGGGCAACGTTGAGGCGGAAGAACAGGTCTTCCCGGAACAGGCCTTGAGCAATCAGCCCACGCAGGTCGCGGTTCGTAGCCGCGATGATGCGCACGTTGGGCCGGCGGTTCGTCTTGGGGCTGATGGCCGTTTCCGACCCGTCTATGACCCGCAGAAGACGCGTTTGGGCATCCAGAGGCATGTCGCCGATCTCGTCGAGGAACAGGGTGCCCCCGTCGGCCTCGACCAGCTTGCCCACGTCGTTTTCGGACTTGCCGAACAGTTCGGTCTCCACCCGTTCGCGCGGAACGGCGGCGAGATTGATGACCACGAAGCGACCGTCGCGGCGGCGCCCCAGATCGTGCAGGGCGCGGGCCACCAGCTCCTTGCCGGTGCCCGATTCGCCCTGGAGCAGGACGGTCAGGTCGGCGCCGACCAGTCGGGCCACGGTGCGGTAGACCTCCTGCATGGGGGCGGAACGGCCGATCAGCGGCAGACGCTCGTCGCGCATGGCGCGGGCCTGGGCCTTGGCCGCCTCGCTGTCGGCGGGCCGCGACAGGGCGCGCTTGGCCGCCGCGGTCATGTCGTCCAGGTCGAAAGGCTTGGGCACATAGTCGAAGGCGCCGATTTCGGCGGCATTGACGGCGGTCATGAGCGTGTTCTGCGCGCTCATAACGATTACCGGCAGCTTCGGACGCTGTTTTTTGATGCGCGGAAGAACGTCGAAGACATTCTCGTCAGGCATGACGACGTCGGTGATGACCAGATCGCCTTCGCCATCGGTCACCCATTTGAGAAGGGTGGTGGCGTTGCCGGTGGCCCGGACCTGATAACCCAGCCTGGTGAAGGCTTGGCTCAGGACCAGTCTGATGGAAGCGTCGTCGTCGGCGATGAGTATCTTGGACTGCACAGTCATCCTTCAGGGTTACCCCGGACGTCGGTCACTGTTCGATGGGTAGCAGGACGCGAAACACGGTACGGCCCGGCTCTGACTCGAAATCGATCAGGCCCCCATGGGCTGCGACTAATTTTGCGACAAGCGCCAGTCCCAGACCGGCTCCCATCGCTTTTGACGTGACAAACGGTTGGAAAAGGTCCTCGCGCATGTGCTCGGGAACACCCGGGCCGTTGTCTTGAATGCGAATCTCGAGCGGCGCGCCTCTGGCGGGCTGGCCGCCGGCGCTGCGCACCCTGACCCCGTGACGATATGCCGTGGTGATCACGACCTCGCCGCGCTCGTCGCCGCGCGAATGCGCGGCTTCGGCGGCGTTCTTGACCAGATTCAGGAAGATCTGGATCAGCTGATCCTCGTCTCCGAGGGTGTTGGGCAGGGACGGATCGTAGGATTCCCGCAGGTCCAGACCATCGGCCACGCCGTTGATGGCCAGGGCGCGCACCCGATCCAGCACCACGTGGATATTGACCGGCTCGCGCACGGGCGCCGCCTCTTCGGAGAAGGCCTCCATGCGGTCGACAAGGCGATGGATGCGATCGGTTTCGTCCACGATCAGCTGGGCCAGGGGCACGTCTTCGCTCTTGGCCGCGCCGCGCAGCAGCTGGGCCGCGCCGCGGATACCCGCCAGGGGGTTCTTGATCTCATGGGCCAGCATCCGGCCCAGGCCCACGACAGTCTTGAGGCCCGCGCTGTCGGCCCGGTCGGGCGGCAGAGCGCTGCCGCGCAGGTGGAGCGTCAGCAGCAGCGATCCGTCGCCCATCGGCGTCGCCGCGCCGTCGGCGGGGAAAGGCGGATGGTTGAACAGATGGATTTCGAGGCCGCGCTCGCGCACGAAATTGTCCTCGGCGATCGCCCGTTCGATCAACGAGGCCAGCGAAGAGCCCGGCGGCAGATTGTCCACCATGCGGCCGCGCGCCAGCAGGGCCAGACCCTGTCCGAACAGTTCCTGGGCCGCGTCGTTGCAGGCGATCAATTCGCCCTCGGCGCTGATGATCAGGGCCGGCTCTGGGATCAGGTCGAAGGCCGAGGCGCGGTGCCGCTCGGTAACGTGGCGTTTGTGGATCGCGTTCATGCCGCCAACCGCTCGCTGTCCTGCCATAGCGCCCGAAGACCCGCCCTCACCTCGTCCGGCCGCTCCAGACGGCAGAGCCGGCTCTTGGCCTCGCGCCGCACGGCGGCGTCCGCCGGCCAGGGAGCCGCTTCGACATACCAGCCGAGATGCTTACGGAAGACCTTCAGGCCAAGGCCTTCGCCATAGAAATCGAGCGCCTCGTCGAAATGCCGCACCACGATCTGCAGCCGCTCTTCGGCGCCGGGTTCGGTTGTGGAGCGCCCCTGCAGGGCCGCGTCGATGTCGCGCGCCAGCCACGGCCGGCCATAGGCGCCGCGGCCGATCATCACCGCGTCGGCCCCGGACTGCTCCAGGGCGGTCTTGGCGCTGGCGGCGTCCACGATGTCGCCGTTGACGATGACGGGAATGGAAACCGCGTCCTTGACCGCCTTGACCGCGTTCCAGTCGGCGCGACCGCTGTAGAACTGGCAGCGGGTGCGGGCATGGATGGTGACGGCGGCGGCGCCGGAGGCCTCGGCGCGGGCGGCCAGTTCGGGGGCGTTGCGGGCCGAATCGTCCCAGCCCAGGCGCATCTTGACGGTGACCGGCTTGTCGACCGCCTCAACCGCCGCCCCGATCAGGGACTGGGCCAGGTTCAGGTCGCGCATCAGGGCCGAACCGGACAGCACGCCGGTGACTTCCTTGGCGGGGCAGCCAAAGTTCAAGTCGATGATGTCGGCGCCGGCCTCGGCGGCCAGCTTGGCGCCGCGCGCCATCCAGTGGGCCTCACGCCCGACCAGCTGAACCACCATCAGCGGCAGACCTTCGCCGATCGCCGCGCGGCGCACGACGTCGGGCCGGCCCTTCGCAAATTCAGCTGAGGCCACCATCTCGGTCGCGACATAGGCGGCGCCCAGTCGTGCTGCGGTGCGGCGGAACGGCAGATCGGAGATACCGGTCATCGGCGCGAGCCAAGCCCGCCCCGACACCTCAAAAGATCCGATACGCAAGCTGCACATTATTTAATCATCCCCTCAGCCCCATTTTTAGGCATAACTGACGCAATGTCGAGTCTGGACAACACTTCTGTCGCATATCAAACAGGCACATGGATTTTGCGGCGATCATCGTAGCGGCCGGATCGGGCTCGCGGGCCGGGGGCGGCCTCTCGAAACAATGGCGTACAGTGGCGGGAAAACCCGTCGCGCGCTGGTCGATCGAGGCGTTTTACGCTGCAGGTGCGAAGACGATCGTCGCGGTCGTGCCGCCTCAAGAGGTCGATACCGCCAAGGCGCTGCTCGGCGACATGAAGGGGCTGATCTTCGCCGAGGGCGGAGCGACCCGGGCTCAGTCGGTGATGTCCGGCTTGCGCGCCCTGGCCTGGGACGACGAGATCGTCATGATTCATGACGCGGCCCGGCCCTTCCTGGGGATGGGCCATATCCGCTCCCTGCTCGAGGGCATGGAGGGGGCCGACGGCGCCATCCTCGCCCTGCCCGTCGCCGACACGATCAAGCGCGAAGCCGGCGACACCATCGTAACCGCCTCCCGCGACGGGCTCTGGCGCGCCCAGACGCCTCAAGCCTTCCGCATCAGCGCCCTGAACGTCGCCTACGCGGCCTGGAGCGACGCCGAGGCGCCCACCGACGACGCCGGGGTGATCGAGGCGTCCGGCGGTAAGGTGCGGCTTGTTCCGGGCGATCCCATGCTGATGAAGCTGACCTATCCGGAGGATTTCCTGATGGCCGAACGGCTGGCGGGCTCGGCCCGCATCACCCGCACCGGCCAGGGTGTGGACGCGCATCGGCTGGGACCCGGCGACGGGGTCTGGCTGTGCGGGATCAAGATTCCCTCGGACAAGGCCCTGATCGGTCATTCGGACGCCGACGCGGGCCTACACGCCATCACCGACGCGATTCTCGGCGCCATCGGCCAGGGCGACATCGGCGACCATTTCCCGCCGACCGATCCGCAATGGAAGGGCGCGCCCTCGCATCTGTTCCTGAAGCATGCAGGCGACCTGGTGCGCAGCGCTGGCGGCGCCCTGATCAATGTCGATGTGACCCTGATTTGCGAGCGCCCGAAAATTAAACCCCATCGCGAGGCGATGCGGTCCAAACTGGCTGAAATTCTCGACCTGCCCATCGACCGGATCAGCGTCAAAGCGACCACGACCGAGGGCATGGGCTACACCGGACGTGAGGAAGGCATACTGGCGCAGGCTATAGCGAGCGTTGAAACACCCGCCTAGGCGGACATCGGAGACAAAACCGTATTGCGCCAGCCGTCCCCCCCGGCCGACGATCAGGACATAGTCGCAGCGAGAAACCTGGGAGCCTATCTGCACCCAGGCATCACACGCTGGTATGCGGCCCTGTCCGGACTGACTCCCGCAGAGGAGGTCGTGCTCGCCGATTCCCGCGCCCATTGGGCGGACCGCGACGTGCTCGACATCGGCATCGGCGGCGGCCGCACCACGGCGGTGCTGGCGCCCGACGCCCGCCGCTACGTCGGCATCGATTTCAGCATCAGCATGATCGCCGCCGCCAAGGCCAGCCTGCCTGGACTGGACCTGCGCCGAGCCGACGCCCGCCGCATGCCGATGTTCCGGGATGGCGCCTTCGACTTCGTCCTGTTCTCCTTCAACGGCCTGGACTCGGTAAACGACGCCAGCCGCGCGGTCATCATGGCCGAGGTGACCCGGGTCCTTAAGCCGGGCGGGGCCTTCGTGTTCAGCGGCCACAACCTCGACTGGACCGGCAAGGGCGGCTTCCTGGCCGACATGTTCCGCGTGAAGATCTCGTCTTCTCCGCTCAAGACCGCCAAGGCGATTGGGCGCGTTGGGGTGCGCATCCGCAACTGGCTGCGTAATCAAAAGGCCGCTGTCCGCACCGACCGCTATGCGGTGATGACCGACCCCGGCAACGACTTCGCCAGTCCGCACTACTATGCGGGTGCGGCGGAGACGCGGCGGCAGGTGGAGGCGGCAGGCCTGGAACTGGTCAACGTCTATGACGGCGAAGGCAAGATCACGGCGGACGCCGCCGAGCGGGCGTCCTCGACCCTCTATTATCTGACGCGCAAGCCGCTCTAGGCCTCAGCTACCCCAGGTCGAGTGGCGCATCCGCTGGATCAGGGCGCCGAACACATTGACGTAGTCGTCGGTCCAGGCCCGCGCCTTCAGCCGCGGCGCCGCCCAATCACCCCTCGCCTGGAAAGGTTTGAGCGCCGCCAGAGTGCGGCCCGCCAGCACAGCCTGGGCGCTGGACTCCACATAGGGGCTGGGCGCCGGGCTGAAGTAGTCCTGCACCAGAGCAACGCCCCCTGCCCCACGCACCGAGGCCGCCGCCGGCCCTTCCAGCTCCAGGTTGCGGTTGGACAGGTGCAGGACCACGACTCCGTCCGGCTTGATGACCCGCAGATAGGTGCGGATCGCTTCCACGGTCAGCAGATGGGTCGGCACGCTGTCTGAGGAGAAGGCGTCGATCAACAGCATGTCGAAGGCGCCGTCGGGGACCTGGTTCAGCGATTGCCGGGCGTCTCCGACCGTGACCGACACGGCGCCCTGAGCGCAGCCGTTGACGAAGCTCAGCTTGCTGGGGTCGGTCGCCAGCCGCACGATCAGGGGGTCGATCTCGAAGAAGCGCAGGCTGTCGGCCTTGCGGGTGAAGGCCGCCATGGTGCCGGAGCCGAGGCCTACGACGCCGATCCGCACCGCCGGCCGTATCGCCTGCTCGACGCGCACCACCTGAGCGATCGGCGTGCCGGGGCCGTAGTAGGTGGTGGGGATGCAGCGCTGGCTGGGCCGCTCGGCCTGAGCCCCGTGCAGCGTCGAGCCGTGCACCATCAGCTTGACCGTCCCGAACACCGGCGCCGGGGCGCGGATCAGCTGCACCATGCCGAAGAAGCTGCGGTGGGTCTCGCGCTGGCCCTTGAACAGCTGATCGTAGCTGACCACCCCTAAGGCCAGGACGAGCACGGCGAAGATCGCGCCATGCCGCCGCAGCAGGAAGGCGCAGCAGCCGACCACGGTCAGGAGCATCATCACCAGGTTGAAGCTGACCACCTTGGGCAGCAGCAGGGTCGCCAGACAGATGGCGGCGCAGGCGATCAGTCCAATGCTCCAGTGATCCAGCCGCCCCCGTCCCCACGGGCGCGCCAAGCAGGCCAGCCCCATGACGATCGGATATTCCCAGATCGCGTTGAACACGACCGGCGCGGCGAAGGCGTTGAAGGCGCCGCCGATCAGGCCGCCGACCGACATCGACAGGTAGAAGTCGGTGAGCCGGGCGGGATCCGGCTTCCTGGCCGCCAGCGACTGGTGGCAGACCATGGCGGTGAAGAAGAAGGCGCCCAGATTGGCGGCCAGCTGTTCAATCCACGGGGCCTGCAGCAGGCTGTAGAGGGCGGCGGCGAAGGGCGCGAAGCCGGCCTGCAAATAGAGGGCCCACCCCTGCGGGATCGCCGAGCGTTCCTGGAAGGCGAAGACGAAACTCAGCAGATAGAGGGCCAGCCGGATGACCCAGAGGAAGGGCGCAGACGCCACATCCTGGGTGACGTGGGCGGTGACGCCCAGCAGCAGGCTGGAGGTGGCCGCGGAAAGCCCGATCCAGACCAGACGCTCCCGCCAGGCCACCGGCGGAGCCGAAAGCAGCTGGGTGCCCGAGTCGACCTCCTTGCGCGCCGCCAGGGTCAGTCCGATCACCAGCAGGGCGAACAGCACATAGCCCACGGTCCATAGCTGCGCCTGGACGTGCAGCCGCAGCAGGGGCTCGGCCACCAGCGGATAGGCGATCAGGGCGATCAGGCTGCCGAGGTTGCTGGCGGCGTAAAGGACATAGGGGTTTCGCGTCAGACCCTCCGGTCCGAGACGGGCGTACCAGGCTTGCAGCAGCGGCGCGGTGGCTGACAGGGCTGCGAACGGCGCTCCGACGGAAACCAGCAGCACGCCCAGCAACCACATCGCCGGCTGGTTTGAGGATGGCGGCCCGAGCGCCTCGGATATCCGCAGCGGCAGGAAGGCGGCGGCCAAGGCCAGAACCGCAAGGTGCACGACCATCTGAGTCCGCAGCGTCCGCACCCGCTGAAGGAGGTGGGCGTAGGCGTAGCCCGCCAGGAGCGCGGCCTGGAAGAAGGCCAGGCTGGTGTTCCACACCGACGACGACCCGCCCAGCAGGGGTAGCACCATGCGCGCAATCATGGGTTCGACCAGGAAGACCAGGCCGGCGCTAGCGAACACCGCCCCGGCGAACAGCGCCGAAGGTATGGGACGCGATCCTACACCAACCGCCTCAGCCATCCGCCCTCCCCGGCGCATCGCATTCGGCAAGCCTCGTTGGGCGGGCTTGTCAGACCATGGTTATCCAGGTTCATCGTTCCCGCAAGTTTGGCGGAGCGTCCAATGTTTCCTGAAGACATCGACCAGCTGGCGCGCCGGGTGCTGGATCTGGCTCGGAGCGCCGGCTTGACGCTGGCGACGGTGGAAAGCTGCACGGGCGGGCTCGTAGCCGGCGCACTGACGGCCGTGCCGGGATCGTCGGACGTGGTGGACCGGGGCTTCGTCACCTACAGCAACGCGGCCAAGACGGCTCTGGTGGGCGTGGCGCCCGCTCTAATCGATGCGCATGGAGCCGTGTCTGAGCCTGTGGCGCGGGCCATGGCCGAGGGCGGCCTGCGGGCGGCGGGCGTAGGCGCCGCGGTCTCGATCACCGGCGTAGCGGGTCCCGGCGGCGGCAGCGCGGAAAAGCCGGTGGGCCTGGTCCATTTCGCCGTGGCGCGTCAGGGCCGCCCAACGGCGCACCGCGAAATGCGGTTCGGCGACATCGGGCGCGAGACGGTAAGGCTGGCCAGCGTCCGGACAGCGCTGGAAATGCTGGCGGAAGCGCTGGCCTAGACGATCTGGGTCACGGCGGGCTGGCCGTAGAGCGCCCTCGCCCGCGCCTCGAAACAGGCGATCAGCTTGTCGATGGCCCGGTCCATGTTGGCGGCCAGGAAGGCGTCCAGCAGGCGGGACTTGAATTCGAAGTCGATGGCGAATTCGACCTGGGTCCCGCGCTCGTGCTGGCGGAACAGCCAGTCGTTCTTCAGCACGCGAAACGGCCCGCTCAGCAGCGCCACATTGATCCGGCGGCTATTGGCGTCGCGGGTCACGCGGGTGGAGAAGCGTTCGCGCAGGACCGAGATGCCGATGCCGGCCTCCGCATCGACCGCGGTGACGCCGGGCTCCAGTTCCTGGGGGTTCCAAGTCCGCATGGTGGTCAGCCAGGGAACGAACTCGGGGTAGCGGTCCACGTCGCCGACCATTTCGAACAGCTGGTTGGGCTGGAACGGCAGGACCTTGGTGACGGTGTGCCGGCGCACGGGCGGTTCAGCGTCCTGAAAGCGCGCGTCTGGCGGTCTGCAGCTTGGCGAAATCCTCGCCCGCGTGGTGCGAGGACCGCGTCAGGGGGCTGGAGGACACCATCAGGAAGCCCTTGGCTCGGGCGATGGCTTCCAGCGCCTGGAATTCCGCCGGCTCGACGAAACGGTCGATGGCAGCGTGCTTGCGGGTCGGCTGCAGATACTGGCCGATGGTGATGAAATCGACGCCCGCCGAGCGCATGTCGTCCATCACTTGCATGACCTCTTCCTTGGTCTCGCCGAGACCGACCATGACGCCGGACTTGGTGAACTGCTCCGGGTCGCGCTCCTTGACCCGCTCCAGCAGGCGCAGGGAGTGGTAGTAGCGGGCGCCGGGCCGGATCTTCAGATAGAGGCGCGGCACGGTTTCGAGGTTATGGTTGAACACGTCCGGCTTGGCGTCGATCACCGTCTCGGCCGCCCCGTCCTTGCGCAGGAAGTCGGGGGTCAGGATCTCGATAGTGGTCTGCGGAGCCGCCTTGCGGATGGCGCGCACCACTTCGGCGAAATGCAGGGCGCCGCCGTCGGTCAGGTCGTCACGGTCGACCGAGGTGATGACCACATGCTTCAGGCCCATCTTGGCCACGGCGTCGGCGACGCGGGCCGGTTCGGTGGGGTCCAGGGCGTCCGGCAGGCCGGTCTTGACGTTGCAGAAGGCGCAGGCGCGCGTGCAGGTGTCGCCCATGATCATCATGGTGGCGTGCGACACGCTCCAGCACTCGCCGATATTGGGGCAGGCCGCCTCTTCGCAGACGGTGACCAGGCCGTGGCTTTTGACGATCGCCTGCGTCTCGCGATAACCGGCGGACCCCGGCGCCTTAACGCGCAGCCACTCCGGCTTCTTCAGGATCGGACTGTCCGGGCGCGCCTGTTTCTCGGGGTGACGCAGGGCGCGCGATTCAAGGGTGTCGATGACCGTGACCATAGAGGCCTAAATCGGCCTTTGCTGGCCAATGATCAAGTGATGCGCCGTTGCTAAGGGCGAGAGCGTCGCTAGTCTGGCCCGGCTGTAACCGAAAAGGCATCCCCGTGGCGCGCGTGTTCGATCCCCGGAAGGGCCAGATTGGCCTATTCGACGCCCTGATCGACGCGTCCCGGACGTTCGGGATCAAGAAGCCGATCCTGGAAGACCAGGACCGCAAGCCCCTCTCCTACCGCGACCTGATCCGCGCCTCCTTCGCGCTCGGGCGCAAGATCGCCGCCAGGACCGAGGCCGGCGAACGGGTGGCGCTGCTGCTGCCCACCAGCGCGGGAGCGGCGGTGACCCTTTTCGCCCTGCAGGCCATTGGCCGCGTGCCGACCATGCTCAACTTCACCTCGGGCGGACGCAACCTGAAGGCCGCCATCGCCCTGGCCGAAGCGAAACTGGTGCTCACCTCCAAGCGCTTCGTCGACCAGGCCAAGCTGGAGGAGCTGGTCGAGGAGCTGAAGGGCGTCTCCGAGATCGTCTATCTGGAGGATGTACGCGCCAGCATCGGCACGCCGGACCGCCTCTACGCCCTGATGGCGGGCGCCCTGCCCCGCCTGTTCCGCAAGCCGGTGAAGTCCAGCGACATCGGGGTGATCCTGTTTACCTCCGGCAGCTTCGCCGCGCCGCGCGGCGTCGTCCTGACCCAGGCCAACATGGTCTCCAACGCGCTGCAGGTGGCGGCCCACATCGACATCGACGCCGAGTGGATCATGTTCAACCCGATGCCGGTGTTCCACTCCCTGGGCCTGACCGGCGGGGTGGTGCTGCCGCTGCTCGTAGGCATGAAGGTCTTCGAGTATCCCTCGCCCCTGCATACGAAAATCGTGATCGACCTGATCAGGGAGAGCCGGGCCACCATCCTCCTCTCCACCGACACCTTCATGGGTCAATACGCCCGCGCGGCCGATCCCCAGGACCTGGCGGGGCTGAAGATCGCGGTCTGCGGCGCCGAGAAGGTGCGCGACTCCACCCGGGCGATGATGGCCGAGAAGTTCCCCACCGTGCAGCTGCTGGAAGGCTACGGGGCAACGGAAGCCAGCCCGGTGATCGCGGTCAATCTGCCCGAGGCCAACCATCCAGGCACGGTGGGACCGCTGATGCAGGGCCAGGAATTCCGGCTGGAGCCGATGGAAGGCATCCCTGTCGGCGGACGGCTCTACATCAAGGGCCCCAACATCATGGCCGGGTATCTGGTGGCGCCGGGCCAGATCGAGGCGCCGCCGGACGGCTGGCATGACACCGGCGACGTCGGGGTGCTGGAGGCGGACGGAGCCCTGCGCCTTCTGGGCCGGGCCAAGCGCTTCGCCAAGATCGCGGGCGAGATGATCTCGCTTTCGGCGGTCGAGGATCTGGCGGCGGACCGCTGGCCCGACTGTTGGCGCGCGGTGGTGTCGATCAGCGACGCCAAGAAGGGTGAACGGCTGGTGCTGGTGACGGACGATCCCAACGCAGTGACCGCCGACCTTCTGGCCCACGCCCAGGCGGTCGGCGCGCCGGACATTGCGGTGCCACGCAAGATCGTGAAGGTTGCAGAGCCCGTGCTGCTGGGCACGGGCAAGACGGACTACGCCGCCGTGCAGAGGATCGCAGAAGCGGAAATCTAGCGAGGGAACCATGCGCAAGAGCGCGGTCTGGTCTGGAGTCGCTTTGTCCCTGCTGCTGTTCAGCGCCGCCGCGGCCCAGGGCCGGCGTTCGGCGGACTGCGTAGCCCATTCAACGCCCCGGGACCTGCGCCAAGCCCTGGCCATCGCCGCGCCTTCCGCCCAGCAGATGCAGGCGGCCATCGCTCCCGATCAACTGAAGACACTGGAGGCGGCGTGCGGCCTGGCGGATTCGCCCGCCTCGATCGCCCTGGTGAGCGATGCGTTGAAGGCCGAGGCGCTGGTCGGATGGGCGATCCGGGGCCTGCGGCAAGCCGACCCGGTGGACGAGAAGTTGCTTAACACCGGCTATCTGATGCTCTCGGCGGCCACGCGCGCGGAACTGTCGAAAGGCCTGCAGATCGTGCCGTCGGACGCGGCGATCACGGAGTTCACCGCCTGGGCGGAGAGCCTGAAGGTCGAGGCCGGGCCGGGCCGCTCCTTCTTGATCCTCTACTGCTTCGGCAGGGGGACTCTGGAGCACGTCAACGAGCAGATCGCCGCCACGCCCCAGATCTAGACCCGATCAGATATGTAGAGCCCGGCCGTAGGCCGCCAGGGTGGCCTCGTGCATGGCTTCCGACATGGTCGGGTGCGGGAAGCAGGTGGCCATCAGTTCGGCCTCGGTGGCTTCCATGGTCATGGCGATGGTGAAGCCCTGGATCATTTCCGTGACTTCGCCGCCGATCATGTGCGCGCCGAGCAGGCCGCCGGTCTTGGCGTCGAACACCGTCTTGACGAAGCCTTCGGTTTCGCCCGAGGCGATCGCCTTGCCGTGGTTCTTGAAGGGATACTTGCCGACCTTGACCTCATAGCCCGCGGCCTTGGCCGCCGCTTCGGTCAGGCCAACGGACGCCACCTGCGGGGTGGCGTAGGTGCAGCCCGGGACCGGAGAATGCAGGCCAGAAGGCTTCAGGCCGGCGATGTGCTCCAGGGTGTGAATCCCTTCGTGGCTGGCCTTGTGCGCCAGCCAGGGCGGCCCGGCGACGTCGCCGATGGCGTAGAGACCCGCCACGCCGGTGAAGCAGTGCTCATCGACCACGATGTGGGTCTTCTCGACCTTCACGCCCAGGGCTTCAAGGCCCAGATTCTCGACGTTGCCGACGATGCCGACCGCGACGATGGCCACTTCAGCCTTCAGCTGTTCGGCCTTGCCGGCGGCTTCCAGGTCGATGGTGACGCCGGTCTTGTCCTTGGACAGCTTCTTGACCGCCGCGCCGACGCGGAACTTCAGACCGCGCTTCTCGAACGCCTTCTGAGCTTCCTTGGAGACGTCTTCATCCTCGACCGGCAGGATTCGGTCCATCGCCTCGATCACCGTAACTTCCGAACCTAAGGCCCGGAAGAAGCTGGCGAATTCGATACCGATGGCGCCCGAACCGATGACGATCAGGGTCTTGGGGTTGTACTTGGGCACCAGGGCGTCGCGGTAGGCCCACACCCGATCGCCGTCGGCTTCCAGGCCAATCTGCGGGATGGAGCGCGCGCGCGCGCCGGTCGCCAGAATGACGTGCTTGGCCTGGACCGTGCGGCTGCCGCCGGCCTTCAGGGCGACGACGACCTTGGGCGCGGGCGAGCCCTTTTCCAGGGTGGCCGTGCCTTCCAGCACCTCGATCTTGTTCTTCTTCATCAGGAAGCCGATGCCGCCGGTCAGGGTCTTGGACACCCCGCGGGAGCGCTGCACCAACTTGTCGAAGTCGTAGGAACGGCCGGTGACCGCCAGGCCGTACTCTTCCAAATGACCAAGCTTTTCAAACAATTCCGCTGACTTCAGCAGAGCCTTGGTCGGGATACAGCCCCAATTCAGGCAGATGCCGCCCAGAGCTTCACGCTCCACGATGGCGGTCTTGAAACCCAGTTGAGCCGAGCGGATGGTGGCCACATAGCCGCCGGGGCCGCCGCCGATGACGATGACGTCGAAATCCATGGGTCAGCCCTCGCCTTAAGCCAGCATCACGATCGGATCTTCGATCAAAGGCTTGAAAGCCTGGATCCATTTGGCGCCGATCGCGCCGTCCACCACCCGGTGGTCGCAGGTCAGGGTCACGGTCATCACCGTGGCCGCCACGACCTGGTCGCCGTGCACCACGGCCCGCTTTTCGCCAGCGCCCACCGACAGGATGCAGCCCTGAGGCTCGTTAATGATCGAGGCGAAGCTCTTGATGCCGAACATGCCGAGGTTGGACACCGAGAAGGTGCCGCCCTGGAACTCCTCGGGCTTCAGCTTCATCGCGCGAGCGCGAGCGGCCAAGTCCTTGGCTTCCATCGAGATTTCGACCAGGCTCTTGGTTTCCGCGGCGCGGATGATCGGGGTGATCAGCCCGCCGTCGATGGCCACCGCCATGGCGATGTCGGCATGCTTGTGCATGGCGATGCCCTCGGGAGTGAAGCTGGCGTTGGCTTCCGGCACCTTCTTCAGCGCCAGGGCGCAGGCGCGGATGACGAAGTCGTTGACCGACACGCGCACGTCGTTGCCGAGCATGCCGTTGATCTTGGCCCGCGCCTCCAGAAGCTTGTCCAGCTCCAGGTCGATGGTCAGCGGGAAGTGCGGGATGTCGCGGAAGCTTTCCGTCAAGCGACGCGCGATGGTCTTGCGCATGTTGTTGAGCGGGATCAGCTCGTAGGAGCCGGCGGGGATGCCCTGCTGCTCCAGCGACAGCACCTGACGGGCGGGCGCGGCTGCGCCGGCGGCGGGAGCCGCAGCGGCCTTGGCCGGAGCCGCGCCGGGCTTGGCGCCGTCGATGTCGGCCTTGACGATACGGCCATGCGGGCCGGTGCCCTTCACGCCCGACAGGTCCACGCCCTTCTGTTCGGCGAGGCGGCGGGCAAGCGGCGAAGCGAACACGCGGGCGCCGCCGGCCTTCGGGGCGGGCGCTGCGGCGGCGGGGGCCGGAGTCGCGGCGGCGACCGGCGCAGGCGCGGGAACGTCAGCCTTGGGTGCGGGCGCAGCCGCCGGAGCGGCGGCGGGAGCCGGAGCGGCCTTGGCGGCGGGCGCGCCTTCGTCCTGCAGACGGGCGATCAGCGCGTTGACCTTGACCCCTTCAGTCCCTTCCGGGATCACGATCTCGGCCACGACGCCCGGATCGACGGCTTCCACCTCCATGGTGGCCTTGTCGGTCTCGATCTCGGCGATGACCTGGCCGGACTCGACCTTGTCGCCGACCTTGACGTGCCACTTGGTGAGATTGCCCTCCTCCATGGTCGGAGACAGGGCGGGCATCAGGATATCCGTCATGCAGGGTCTCGGCTCAAATGGGCGAGCGCCGCGGCGCCCGCCTCCCAATTTCGTCCATCAGAGGCCCCGACCATCATGTCGAGACCGTCGTCGCTCATCAGCGGTAGCAGACGGCCTTCACCGCCTTGACGATCTTTTCCACCGACGGCAGCGACAGCAGTTCCAGGTTCGCCGCGTAAGGCATGGGCACGTCTTCCTGGTGCACGCGCAGAGGCGGCGCATCCAGATAGTCGAAGCCATGCTCGATGACGCGGGCCACCACTTCGGCGCCGACGCCCATGGGGCCCCAGCCTTCTTCCACGGTAATCAGCCGGTTCGTCTTGATCACGCTCTTCAATATGGTGTCGTGATCGAGCGGACGCAAAGTGCGCAGGTCGACGACTTCAGCTTCGATGCCGTCGGCCGCCAGTTCCTCGGCCGCCTTCAGCGCCAGAGCCACCATGCGCGAGTGGCAGGTGATGGTGACGCTGGTCCCCTCGCGGCGGACCTTGGCCTTGCCGATCGGCACAACGAAGTCGTCCAGCTCCGGAACGTCGAACTCCTGGCCGTAGAGCATCTCGTGCTCCAGGAAGACCACGGGGTTCGGATCGCGGATGGCGGCCTTGAGCAGGCCTTTGGCGTCGGCCGCATCGTAGGGCGCGACGACCTTCAGACCGGGCACGTTGGCGTACCAGGCCGAGTAGTCCTGGCTGTGCTGGGCGCCCACGCGGGCCGCGGCGCCGTTGGGGCCCCGGAACACGATCGAGCATTTGATCTGGCCGCCGGACATGTAGAGCGTCTTGGCCGCCGAGTTGATGATGTGGTCGATGCCCTGCATCGCGAAGTTCCAGGTCATGAACTCCACGATCGGCTTCAGGCCGGCCATGGCCGCCCCGACCGCGAGGCCGGCGAAACCGTGTTCGGTGATCGGCGTGTCGATCACGCGGCGCTCACCGAACTCCTGCAGCAGGTCGCGGCTGACCTTGTAGGCGCCCTGATACTGGGCGACTTCCTCGCCCATCAGGAACACCTTGTCGTCGCGGCGCATCTCCTCGGCCATGGCGTCGCGCAGGGCGTCGCGCAGGGTCGTCTTGACCATCTTGGTGCCGGCGGGGATTTCCGGATCGTTGGCGACCGGAGCCGCGACCGGCGCGGGAGCCGATTCGGCCTTAGGCGCGGGCGCTTCGGCGGGGGCCGGAGCCGGCGCTTCAGCCGCCGCGGGCGCGGGAGCCGCGCCGTTGGAGGCGCCGCCGCCGAGCTGCGCGATCAGGGTGTTGACCTTCACGCCCTCGGCGCCTTCCGGCACCAGGATGGCGGAAACAACGCCCTCGTCGACCGCTTCGACTTCCATGGTCGCCTTGTCGGTCTCGATTTCGGCGATCACCTGGCCGGATTCGACCTTATCGCCGACCTTGATCAGCCATTTGGTGAGATTGCCCTCTTCCATCGTGGGAGAGAGGGCGGGCATGAGGATATCGACGCTCACTGAGCGGCCTCCAGATAAACGTCGGTATAGAGTTCAGACGGCTCGGGCTCGGGGCTGGTGCGGGCGTACTCGGCCGCGTCCAGGACGATCTGGCGCACTTCGGCGTCCAGTTCCTTGAGCTTGTCTTCGGGGATGCCGGCGGCTTCCAGCTTGGCCTTCAGGTGGTCGATCGGGTCGCGATTCTTACGGACGTCGTCGACTTCTTCCTTGGACCGGTACTTGGCCGGGTCAGACATGGAGTGGCCGCGGTAGCGGTAGGTCTTCATCTCCAGGATGTAGGGGCCCTTGCCCGCGCGGGCATGGTTGGCGGCCCGTTCACCGGCGGCACGGACAGCGTCCACGTCCATGCCGTCGACCTGTTCGCCGGGGATGTTGAAGGAGATGCCGCGCTTGAACAGCTCGGTCTCCGAGGACGAGCGCTCGACGCTGGTGCCCATGGCGTACTGGTTGTTCTCGATCACATAGATGACCGGCAGCTTCCACAGCTCG
>CAIYVC010000079.1 GCA_903929535.1 uncultured Caulobacteraceae bacterium | reverse complement strand
TCGTCCAACCTCGCCCGCTACGACGGCATGCGCTACGGCATCCGCGAAGAGGGCAAAACCCTGGCGGATGTCTATGAGAACACCCGCGGCGCGGGCTTCGGCGACGAGGTCAAGCGGCGCATCCTGATCGGCGCCTATGTGCTGTCGGCCGGCTACTACGACGCCTACTACCTCAAGGCGCAGAAGGTCCGCCGCCGCATCGCCGACGACTTCAAGGCGGCGTTCGAGACATGCGACGCCCTGCTGACCCCCGCCACCCCTTCGGCCGCCTTCGCGCTCGGGGCCAAGGAGACCATGTCGCCGGTGCAGATGTACCTGAACGACGTCTTCACGGTGACCGCCAACCTGGCCGGCGTGCCCGCGATGTCGGTGCCGGCCGGCCTCGACAAGGATGGCCTGCCGCTCGGCCTGCAACTGATCGGCCGCAACCTCGACGAAGGCACGCTGTTCTCGCTGGCCGGCGCCATCGAAAAGGCGGCGGACTTCCGGGCGAAACCTAAGGCTTGGTGGGCGGCGTAGGGGGCTCGATTGACACCTGCAGGGGCACTACAAGTCGTGTCCCGTCGGTAGGCAGGCCCTCTACTGTCCAAGGGTTCATCGCCAACTTGGAAATGAGCTGGAGCGCCGCCGGGCCGAAGCCGAGATCGGGCGGCGTCTCGGCGACAAGACGGCAATCGCTGAACTTGCCGCCCACAGCGAGTAGGCAGTCCATCCTGCCGAGGCCTGAGAAGACGCCCGCCGCCTTTGCCTTGGCGGGGAAAGCCGCCTCCACGTCCTCCACAGACGGCGCCGCGACCCATCTAGGCTTTGCGATGGTGCGATGGAGCCAGTCCGCGCTCTCGGGATCGAGAAAATGGAAGGGGACGTCGATGAAAGTGAGAGGAAGCCGGTCCTTGTAGGAGGACACGTCGGTCCTGAACGTCTTCGATAGATCCAAGGCGGCCTTCCCCAATCCGGCACCCTTGGGCGTTTCCTGCAAGGGAGTGCAGGATTTGAGACCCCCAACAGCGTCCAGATAGCAGTGAAGCACCACATGCCCGACCGTCCCTTTCAACTGCTCTTTCGGGTAGTGCGCAGCGACTTCTTGCGAAGTAGGCGCCGCCAGCCAAACTGCCGTCGTCAGTTGGTAGCTGGTGGGCTCCATGGAGGGCAATGGTCGGCCTCCTTGCGGTCCTCCCTGGAAATCGATCGGTATTCCGATGCGAAATCCGCCGATGGGCTGCCCGCCTTGCATGGCGGGTTTCATTAGGGCTAGCGGCGCGACCTGCAATGCGGCGGCTCCAAATCCTGCATTGGGGGGCGTTTCAGACAGAACGGTGCATTGGTCCAATAGGCCGCGAACGGTTACGGCGCAGGCGATAATGGCGCGCCCTTCACCAATTCCGCGCTGAGACGCAGCGAGCGGCCAGTTCTGCTGAAGTTCTTCCTGTGTCGGCTTTCTCAGCCAACCGGGGGGCGTAATCGGCGGTTTTCCGGCGCCCAGGTATTGCGCTGGCGGCTGCGCACCGGCTCCCCCGGCTAAAGCCAAGCCCCACCATGTGACAACCCAGAGTAGAGTTCTCATCGACGCCCCCATCGCTATGTAAGCGTGCAGGGCATTCGTCTTCGGTCAATCCTCAAGCTGAGCAGGACGTGTTTTCTGATCGAAGGAGCCGCTTTTCCAAGCCTTCGTGGCCAGCTACTAAGGCCGCTTCAAGTTTGAGAGACCGTCATGACCAACGACCTCGACGTCGTCCCCGCCGATCCGAAGAAGTTCATACAGGGCCGCACCGGGCCGTGGGAGATCGTCATGGGGCTGGAGATCCATGCCCAGGTGGCCTCGAACTCCAAGCTGTTCTCGGGCGCGGCGGTCGGGTTCGGCGCGGGCCCCAACGAGCAGGTGTCGCTGGTCGACGCGGCCATGCCGGGCATGCTGCCGGTGATCAACCGCTACTGCGTCGAGCAGGCGGTGAAGACCGGGCTGGGGCTGAAGGCCAAGATCAATCCGTGGTCGCGCTTCGACCGCAAGAACTACTTCTATCCCGACCTGCCCCAGGGCTATCAGATCAGCCAGTTCAAGGACCCGATCGTCGGCGAGGGCGAGGTGCTGGTGGAGCGCGACGACGGCTCGTCGTTCACGGTGCGCATCGAGCGGCTGCACCTGGAGCAGGACGCCGGCAAATCCATCCACGATATCGATCCCAACGCCACCTATGTCGACCTGAACCGGGCGGGCACGGCGCTGATGGAGATCGTCTCCAAGCCCGACATCCGCTCGTCGGAGGAAGCGGCCGCCTACGTCAAGAAGGTGCGCACCATCGTCCGCTATCTGGGCACCTGCGACGGGGACCTGGAGAAGGGCAACCTGCGCGCGGACGTCAACGTCTCTGTGCGCCGTCCGGGCGAGGGCCTGGGCACCCGCTGCGAGATCAAGAACGTGAACTCCTACCGCTACATCATGCAGGCGATCGAGTACGAGGCGCGCCGGCAGATTGAAGTGCTGGAGGACGGCGGCTCGATCAAGCAGGAAACCCGCCTGTTCGACCCGGGCAAGGGTGAGACCCGCTCGATGCGCTCCAAGGAAGAGGCGCAGGACTACCGCTACTTCCCCGACCCCGACCTGCTGCCACTGGAGCTGGACCCGGCCTGGATCAAGTCGATCGAAGCGGGCCTGCCGGAGCTGCCCGACGACAAGAAGGCGCGGCTGCAGAGCCAGTACGGCCTGTCGGCCTATGACGCCGGGGTGCTGGTGATCGAGGGCGAACGCGCCGACTTCTATGAGAAGGCCGCCAAGGGCCGCGACGCCAAGCTGGTTTCCAACTGGACCACCAACGAACTGCTCGCGCGGCTGGCCAAGTCCGGTCAGGAGATCGAGAACAGCCCGATCCCACCCGAGGACATCGCCGGCCTGGTCGAACTGATCGAAACGGGCGTGATCTCGTCCAAGATCGCCAAGGAAGTGTTCGACCGCATGTGGGCGGGCGAGGGCACGCCGCAGCAAGTCGTGGACAAGCACGGCCTGGTGCAGGTGACCGACACCGGCGCCATCGAGGGCGTGATCGACGCCCTGATCGCCGCCAATCCCGACAAGGCTGAGGCGGTGAAGGAAAAGCCCCAGGCGCTGGGCTGGTTCGTCGGTCAGGTGATGAAGGAGACCGGCGGCAAGGCCAATCCGGCCGCCGTCAACGAGATCCTGCGCAAGAAGCTCGGCGCCTGATCCGGGCAAGGGGAGGGGCATGACGCCGGCCATTCTCCTCGCCGCCGCCCTTGTCCAGGCGCCTGCCGCCTGCGCGCCAGAGGGCGATCTGCAGTTCATTTGCGGCCTGACCAACGTCGAGGACCTGCTGCCCATCGACGGCGGGCGGCTGTTGATCGGCAGCTCCTTCAAGGAGGGCTCGGCGGGCCTCTACCGTATCGACGCCGTGGCCAAGACGGGCAGGGCGCTTGAGCTGTCGCTGGCGGACAAGCCGGATGCGATCTACGCCGACTGCCCCGGCCCGCCCGATCTGGCCAAGCTGGCGACCCAGGGTCTGGACGTCCTAGTCGGACGCAATGGGGCGGCCATGGTCTATGCGGTCAATCGCGGCGGCCGCGATTCCATCGAGGTGTTCCGCCTGGATGCCTTCAGAGACTCCGCCCGGTGGGTCGGCTGCGTGGTCATGCCGGAGGGGACCAGCCCCAACGCGGTGGTTGCCCTGGCGGATTTCTCGCTGCTGGTGACCAAGCTGTTCGACACCCGCGATCCGCGCAACGGCGCCGGCGCCGAGGTCCAGACGCGGGTTTCAGGCCTCGTTTATCACTGGGTTCCGGGCCGGGGTTTCAATGTCGTGCCGGGATCGGAATTCTCCGGCGACAACGGCCTGGTCGCCACGCGCGACGGCAAGACCCTGTTCGTGGCCGCGCACAACACCCGCCAAGTGTGGCGCATCCCGCTCTCGGGCGAGGGCGAACGGGCGGTGGCGGAGTTCGACTTCAATCCCGACAACCTGCGCTGGGCGCCCGGTGGCGGCCTGCTGGTCGCCGGCCAGTACCTGGGCGCGGTGCGCCGGCCCGGCCCCAAGGACTGGGGCGCCGCGCGGCTCGATCCGAAGACGATGGCGGTGACTCCGGTCATCAAGGCGGCGGGAACCGAGACTTTCGACAACGCCTCCACGGCGGTCCAGACGGGCCGGACCCTGTTCTTCAGCACCTTCAGCGGCGACCGCATCGCCTGGAAGACGCTGCCCTAGCGGTCCGCCTCGGTCTCCGGGGCCAAGGTGCGGCGGAAGAGTTTGGCGAAGACGAGCAGGACCACTGCGGCGGCGGCGATCAGGGCGGCGTGCATGGTCCAGAAGGTCGGCGCGGGCATGCTGGCCAGCATGCCTGCCAGCTTGCCGACCAGCAGATTGCAGATGAAGACGCAGAAGACGAAGCCGTTGACCACCGTCGCGCCCAGCGCCGGAGGCGCGGCGCGCGAGAACAGCGCCATGCCGATCGGGTAGATGCCCGAGAAGCCGATGTCGTTGACCAGATGGAAGGCCAAGCCCCAGCCCAGGCCGATCTTGTGTCCGCCCGCGGCCTGCAGCGAGGCGAAGGCCAACACCAGAGGCGCACAGGCGGCGATGAAGGTGAAGGCGGCGATCTTGACGATCTCGTCCGGCTCCTTCCAGCGCCTGGCCCACCAGTGCCAGAACCAGATCACGAACAGGGTGGTGCCGACGCTGACGAAGGCGTCCATCGACAGAAGCCAGCTGACCGGCATGGTCTGGCCCAGGAGGTTCAGCTGGTAGTTGTCCTTGCCCCACACCAGATAGCCGTTGAAGATTTCCTGATTGCCGATGAAGGCCACGCCCAGGACCGGCACCATGGCCGCCAGCACCGCCACCGTGCGCCATTCACGCGCCGTCATCGGCGGATGCACGACCTTCTCGGCGCCCCTGGCGATCGGGTCCGGGGGCAGCCACTTGCGGCTGGAAAGATAGACCATCAGGCCGAACACCATGCCGACGCCGGCGGCGCCGAAGCCCCAGTGCCAGGCGACCTTTTCGCCGAGGAAGCCGCAGACGATGGGCGCGGCGATCACCGCTGCCTGCAGGGCCAGGCTGTAGATCTGAAAGGCGTCGCCGCGGCGCAGGTCCGCCGGCGCGTAGAGGCCGCCGATCTGGGCCTTCATCACGCCCGCCAGCCCCATGCCGCTGACGATGCAGACCAGGGCGATCAGGAAGCTCTGCTCGAAGGCCATCAGGAAGTGGCCGATGGTCAGGAGAATACAGCCGAGCGTGATGCTCATAGTGCGCCCGATCAGCCGGTCGGCGATCAGGCCGCCAAGCAGGGGCGTGGCGAAGGCCAGGGCGCCGTAGAGCCCGACGATGGCCGAGGCCAGGGGCTGGCCGGACACCGGACCGTAGAGCAGCGACAGGCCGGAGCGGAACGCCTCGAAGCCCCAGATCTGCTCGATATGGCCGGGCTTGAGCAGTTGGCCGGTCATGTAGAGGACCAGCAGCGACTGCATGCCGTAGTAGGAGAAGCCGACCCAGCATTCGGTGCTGGCGAGGAAGGCCAGGCCGCGCGGATGGCCGAAGAAGGCCCGGTCGGTCTGATAGGACGCCGCTTGCGGCGCAGCCGTTTGTGATGCGCTCATCGGGTCACCCTAGCAGGAAAGCCGGCCTCGGCCAGAGTGGCGCTCCGCCCTAGAGGATGTCGTGCACCTTCTCCATCGGACGCGCCAGAACAGCGCCCTTCTTGGTGACGACGATGGGGCGCTCCACCAGGATCGGGTGGCCGACCATGGCGTCGATGATCTGATCCTCGGTGGCCTTGGGGTCGGTCAGCTTCAGCTCTTCGGCGGGCGTGCCGCGAATGCGCAGGATGTCGCGCGCCGACAGGCCGGTCAGCTTGAGGATGCGTTTCAGCTCCGCCTTGGTCCATCCGGCCTTGAGGTATTCGACGATGGTGGGCTCGATGCCCGCCGCCCGGATCGCCGCCAGGGTATTGCGCGAGGTGCCGCAGGCGGGGTTGTGGAAGATGGTGACGGACGCGTCGGCCATGGATCGGTCTCCTGAAGGGGTTAGGGGAGTATCGCGCCTGCAAACCGCGTCAAGCGCCTTGCGGCGGCGCGCCTCGCCAGCCATCTAGCTGGGCAACGGGATGCAAGGGGACTAGGGCCATGACCAAGCCGATCGAACTGCACATGTGGCCCACCCCCAACGGGCTGAAGATTTCCCTGGCCCTGCGCGAGATGGGCCTGGCCTACCGCCTGGTGCCGGTGAACATCGCCATCGGCGACCAGTTCAAGCCGGAGTTCCAGAAGCTCAGCCCCAACGGACGCATGCCGGCCATCGTCGACTTCGACACCGAGGACGGCGAACCCCTGTCGATCTTCGAATCCGGGGCCATCCTGCAGCACCTGGGCCGCAAATCCGGGCGCTTCTATCCGCAGGACCAGCGTGGCCGCGCCGAGGTGGAGCAGTGGCTGTTCTGGCAGGTGGGCGGGCTCGGCCCGATGGCCGGCCAGGCCAATCACTTCCGCACCTACGGCCCCAGCTTCCTGAAGGACCAGCGGATGATCTCCTACGGGGTCAACCGCTACACCAACGAAGTGCATCGCCTCTGGGGCGTGGTCGACGCGCGGCTGGCCGATCGGGACTTCCTGGCCGGCGACTATTCCATCGCCGACATGGCCTGCTGGCCCTGGATGCGTAACCCCGAGGGACACGGGATCGACGTCGCGGAGTTTCCCAAGGCGGACGCTTGGCGTCACCGGATCGCGGCCCGTCCGGCGGCGGTAGAGGTGGTGGTGGAGGGTGACCAAATGCGCACCGGCAACGCCCTGTCTCAGAGCGGAGCGGCGGGCGACAAGGCGCGGGATATGCTGTTCGGACAGCGCGCTCGGAAATAGGCCGCACCACCAGCGGACTATGCTTAACCCGCTGTTTAGCAAAGCAAGGCTTTGCTGCTGGCATCGGACGCAAAATGCGTTCGTCGAAAGCCAGAAGGGGTTATTCAGTGCACGCGAGCACCGAACTCGACGCGTCAGCCGGCATGCCGTTGCCGGGCGCAAATTCGACCGGAGACGAGCTGTTCCGCATGGGGCTGCTCTATTCCACCGGCCAGGGCGGTGCGCCGCTCGATTACGTTTCCGCCCACATGCTGTTCAATCTGGCCGCGATGCGCGGTTCGGTCGAAGCCAAGCTGTACCGCCGGGAACTCAGCCGTGAAATGGACCAGGAAGAGGTCGCCGAAGCTCAGCGCGCAGCGCGCCGCTGGCTGGGCGAGCCGGCCTAGTTTCCTGCTTCAGGTAGACTGAGGTTTGATGGAATCCGACGCGCCCAGCGGCGCGGGCGGGACCGTGGCGTTGCCCTTGGGCTTGGTCAGGGCGGTCAGCCATTTGCGCATGGGCCGGTCGTAGTATCTCTCCGCCAGCCAGGAGATGACCGAGGCGCAGGCGATGAAGGTCACCGCCAGGGCGATGGAGCCTTTGGGGCGCCCATAGAGCGTGAAGAACTGGTTCAGCACCCCGCCCAGCGGCGCGTGGATCAGATAGAGGGCGTAGGACGCCCCACCCCCCAGCACGAACGCCTTCTGCACCCGCGGCGACTTGGGCTCCACGGCGGTGGCCAGGTAGGCGAACACCGGGAAGATCACCAAAGCGCAGACGGTGTCGTAAAGCTCGCGGTCCAGGCCGCGCGGGATGGTCGTGGTCAGCAGGTAGACCACCACCGCCATCAGGATCCACGGGCTGACGCGCACGGGGCAGGGACGCAGGGCCTGGAAGCGGTAGACCGCTACGCCCGCGAAGAAGGAGAAGAAGACCCGCCCGAACCCGCCGGCGAAGTGGCTGCGGTTGTAGCCCACGTCCAGGCTGTGGAAGTAGAAGGCGGTCCAGGCCAGACAGCCCGCCGAGACCAGCACCACCACCGCCAGCCGCCGGTTGCTCAGCCCCTTGAAACCCAGGGCATAGGCGAAGTTGCCCACCAGTTCGAAGAACAGGGTCCAGGACGGGTTGTTGAACGGATAGAGCAGGCCGCCGGCGAACTTGACCATGATCGGCAGCATGAAGATGCCGGGAATCACCACGGCGGGATCCAGGGGCCAGGTCTTCAGTCCCGCCATGCGGGCGGCGGGAATGGTCAGAACCGCGATGGCGAACCCCAGGATGTAGAGGGGCCACAGGCGGATGAAGCGGACCTTGGCGAATTCCCAGAAGCCCAGACCGGCTTCGAAGCGCTTGTCGTAGGCGTGGGCGATGACGAAGCCCGAGAACAGGAAGAACAGCTCGACCGCCAGATAGCTGGACTGGAAGTTCAGGTGTCCCGCGTGCAGCGGCACGATATGGCGACACACCACCAGCAGGGCGGCGATGCCGCGCAGGCCGTCGATGGTGTAGAACATTCGACGATCAGCAACCCGACTCACCCGTTTCCCCCGCATCAGGCCTTTGCCTTGGTCTGTACCTTCGCGGTTCGGGACGCAAGTGACCGGACGGCGGGACTTTGGTGGGGCGCGGATGATCTATCTGCTGTTGAAGGCGGCTCTCTCCGGTCTGGTCGTCGCGTCGGCGTCCGAGGCGGCCCGGCGCAGCCCGGCCTTCGGCGCCCTGATCATTTCCCTTCCGTTGGTCTCGATCCTGGGTCTGGTCTGGCTGTGGCGCGACACCCACGACGCCGAGCGCGTGGCGGGATTGGCCGAGGGCGCCTTCTGGTACGTGATCCCGTCGCTGCCGATGTTCCTGCTGATCCCGTCGCTGCTGCGGCGCGGCTGGGGCTTCTGGCCCTCACTGGGGGCCGGCTGCGTGCTGACGATCGCTCTGTACGGCCTGATGACGCTGCTGGCGCCCCGCTTCGGCCTGAAGCTGTGAAGGCGCCCGCGCTTCTTGCTATGATCGTCGGTGCGGTTTTCGCGGCCGGAGCCGCGTTTGCTCAGGACATACCGCCCCAGCCCGACCCGATGGCCTCGATGCACGGGATGGACCACGACTCCATGCCCGGGATGGATCACAGCAGCATGCCGGGGATGGATCACGGCGCCATGGGCGGCATGGTCATGAACTCGCCTGAGGTGGGCATGGCCGGCGTCAGCGGCGCGCGCGGCTTCTATCCTTATGAGCGCGACGCTTCCGGATCGAGCTGGCAGCCCGACGCGTCGCCCCGGACCGGGCTGCGCCTGCCGCGCGGGGCGTGGCTTCTGACCTTCAGCAGCACGCTGGAGGCCGGCTACGCGCGCGTAGCCGGTTTCCAGACCACCCAGCAGGGCTTCACCTCCGGCATCATCACCGCCGCCGCCCGCCGCGACTTCGCCAACATGGACGTGTTGCAGTTCCGCCTGCGCCTGAGGCCCAACACGCCTGTCGCCTCGACTTTCGCCAATCCGCGCGACCGTCAGACGCCCTCCGCTATCGCTTCGGAGTTGTCGGCGTCCTACAGCCATCGCCTCAACTTCACCGACACGGTGTTCGCCTACGCCGCCGTCGTCGGTCAGCCCGCCTATGGCCCGCCCGTCTATTTCGACCGGCTGTCGGCGGGCGACAGCCCTCTGGCGCCGATCTTCGTGCAGCGTCCCGAGGTGGCCGAGGCGGCGGCGGGGGTGCTGACCGGCGGCTGGGTGCACGGCGACTGGAAGCTGGAGGGATCGGGCTTCAAGGGGCGTTTCCCCGAGCCCAATCGCCTGGCGACGCCGGATATCAACTCCTGGTCGGTGCGTGTCAGCGTTAATCCGACCAAGACCCTGGCGCTCCAGACCTCCTGGGCGACCCTGTTCAGCCCCAATCCCCTGCTGCCCACGATCAACCCGTCCACCTGGTCGGCCAGCGCCATCTACACCCGGCCCCTGGGCACGGTGGGCTGGTGGTCGAGCACCGCCGCCTTCAACCGCATCACAGCCAGACAGCTGGCGTCGGCCATGAACGGCTGGCTGGTGGAATCCGCCGTGTCCGACGGCGGCGCATGGACCGGCTTCGTCCGTGCGGAGGAGGGCGATGTGCGCGCCCTGACCTCGCCACGGGTTCCGGTGCAGACCGTGCGCAAGCTGTCCTTCGGCGCCATCCACGACTGGAACGTGCGCCAGCATGCCAAGCTCGGGCTGGGCGCCCTCTACGCGCTGGGTGGTCCGCCGCCGGCTGTGAGGTCGGCCTATGGCCCGAGCCCTGGCGGGGCTATGGTGTTCCTGCGCCTGAAACTCGGCTGAATCCGAGGGGAGGGCCGCCCGGGCGCGTATGCCTAGGTAAGATCAAGAGAATTTCGGGAGGATCTATGCGTCCGCTACGGACACTGGCGGCCGCGTTCGGGCTCCTGGCTCTGGCCATGGCGCCGCCGGCTTTGGCCCACAACATCACGGGCAAGGACGCCGCCTTCGTCGCCTCCAGCGCCGGGCCGCACATCGGGCCCTTCCTGTACCTGGGCGCCAAGCACATGGTCACCGGCTACGACCACCTGCTGTTCATCCTTGGGGTCGTCTTCTTCCTCTACCGCCTGAAGCACGTGGCCCTGTATGTGACCATGTTCAGCCTGGGGCACAGCATCACCCTGCTGGCCGGGGTGCTGACCGGCTTCCACATCAACCCCTATCTGATCGACGCCATCATCGGCCTGTCGGTGGTCTACAAGGCCTTCGACAATCTGGACGGCTTCCGCACCCTGTTCGGCGTGCAGCCCGACGCGCGCCTGGTGGTGCTGGTGTTCGGCCTGTTCCACGGCATGGGGCTGGCGACCAAGCTGCAGGAACTGCACCTGTCGCACCGGGGCCTGCTGGCCAATCTGATCTCGTTCAACGTCGGCGTGGAGTTGGGCCAGCTCATCGCGCTCAGCCTGATGCTGGGCCTGATGCTGATCTGGCGCCGCTCGAGCGGCTTCGCCCGGCAGGCCGTCCTGGCCAATATTCTGATCCTGACCGCCGGTTTCGTGCTGATGCAGTACCAACTGGTCGGCTACTTCACCCACAGAGGCGCCTGAGATGACCGATCCTTCCATGCCTGAAGGCCGCACCTCCCAGCCGCCGTCGCGCGGGCGTCTGATGGCCATCCTCGGCGGCGGTTTCGTCGCGGCGGGCGCCATCACGGTCCTGGCCATCCTGCCGGCGGAATTCCACATCGACCCGACCGGTTTCGGCGCCGCCGCCGGCCTGATGAACCTGTCGGCCCAGCCGGAGTCCACGCGTGCCGCCGCAGCCGCCTCGGCTACGCCGGGCAAGCCCGCCGCGCCATCCACCGCCGCCCACGACTATCCGGCGGCCTTCCGCACCGACACCATCGACATTCCGCTGAAGGCGGGGGGCGATGACGGCTCTGAGCTGGAATACAAGGTCCACATGATCGCCGGGCAGACGCTGGTCTATTCCTGGACCGTGACGGCGCCCAAGGACGAGTTCTACGTCGACTTCCACTCCGAGCAGCGGCCCAGCCCCAAGGAGAATGTGATCAGCCACAAGGTCGGGCTGATGACCTCGGCCAACGGCTCACTCGTGGCGCCGTTCGAGGGGATTCATGGCTGGTATCTGCAGAACCAGTCGGCCAAGCCGGTGGTGGTGCACCTGAAGATCGCCGGCTTCTATGATCTGCTGCCGGGCGGCAAGCCACCGGAATAACGCTCTAGCGCTTGGGCTTCTTGCCTTCGACGACGATCTGCTCGGGCGTGTAGGGCAGGGACTCCAGGGTCAGATAGCCCAGCTTGTCCTCGTCCAGCGCCGCGAAGCGCCGGTCGGCGGCGGCGATGAACTCTTCCAGGCTCACCTTACCGTCGAAGTTGAGGTCGGCGCTGATCACCGGCTCCGACACGTTCAGCAGGCTGAATTCCGGCGCGCCGTCGAAGGCTTCCTGACCGCGCTTGGGCGGGGCCGTGGCTAGCTGCTGAACGGCCCCCGCGCCGCCCCCTCTGCGCCCTCGGCCACCGCCGGCGCCGCCGCGTCCACGTCCGTCATCGCCGCTAAATTCGCGCGCCGGAGTCTGGGCCAGACGGGGCAGGATCTCCGGCGCCACCTGCTCTTCGTAGGCCGCGACCTCCAGCCCGTCGAGAATGCCGTCGTGGTTGGTGTCCAGCTGGCGGAAGAAGGCTTCGAAGTCGGCGCGGAACTCGTCCTTGGTGATCTTGCCGTCGTGATTGCGGTCGGCCTCGGCGAACCAGGTGCGGACGGGGTAGGGCTCGCCCGGCCCGGCGTGGAAGGGCTTACCGGCGGGGCTGATGAACAGGGTCGGCTGGGTTTTGGGATCGCGCCTGGGCTCGCGCGGCCCTGGATCGCCGGCGCAGGCCGCCAAGGAAAGGGCCGCGGCGCTTAGGATAAGGACGGATAGGGCAGGTCGCAAAGTCCGCAAGCGTCGCACTCCGTCCAAACGGGGCGTCATAAAAGCGGTGATGCGGGCAAATGGCCATAGGCCGTAAGCGATTGCGCAGCGAATTCTCGCAACTTCAGCCCTGGGGCTGCGTTTATCCGGGCAACACAAACATTCGCGTCCGCTGAACCGAATTTTGGCGTTCGCTACAGGAGATTTCGCCATGCGCCATTCGTCTTCCAGCCGGACCGCCAAGTATGCCGGAGCCATGATTCTGGCGGCTACGTTGTGCGCCGGCGCCGGTTCTGCAGCCATGGCGCAGCCCGCCGACGCGACCTACCAAGCTCAGGTGCAGGACTACCAGCAGAAGCAGCAGGAATACCAAGCCAAGCAGCAGGACTATGACGCCAAGCAGATCGCCCACGCCGATGCTTCGGCCGCCTATGCCGAAAAGCGGGCGATCTACCGCGACCAGCGCGCCGACTACGCCGCCCAGAAGCGCGACTATGAGCGCGCCCGCGCCGACTATGACGCCCGCTACGGCCCCGGCGCCTTCGACACCTATACCCGCACCGTCACCACGACCTACATCCCCGCCAATGGCGGCGAGGTGACCACCGTGCGCAAGGAAGTGATCGAGCACTAATCGCTTGATCCAGAACGATCATGCGGCTCCCGGCGATGTCGGGAGCCGTTTTTGATTCTAGGAAAATTATTTCAGAATAGATGGTTGTCTCCAGAACCTCAGTTGATCTCGAGCGTTGATCCGAAGAGCCAGCTTGGCCTTGGAAGATCATGATGACCTTTGTTTCCCGCCCGATGTCCGCCCTGGCCTTGATCCTCGCGATTACCGTTGGCTCTGGGGCAGGTCTAGCTCAAACGCCCGCGCCCTCAGCGTCTGCCGCCCCTACCTCTGCAACCCTGAAGCCCGAGCAGGTCGCGCTGTTGCGCCAGGCCCTTGCCCAGGCGCCGGCTCAGGGCTTCCCTGACCAGGCCTTCACCCCGCCGGGTCTGGACGCCTTGCTTCAATCGCCGAACCCCGCCGTGAAGCAGAAGGGCGAGGCCGTCTTGAAGGCCGCCGTCCTACGCTACGCCGCCGCCCTGCACAGCGGCCGCTTGGCCAATGCCGACTTCGACGACGAGTGGGGCATGCGCCCGGCCGCCTTCAATCCCGGACCCGATTTCGACGCTGCGGTCGCGGCCAACAAGCTGCCCGAATGGCTGGCCAGCCTGCCGCCCGCCTATGCCGGCTATCAGCAGCTGGTGAGAGGCCTTGCGGACTACCGCGCCATCGCCGCCAAGGGCGGCTGGCAATCCCTGCCAGGAGGTCCCGTGCTGAAACCCGGCGCGACGGACGCCCGCGTGCCCGCCTTGCGCGCCCGATTGGGCGTGGAAGGCATCGTCATTCCCGCCGGAGCGGGCGATCCCAACCTCTACGACTCCGCGACCGTCGATGGCGTGAAGACCTTCCAGGCGCGTCACGGCCTGATGGCGGACGGCGAGCTCGGCAAGCCGACCCTGGCGGCGCTGAACATGCCCGTGGGCCAGCGCGTCCTGCAGATCATGGCCAATATGGAGCGCTGGCGCTGGCTGTCGGAAAGCCTGCCCGCCGACCGCATCCAGGTGAACATCGCCGCCGCCGTCCTGACCCTCTACAAGGCGGACCAGCCGGTGCTCTCGATGCGCACCGCTTCAGGCAAGCCGGGCGACCACACCCCGATGCTGCGGTCCAAGATCACCAGCATCGTCTTCAACCCGCCCTGGAATGTGCCGGACTCCATCGCCAAGAAGGAGCTCTATCCGAAGCAGCGCAGCGATCCGGGCTATTTCGAGCGCGAAGATATCCACGTCATCAAGACCGCCGATGGCGAGCGGCTGCAGCAGGCGGCGGGCCCCAAGAGCTCTCTGGGCCAGATCAAGTTCGACTTCGACAACCGTTACGGCGTCTATCTGCACGACACCCCCTCGCGCGGCGCCTTCGCCAAGCAGGGGCGGATGGTCAGTCATGGCTGCGTGCGGCTTGAGAAGCCCCAGGACCTGGCGCAGCAGTTGCTGGACGGCGACGGCGCCTGGAACGCCGAGCTGATCAAGACCACCATCGACGCCACCGACACCAAGCGCGTGCCGGTCGCCAAGCCGGTCACGGTGCTGATCTTCTATTGGACGGCGTTCGCCGGCGCCGATGGCGCTATGAATTTCGGCAAGGACCCTTACGATTGGGATCACGAGCTTTTGCAAAGAATTGCCGGAACTAAATCCAGCAACGCTTGACCTGCACCCCCGACTTGAGGTGTCTCTATCGGCATCCTCTGAATAGTCGGGGCGCCGTGTCGGGCGGCGTAGGGTTTTTTGCTAGCAAGACGTAAGCTTTTACAGCTCAGCTTTGGTGCTGCCGCGGTCGCAGGTCTGTCCACGGCCACGGGTCATCGCGCCTTCGCGCAGGCGGCCATCGACATGGCTCCGCGCAAGGTGGCGCTGCATAACCTGCACACCGGCGAGTCGCTCAAGGCTATCTACTGGGAAGACGGCCATTATGTTCCCGACGCCATTGCGGCGGTGAACAGGGTGCTGCGCGACTTCCGCACCGGCGACGAGCATATGATGGATCCGGGTCTGCTGGACCTGCTGACCAGGCTCGGCGGCAAGGTCGAGGCGCAGGGGCCATTCCAGATCATCTCCGGCTACCGTTCGCCCAGGACCAACGCCATGCTGCACGAACACAGCGACGGCGTGGCCAGCAAGAGCCTGCACATGCAGGGCATGGCCATGGACATCCGTCTGGACGGCGTGGCGCTGGATCATCTGCACAAGGCGGCCCTCGATATCGGCAGGGGTGGCGTCGGCTACTACCCGACCTCCAACTTCGTCCACGTCGATGTGGGCCGGGTCCGGCGCTGGCAGGGCGCTTAAGCAACAAAGACACCGCTTCAGGGCTTGCGGCTGATCGCGTGGCGGGGGATTAGGGCGCCATGCGCTATCGGCTGGCCATCTTCGATTTTGACGGGACCCTGGCGGATTCTTTCCCGTGGGTCATCGGCATGATGAACGACGTGGCCGACCGCTTCAATTTCCGACGGGTCGAGGATCACGAGCTCGAAGACCTGCGCCACTCCGACGCCCGCCAGATCATGCGGCGCCTCGGCATCCGGCGCTGGAAGCTGCCCATGATCGCCCACTATGTCCGCAGCCGCATGGCCGCCGATGTGCACCTGATCCACATGTTCCCGGGCATCCCCGAACTGCTTGACGAGCTGTCCGCCGCCGGGGTCCGCCTGGCCGTGGTCAGCGCTAATGGCGAGCCGACCATCCGCGCCGTGCTGGGCGAGCACGCCAAGCTGTTCGAGGCCTACGCGGGCGGGGTGTCGATGTTCGGCAAGCGCAGCAAGCTGCTGCGCATGAGCCGGCTGACCGGGGTCCCGGCGGCCCAGTGTCTGGTGATCGGCGACGAGATCCGCGACCTGGACGCCGCCCGTGCGGCGCGCATGCCCTTCGGCGGCGTGTCCTGGGGCTCGACCCGCGCCCCAGCCATGATCGCGCGCACGCCCGACTACCTGTTCTTCAAGGTGCCGGAGATCCGCTCCGCCATCCTGGGCGAAGAGTCCTAGGCGAAACCGCCTTGAGGACGCCGCAGAGCCAGCGCTAAGTGCCGTCATGAGCACCTCTGACGATCTCGACGCCCTGGCGCAGGAAGAACTGCATCAAGCCGCCAGCATGGAATGGGCCCAGCTGGCCCCGCTGATTCCGTGGGGCGACACCTTCGAAGGCGTGTCTCCGGCCAACCTGACCGTGCAGCTGTCGCGCAGCTACATCTGGGCCGGTGAGCCCGGCGGGGATATCCTTTGCGAGGTGCGCGTTTATCTGGACGAGGCCCATTTCGACTACGGCGCCAAACGCACAGCCTTGATCCGAAAGGCCTCGCGTTAGCCGGCGCCCCTCGACAAGGGCGCCGGGCATGGGGGACACTCGCCCCATCCTTGGTAAAGGGTGGGCCTTCGGGCCAGGAGATTGTGATGCGTCTGGCGAGCCTGACTGCTCTTTCGTCCCTGATCGCCGGTCTGAGTCTGGCCGGGACGGCCCATGCCGAACGGGTCTGCACGGCCATGGCCGCCGATCCCTCGGTCAGTGTTTCCCTTCGCGTGAGCGACCAGGGTATGGTCCAGGGCGGCGAAGTCCACTGGGCGGTGCCCAACGTGCGCCCGGACCTGCCGTCCATGGTTCACATCGTCTATCCGCTGGCGGGCGACCGCGCGGGCGCCCAGCCTCTGTCGATCATCACCCTCAACACGGTGTCCGGCGAGGATATCGTCCGCTCGGCCACCGCCTCGATCCAGATCGTGGTCGACGGCATGGAGGCCGCCGTGCGCGCCTGGGACCAGTACGCCCAGACTGTGGAGCAGCTGAACGCGCGGCCGCCGCCCGATGGCGTCAGCAAGGCCAGCTTCCTCGGCGCCGTGGACTTCTCCTCCAACTACAAGGACGGCAAGCGCGACATCGACTCTAGCGCGGCCCTGATGCGCATCGGCGACGGCGCCCATACCCTGGAGGTCAAGCTGCTGGGCCATGATGGGGTGGTCATGGAGGACCACGTCTATCGGCTGTTCGATATGGCGACGCCCGCGGTCGGCGATGTGCAGATGGCCCTGGCCGCCAGCCTGAAGATGGCGCAGCAGGAGCCGGCGCGCTGCCAGATGTACTGAGGGCGGCTAGAGCCCCAATTTGCCGCGGATGGCCTCGATGCCGTCGGGCAGTCTGATGCCGAAGTCGCCGCTCAACACCGCCGTCAGCTCTTCGAAACTGTCGATCATCCGCTCTGCCGGCGCCTGCCCGGCCTGACGCCTGACGAAGCGCCGGTTGCCCAGGGTCAGACGGCCCTCGGGCAGCGTCCGGGCTACGCTGAGGGTGAAGGTGAAGGGGGAGGCGGGGTGGCTGCCGCTGAACCAGTTGAGCGGTTCGTAGTCCGCCGCGATGTGCGGGGTCAGGTCGAAACGGTAGAGGGCGCGCCAGCCATCGCCGATCTCCGCCTGCAACTCCAGGAAACCGTCCTCCAGCGGGGCTAGCCGGAAGCGTTCGTGGGGCGTGTCCTGGGCCCTATGGGGCTCGAACCGGAGGGGAGTGGTCAGCACAAGGCCGCCGAAGCCGACATCGGCCAGATAGGGACCTTCGGGCAACTCGACCCGCAGCAGCATGTGCGTACGGGGCCGCAGCGGCGCGTCGTCCGGAGCGCCCCAGCGCACCCGGGCGGCCAAGCCGGTCACGTTGAAGCCGAGGGCCTCCAGCGCCGTCTGGAACAGGCCGTTCTGTTCGTAGCAGTAGCCGCCGCGCCCGCCGGCCACCAGCTTGGCCAAGATGTCCTCGGGCGCCAGCGACACCATCCCGCCCATCAGCGGTGTCAGGTTCTCGAAGGGAATGGCCTGGGGGTGCAGCCGATGCAGCTCGCGCAGCACCGCCAGCGTGGGCTCGCGCGGTCCCGCATAGCCGATGCGGGCGAGGTAGGCGTCCAGGGCGAAGGTGTAAGGAGCGTCCGCCATGCTTGGCGCGGCCTACCTATCAAAGGGGGTGGCGGTGACGCAGGGATTCGAACCCTGGATACCCTTGCGGGTATGACGATTTAGCAAACCGTTGCCTTCAGCCACTCGGCCACGTCACCAACACCCTCGGCAAATCCCCGAGGGGTCCGCGCGACGGACGCTCTCCATAGCCGAACCGATCCGGAGGAGCAACGCGGCTTGAGGGCCTCTTATCCAACAACGACGACCGAGGCTCCGGCGACGGTGGCGATCGAGGTGAGCGTATTCACGCCCACCAGCTCGACGACGTTGATCAAGTGGCCGCTGCCGTCGACCGACGCGACCCAGGTGTTGCTTCCGTCATTGTAGGCGGCGACGTGGGCTGAGCCGGAAGCGTCCTTGGCGACGTCGCTAAGGAACGCGAAGGGGCTGGCGGCAGTCGTGTCGAACCCTCCGGTGGTGTAGGTGTCGGTGACGCCTCCGTCAGCCCTGGCCACCAGCGCAGTGGCACCGAGCTTCAGCACATCCGCCGTGCCGAGGTAGTTGGACAACAGGTGCGCATTGAATGGCGTGGGCGCGGACTGGTTGAAGGCGATCGTGTTGCCGGCCGTGGCCAGGGTGTAGTTGAGCACACTGTTGTTGGCCGCCAGCGAGCCGGCGTCCTTGAGGACGATGGTGTTCTGGCTGGGGGTGCTGCCGAATCCCAGGGTGATGCCGCCGGCGTTGAAGGCGCCGTATTGGGCGGTGGTCATGGTGATGGTCTGGGGGCCGCCGGCGTCGAATTTGAGGCCCAAGAGGCCGCCGCTGGTGGAGTTTGGCAAGTTGGCACCGCTGACGTCGCCGGCCCGCGTGGTCACATCCAGCACATTTCCTCCACCGTACAGGGTTGCACTGCCGTTGAAGATGGGCCGGCTCATCACAATGGTGCTGCTCGATTAAGACTTAACATTATCCGAATCATTGTTATCCATCTTCAGTGTAATGATGCCGTAAGATTGATACGTACTGAACAAGTTGCTATCGGTAATCGATGCGAACCCGTTGAAATCTACTTCATTGCGATTTGAATAATTGTAACGCGACGTCATCCCTCCGGCGCTGAACATGCGGTACTGTTCCTGCGTCATGACGATGGTGTTTCCGAATCCATCGAGTCTTAAGCCCAGGGAGCCGCCCGTGGCGGATAGGCTGGCGCGGGTGAGATCGGCGTAGAAGCCTTGCACCTCCAGCACATTGGCCCCCGCCTTGAGGTCGGCGGAACCGGAATAAAACGAGCTCCCAATCACCAAGGTGTCCGCCAGAGCGCCGCCGGTGACGGTCTGTGAGCTATCAGACAACGTGACCGTGTCGCCTCTGTTGGAAGCAACGTAGTTCTTGAAGCCCGTGTACTTCAGTGCGCCGTCGACCGGATCGGCGCCGCCGACCACGCCCGTTCTGAAATCGAAGGTCGTCGCCGCCGAATTACCCGCCGCAGACAAGGTCGCGCCGGAGGCTGTATTGTTGATCGCTATCGCGCCCGAGGCCCTGGCCAGGGCGACGGTTCCATAGGCGGCGGCCGGATAGGCGGTCAGGTCCGCCCCGCTGAGGTTGATGGTCCCGGTCGTTCCGGACAACGCCACCGTCGCGCCAGAGACCTTCAGGGTGATGGCTGCGGATGCAGACGCCGCTGCTGCTGCGCCCGTGTTGACGGCCTGGTCCGCGGCAGCGGCCCCCGACGCCGCCAGAGTCATCTTGGGTGTTGAGGAGTCGATGGTCTGCAAGTAGGTCTTTGCGCCGCTCACCGCGTCGCCCGCGTAGGCGGCCGCCCTGGCCGGCGTCCCGATCGCGGCGGTGAAGGCGTCGGCCGCGGTGATCTTGTTGGCGATATCGACGGCGTCGTCGCCTTGGGCGCTGCGCGATATGGCCAGGGCGACCTGTGAGGCCGGCGTCGCGCCTGAGGTCATCTGGTCTGTCCAATAGATCGCCCCGCCCACGTCGGGCGTCCGATCGAACAGGTCTTCGTAGATCGCGGCGACCTGCTGGATGGCCGTCATGTCTGCGTAGAGCGCCTGCGACTCGGCTGACGCCGAAATCTGCGGTGCGATCTTAGTGAGGTCGCCGCCGGCCTTGTCCGCCTGATCGGCCCAGTAGGTGAGCCCCGCCGCATCAGCCGGCCGCCCGAAATATGCAATGTAGAGTTGCTGGACCTCGTCCAGATAAGCAGACGCCGTCATGCCTGTTTCACCCCACGATCGAACGCCTTGGTATCCGTTCTCTTCGGATCAACGCCAAGCTTGTTGGCGGCGAGAATGGCGGCGTTTTCTCGCCGACGCAGCCTCGATTTGGACCTGCGGTAATTTCCTGATGCACAAACGCTCCGCGCTCTCCAAGCCGGAACGAGTCAGGACCTTCCCAGCTTTCTTATCCGAAACAGCAGGAAGGACTCTCGATATGGCCGCGCCCTTCAAGACCTGGACGGTCCTGCCCCATGGGCAGTTGACCGCCGTGACCGGCAACATCCTGACCGTAGTCGGCGACATCCACATGCCGATCGGCGACTTTCCGCGCCGGATGACGGTGGTGCGGCTGAAGGACGGCGGGTTGGTGATCTTCAGCGCCATCGCCCTGAACGAAGACGAAATGGCGCGGCTCGAGGCGTTCGGCACGCCGGCCTATCTCATCGTGCCCTGCGACCGCCACCGGCTGGACGCGCCGATCTACAAGCAGCGCTATCCGGACCTTCAGGTCATCACCCCGGCGGGCGGGCGGGAGAAGGTTCAGCAGGCCGTGCCGGTGGATGCGGTGAGCGCAGACTTCGGCGATCCGTCGGTCGTGCTGGTGGACGTGGCGGGCACCGGGCAGCACGAGGCGGCGCTGGAGGTTTCGGGTTCTGACGGCCTGACCTTGATCGTCAACGAGATCATCGGTTCGATCCACGGGGCAAAGGGGCTCGGCGGCTGGCTTCTGGGCGTGATGGGCTTCGCCGGCGATGAGCCGCAGGTGCCGACGGCGGTGAAGCTGCAGTTCGCTAAGGGCAAGGCGGCGCTTGCGGCTCAGCTGCGGGCCTGGGCGTTGAGGCCCGACCTGAAGCGGATCATCGTCTCGCACGGCGACATCATCGATCAGGACCCGCAAGGGGCCCTCAATCGGCTCGCCGAAAGTCTGGACTAGTTAGATCGGGCGGGCGGCGATGCGCTTGTCGAGATAGTCCCCGACGCGCTGTTCCACGTCCGGCAGGTTCTCCGCCCAGAAGTGGCTGGCGCCTTCGACCAGGTCGTAGTCGATGACGATGCCCTTCTGCGTGCGCAGCTTGGAGACCACGCGCTCGACTTCCACCGGCGGGACCACGGTGTCGTTGGACCCGTGCAGGATCAGGCCGGAGGCCGGGCAGGGGGCCAGGAAGCTGAAGTCGTACATGTTGGTCGGCGGCGAGACGGAGATGAAGCCATCGGTTTCCGGCCGGCGCATCAGAAGCTGCATGCCGATCCAGGCGCCGAAGTCGAAGCCGGCGACCCAGCACTGCGAGGCGGTGGGGTTGTTGGTCTGCAACCAGTCCAGCGCCGTCGCCGCGTCGGCCAGTTCGCCCACGCCGCTGTCGAATTCGCCCTGGCTGCGGCCCACGCCGCGGAAGTTGAACCGCAGGGTCGCGAAGCCGCGCTTCATGAACAGGTGGAAGAGCTGCACCGGCACCGGATTGTTCATCTGGCCCATGGCCTTGGGGTGGCCGTGCAGGATCAGGGCGATCGGCGCCGTGTCCTTCTTTCCGGGGGAATAGCGACCCTCGATACGGCCGGCCGCGCCGGTCAGAACCACTTCGGGCATATGTGCTCCCGCATCAGCCGCGAAACCCAGTTTGGCGCGGTCAGAATACTTGACCAGCTTACTCAGGTTTCATACATCCAAGCCGTCTGCCGCCTGGCTTGCGCGAGGGTCTGGCGACGAAGGCGCGGTTTGTAACACAGGCCGTGCCCGATGCGCGCGATTTCTGCGCCGGTTGGTTTAGGGTCTTTAGGAGCCGCTCATGCGCCTCAGCAGCAAGGGACGCTACGCCGTGATGGCGATGGCCGATCTGGCCCGCCATTCGGTGGACGCCAAGGTGCGCGCCGTGGCCCTGGCCGACATCGCCGCTCGTCAGGACCTGTCGCTGGCCTATCTCGAACAGCTGTTCACGCGTCTGCGCCGCGAAGGCCTGGTGGTCAGCCATCGGGGCCCCGGTGGCGGCTACCGTCTGGCCCGTCCGGCGCATGAGCTGGCTGTGGTCGACATCGTGCTGGCGGTGGACGAGCCGCTGGAGGCGGTGCGCTGCAATTCCCAGCCCGGCAAGGCCAAGGGCAAGGCGGGCGGCTGCATGCCCGGCGGCGAACGCTGCCTGACCCACGACCTGTGGCAGGCGCTGGGCGACCATATCCACGGCTTCCTGGCGGGCGTGACCCTGGATGACGTGATTGAGGGCCGTCTGCGCCCCTCCAAGGCGGCATGAGCATGACCGGCCTTCAAACCGTCTATCTCGATCACAACGCCACCGCCCCGATCCGGCCCGAGGCGGCTGAAGCGGTCGCGCGCGCCCTGGCCGTGGGCGGCAACCCGTCCTCGGTTCACGCGGCAGGCCGGGCGGCGCGGGCGCTGATGGAGCAGGCGAGGGCGCAGGTCGCTTCTTTGGTGGCTATGCCCAGCGGCAGCGTGATCTTCCTCAGCGGCGCGGCCGAAGCCAACGCCCTGGCCATCGCCAGCGCGGTCAAGGCCGGCGCGCGCCGTCTGATCGTCGGCGCCACGGAGCATGAGACGGTGCTGGCCTCGGCGGAGGCGTCCGGCGCCGCCGTCGAATTCCTGCCGGTCGATGGCGACGGCGTGGCCGATATCGAATGGCTGAAGGACCGGCTGCACCGCTGGGACGCCGCCGACGGCGCGCCCTTCGTCGCCCTGATGCTGGCCAATAACGAAACCGGCGTGATTCAGCCGGTCGGCGAGGCCGCCGCCCTAGTGCGCGCCCACGACGGCTGGCTGCACGTCGACGCGGTGCAGGCCGCCGGCAAAATCGCCATCGACATGCGGGCGCTGGGTGCGGACACCCTTGCCCTGTCGGCGCATAAGCTCGGCGGACCCTCGGGCTCCGGGGCTCTGGTGTTTGGCGCCCGGGCGCGCCTCTCGCGTCAGCTGCACGGCGGCGGCCAGGAACGGTCGATCCGTGCTGGCACCGAGAATGTCAGCGGCATCGCCGGCTTCGGCGCGGCCGCCGAGGCCTCCGCGCGTGATCTCTACAGGGCCGCCGGTCAGGCCGCTTGGCGCGACTCGGCGGCGGCTCGGCTGGGCGCCGTGGTGCTGGGGCAGGGCGCGCCGCGCCTGCCCGCAACCCTGTGCTTCGCCGTCCCCGGCTTCCCGTCGGAACTGCAAGTCATGCAGATGGATCTTGCGGGCGTGATGGTGTCGGCGGGTTCCGCCTGCTCATCGGGCAAGGTCAAGCCGAGCCGCGTGGCCGAGGCCATGGGCCGGAGCGATCTGGCGCCCTACGTCCTGCGTGTCTCCGGCGGCTGGAACAGCACCGAAGCCGACTGGACCATTTTCACCGACGCTTGGCTCAAGGCCTGGTCGCAGCACGGGCAGCGCCAGTCGGCGCGCCAGCAGCGCCAGCCCGCGGCCTGAGGAGTAAACGCTTATGGCCGCCGTCAAACAGACCGTCGATCACGTCGCCTCGCTGGAGGCCGACAAGTACAAGCACGGCTTTGTCACCGACATCGCCCAGGAGTTCGCCGACAAGGGCCTCTCCGCCGACACCGTGCGCTTCATCTCGGCCAAGAAGAACGAGCCGCAGTGGATGCTGGACTGGCGGCTGGAAGCGTTCGAGCGCTGGCTGGAGCTGGAGGAGCCCAAGTGGGCCAAGCTCAACTTCCCGCGCATCGACTATCAGGACCTCTACTACTACGCCGCGCCCAAGGAAAAACTCCTCCTCAATAGTTTGGACGAGGTCGATCCGGAGCTTCTGGCCACCTACGCCAAGCTGGGCATCCCCCTGCGCGAGCAGGAAGTGCTGGCGGGCGTGAAGGGTGCGCCCCGTTACGCGGTGGACGCGGTGTTCGACAGCGTTTCTGTGGTGACAACCTTCAAGAAGGAGCTGGCCGAGGTCGGGGTCATCTTCTGCTCGATGTCCGAAGCCGTGCGCGAGCACCCCGAACTGGTCAGGAAGTACCTCGGCACCGTGGTGCCGACCTCGGACAACTATTTCGCCTGTCTCAACGCGGCGGTCTTCTCCGACGGCTCCTTCGTCTATGTCCCGCCGGGTGTGCGCTGCCCGATGGAGCTGTCGACCTATTTCCGCATCAATGCCGAGAACACCGGCCAGTTCGAGCGCACCCTGATCATCGCCGACCAGGGCGCCTACGTCTCCTATCTGGAAGGCTGCACCGCGCCGATGCGCGACGAGAACCAGTTGCACGCCGCCGTGGTCGAGCTGGTCCTCCTGGACGACGCCGAGATCAAATACTCCACGGTGCAGAACTGGTACCCCGGCGACGCGCAAGGCAAAGGCGGCATCTATAACTTTGTGACCAAGCGCGCGCTGTGCCAGGGCGCGCGCAGCAAGGTCAGCTGGACCCAGGTCGAAACCGGGTCGGCGGTGACGTGGAAATACCCCAGCTGCG